>CALDPK010000281.1 GCA_937911855.1 uncultured Trueperaceae bacterium | reverse complement strand
GGCGATGTCCTCGTTGTTCGTGCCCTGGAGCATGATCGGCGCGCCACAGGCGACCTCGACGTTCTCGATGCCGCGAGCCAGCTCGCCGAACGCCTCGCCGTGGGTCTTGCCGGCCTCGTTGGTGATGGTGCGGGCCAGCTCGTCCTGGTGGGCGAGTAGCAGGTCGCGCAGCTTGAACAGCGGCTTGATGCGGTCCACCACCGGGACTTCGCGCCATTCCAGGTAAGCCTGGTGGGCGATGTTGGCGGCTTCCTCGACTTCGCTGGCCGGGCTGAGCGGTACGGAAGCGATTGCCTTGCCGGTTGCCGGGTTGACGACATCCTGATATTCGCCCGCACTTGACCGTTTCCACTCGCCTGCCACGAAGTTCAGCAGCTGGGTTCTTTCTTCAGTGATTGCCATGGATCTCCTCCGTGCTGCGTCCGACCGGACCAGGGTAACGGGCAGACGTACTTGTATTTGCCGCAGCATACAGCAGTTGTGCCGCTGAAGCCGCCACAGTCAGCTGTGCTGCTGAAAGCGCTTGCAGGAAATGCCGGGGAGGCAGCTCCGTCAGGAAGCGCCCAGCAACATATAAAGTCGATATAAGCCGGGCTGCGGCTTGACAAGCAGTGCGCTCTGCCGTATAACCCTATGAAAGCGTTTTCAGAAGCTGTCAGCTTGACGTACCAGCTGATTTCCACGTCCATTCAGGCCGAAGGGAGGACCTGCAGTCGTATGAGTGACACGCACGGTACCGTAACGATCCGCGACGTCTCGCGGCGCGCCCAGGTGAGCATGTCCACCGTTTCGCGCGTGCTCAACGGCACTGTTCCCGTGGCGGAAGCAACCCGTTCCCGCGTCCTTAAGGCCGTGGCGGAACTGGATTACCGGCCCAACGCATTCGCACGCAGCCTGGCCACGAACCGCTCGGGCGGTATCGGCGTGATCGTCAACGAGATGACGAGTCCTTACTACAGCGTGATGGTCAGCGGCGTCGAAAGTGTCGTCGAGGCAGCCGGCATGCATATCCTCGTCGCGAGTGGCAAGGCTGACGCTGCATTCGAGCAGCGTGCCATCGAGAACCTTAGGTCCCGGCGAGTCGACGCCCTGGTACTGCACGTCGAAGCTCTGAGTGACGATGCGGTACTGGAACTGATGGCAGGCGACCTGCCCGTAATACTGGTGGCCCGCCACATCGCAGAAGCCGGAAACCGCAGCCTGTCGATAGACAACGAGTTCGGGGGCCGGCTCGCTACCGAGCACCTGCTGGAAAACGGCCACCGCATCATCGGTCACCTTACGGGTCCGCTCAGCTTCCCGGACAGCCGCGCCCGACTCCAGGGTTACAGGCAGGCCTTGGTCGCTGCAGGAGTCGATTACAGCGATGAGCTCGTTATCGAGTCTGACTGGCTTGAAGAGGGCGGTTACCAGGCAGCGCAGCGACTCCTCAGGCGCAGGCCCGACATAACCGCCATTTTCGCCGGCAACGACCAGATGGCCGCTGGCGTGCTTCAGGCGCTCCGCGAAGCCGGACGCAGCATCCCGGATGAAATCTCCGTAGTCGGGTTCGACGATGTCCTGTTCGCCCGCTACCTGTATCCGTCACTGACTACGGTCCGCCAGCCGCTCCAGGAAATGGGAGCTGCCGCGGCCCGACTGGCCCTGTCCGCCCTGAACGGCAAGGAAGTGGAGGTGCGCCGCAGGTTCGAACCCGAACTGATCAGTCGCCAGTCCGTGCGCAAGCTCTGATTGCGCCAACCTACTCAGCACCGCCAACAGGAGAACGATGATGAAAAAACTGACCACACTGCTGCTCCTAGCCCTGATGGGCGCCGCCGCTGCACAGACCACGATCACGATCGCCGTATTTCCTGATCTGGACTCGCACCTGAATGAGGTACTGCCGATCTTCCACGAGGAGAACCCCGACATCCGGGTTGAAATGGTGCGCCGTGAACACGGTGATCACCACAACGGTCTCGTAACCGAGCTGGCCGCCAGCACCGGTGCAGCGGATGTCGTCGCCCTCGACGTCGAATTCGTGGCACGCTTCCTGGCTTCCGGTGCGCTCGTCGACCTCTCGCAGGAACCGTATAACGCAGGGCAGTTCGAAGAACTTTACGCACCGTACTCGTGGGCGCAGATCAGCACGTCAGATGGGCGCACCATCGCCCTGCCTGGCGATCTGGGGCCCGGAGTCCTGTTCCTCCGGCGTGACATCCTCGACGCGACCGGGGCCACAGTTGAGGAAGTCACGGCAAGCTGGGACAACTACCTCGACTTCGGCCGCCGGGTGCGCGCCGAAACCGATGCCTTCCTTCTGACGAACGCCGCTGACGTGGCCCGTGCCTATTTCCAGAGCAACGTGCCCGAGGGCGAAGGCTGGGTGCCGTTCCGCGGCGAGCGTGTCCGCGCCATCGAGTTCACGATCACCGATCGCGATGCCTACCGCCCCGTGTGGATGACGCTGGTGCTGATGAGCTCGTCTTCCTCGACATTACGGCAACGCACGAAGGCCGCGGCATCATGCATGATGTCGTGCGGAAAACAGCGGATCAGGTCTTCATCCCGCTGACGGTTGGCGGTGGTCTGCGGACGGTGGATGATATGCGTGCGATGCTGAACGCTGGTGCGGACAAGGTGTCGCTGAACACCATTGCCGTCGAAAATCCTGAGTTTGTCAAAGAAGCCTCCAAGCGCTTTGGGTCGCAGTGCATTGTTGTGGCCATTGATGCCAAGCGATCTGAGCGGACTGATATGAAATTTGAAGTGTACACCCACGGCGGGCGGCAGGCGCGTGAGTCCCTCGGCACCCAGGGTGCGCAGCAGCGCGCCCTCATACAACCGCGTATCGAGCGTGGCCTGCAGGGACGCAAAGAGAACCGTGAAGCCGGCGAGCAACACGAAGACCAGCACGTATTCAACGGCTAGCGTAACCTGCGACAGGATATCCCGGATCTGCTGCAGGATCGCTTCGACTTCCAGCAGGGTCATGGCCGGGAAGGCGCGTACCAGTTCGCGCAGATCAGCGCGCTGCTCGGTTGGCAGGCTGAAGCTGGTCAGCAGCGTCGTGGGTACGTCTTCCAGTGTGCCGGGCGAAAAGATCATGAAGAAATTCGGGGTGAAATTGTCCCATTCC
>CALDPK010000280.1 GCA_937911855.1 uncultured Trueperaceae bacterium | reverse complement strand
GTCTGGAAGGGATTGTTGCCACCGGGACGCGGCCGCGGTACCCGGGGCGCGCGACGAGAAGAGCGGTGATCGTCAGCAGCCCGAGCAGGGCTGCCATCGGCACCCCGCCGACGGCAAGCTGCAGCCCGGGATGCTCGGGCGGGATCCGGTAGGCCCTGGCGCCATGCTTGCCTGGTTTGATCTCCAGGGTTACGCCGGCAGGTTTCAGGTCAAGCACGTGCTTCTGCAGCGCCGCGCCGATCACTTCGGGCTCCTGACCGGGCACCAGCCGGCAGGTGATCTTGGCGTGGGCCTCGGCCGGCAGGACCGTCTTGCTTCCCTCGCCCTGGTAACCGCCCCACATGCCGTTCAGCTCAAGCGTCGGGCGGTACCAGTGCCGTTCGAGTGTGCTGAAGCCCTTCTCGCCGAACAGTTCCGGGGCGCCCACCGCCTCAAGGTAGCCTTCGTCCGAAAACGGCAGGCTCTTCAACTGCTCCCGTTCGTCAGCGCTCAGTTCAGTCACGCCGTCGTAGAAACCGGGCACGGTCACGCGGCCGTCAGCGTCATGCAGTCCGGCGACGAGTTCCGCCATGGCGTGCAGCGGGTTCGCGACGCCGCCACCGTGCCGGCCGGAATGCAGGTCGGTGCGGGCACCGCGCAGGGTGAACTCGAGTGACACCATGCCGCGCGACTGGTTCACGACGGTCGGGACGTCCGGCAGCCACATGCCGCCGTCAGCGGACAGGACCATGTCGGCCTTCAGAAGTTCAGCGTTGTCCTGCAGGAAAGCTTCGAGGCTTGGGCTGCCGATCTCCTCTTCCCCTTCGAACAGGAACTTGACGTTGACTGGCAGTCCGCCGGCCTGCAGGAACCCGCGGGTGACGGCCAGCGCGATGAACAGCGGAGCTTTGTCGTCCGACACGCCGCGGGCCCGGATGAGTCCGTCCTCAACCTGCGGTTCGAACGGCGGAGTGAGCCATTCACCGAGCGGCTCAGGTGGCTGCACGTCGTAATGACCGTAGATGAGCACGGTCGGAGCCTCGTCAGAGACGTGCTGCGAACCGAACACCACCGGGTTGCCGGCAGTCGGCATCACCTCGACCGTCTGCAGGCCCGCACCCGACAGGAAATCGGCGATGAACTGCGCAGCCTCAAGCAGATCGCCCCGATGTTCCTGTTGGGCACTCACCGACGGGATGCGAACCAGTTCAAGCAGCTCTTCCAGCAGTCCGTCGAAGTTCGTTTCGATCCAGTCGTGCAGCGGTTTCGCCATCAACTGCCGATTCCGACCAGCGGATCGCCCGCGTTCATGGCCAGGCTGGCGACCGCGTAAAGCACTACTCCGTCATGCGGTGCGGTGATCTGCTCAAGCGGCTCGCCCAGGAAATCTCGGATCTCCCCGAGTACGTCGCCGGCGCGCACCTCCTGGCCCATCCCGACAGCCAGGTACCAGTAGCCGTCGTGCGCTGACTTGAGCACGTTGAACGAACCCAGGTGCGTGGGCGTGAAATCGAACGGGGTTCCCTGAAGCATCCCGCGCACCTGCATGACGCGTTTGACCCCGTCCTCGAGCATGGCGATCTCCGGCTCCTCAAAAACTCCCTGGCCGCTGGCTTCAGCGATGATCGCCGGAATGCCCAGCTGCTGGCCGATCGAGTAACTGGAACCCTCGCTGGCTGAGCCGATCACGTACTTGATGCCGAACTCGCTGGCCAGCTGCCTGGACGGCTCGTCGTCGGTGCGGTGGATGACGAACGGCGTCAGTGCCTCGTTCATGTCGCCGCCGTGCAGATCTATCCACGCGTCCGCCTGCCGGACGAAGTTGCTGACCAGCCAGTCTGCAAGCTGCTCGGCGAAAGTGCCGTCCGGGCTGCCGGGGAACACGCGGTTCAGGTTCTTGCCGTCGACCGGATTGATGTAGATGTTGCGGGCCGCGAACGCCTCACGGTTGACGACCGGGACCACCACCAGCGTGCCGGAAGGAATCAGTGCCATGCGGTTCTCCTCGTTGATCGAGGAACCACCTTCAACCATCCGCGATCAATGTCGCGTGACCCGGTCAGCGCGACGGCGTGTCCTTGTCGCCGTCCGCGTCCGGATCGGGCGGCGCCTGTCGCTGGCTGCCGCCTTCGTGGGTCGGCATGCGGTCCTTGCCGAACGGCGAGAAACTGTTGCGGTCGCCGCTGCCGTGCGGGTATTCACGCTGCTCACGCTCCGGCTTGTCGGCCTGGGGCGGCGTGTCGGTCTTGCGGGTCATCTCTGCCTCCTGCTGCCACTCGTATCGACGCGTTCAATCCTGGCGCGGACGCCGGTCGGGCTCGCGGTCGGGGCCGGATCCCGGATCCTGCCGCGGCTGCTCGCCCGGCTGCTGATCCGGTGCCTGGCGTTCCGGGTTGGCCGGATGCGGATCCTCGCGCCGCGGGGGCGGCTCCTGTTCGATGCCGTTGTCGTCGGGTCGGGGATTCATCGTGGCGTTCCTGTCACTGCGGTGCGCCACACGGTGCGCCGGCCGCAATGCAGGATGCGTGAGGCCGGCGCACACATTCAGGACTGCGGACGCGACTCGGCCTTGGGCTCGGCCACTTCCTGGCCAGCCTCGGCGCGGCCGGCCATTTCCGCGCCGGCGTCCGGCGCCAGCTTGCGCATCTGCAGCACCGAGACCAGCGAGATCAGCCCCACGGTGAGGAAGGCGAAGGTGAAGTTGATTGGCGCGCCGTCTTCGGCGCCGGTCATGCGGGCCGCGATGCTCAGGGCAAAGCCGCCGATGGTCACGCCCAGCGCCAGGGACAGCTGCTGCGCCATTGCCGCCAGGCTGCTGGCCTGGCTCATCCGCGCCTGGTCGATGTCGGCATAGGCGATGGCGTTGATGCTGGTGAACTGCAGCGAGCGCAGGAAGCCGCTGGTCAGCAGCACGCCCACCATC
>CALDPK010000279.1 GCA_937911855.1 uncultured Trueperaceae bacterium | reverse complement strand
AGGGTGAAGCCTATCCACAGCACCACGCCCGTCAGCAGGCTGATGAGCACCTGCCCGCGCAGGAAGCCGCCGACCACCCGGTCGGTCTTGGCGCGAACGTCCAGGAACACTTCCCGGTAGCGGACCGGCACGTAGCGCACGGCAGCGCGGCTGAAACGCGGGAAATCGAACAGGAAGTAGGCGCTGATGAGCAGGATGAAGAACACCTG
This sequence comes from uncultured Trueperaceae bacterium, assembly GCA_937911855.1. GTDB lineage: Bacteria > Deinococcota > Deinococci > Deinococcales > Trueperaceae > CALDPK01. Next base: position 15,941 of record CALDPK010000279.1, on the reverse strand, counting down.
CACGCCACCCGAAACGAGTGAGGCAACGCCGCCCACCAGGTAGTCGCCGCCGCCTTCAAGCAGCCGCTGGAACGCGGTGCGCAGCGTGTCGGCCGACTGGGCGAGCGTGTCGCTGATCATGTCCTGGGCTGTCTGCACCAGAGGCGTGACGGCTGCCACGCCGTCCTCCATGAACTCGGGGGCGGGGTCCGCACCGAATCGTTCGAAGAACTGCGGCAGGCCCTGCAGCCATTCGACGACGCCCGTCACCAGCGGTGTCAGCCCTTCGAGGGCACTGGGGATGAGCCGCAGGAACTCGCCCAGCTGCCCGATGACCTGAGCGAGCAGGAACGAGCCGACTATGACGACTATGACGAGCAGGAAGTAGACGATGCCGACAGCCAGTCCCCGGCCCATCCTGAGCCTGGTCAGCATGGTGACTATGGGGTTGAGGATGTACGCCAGAAGGTAGCCGACCAGCGCGACGGTGATAGCGAAGGTGTAGGCGTGCCGCGTGTTCCACAGCAGCAGCAGGACGAGGATGCCGATGGCCACGTAGGCGGCGGCGCGAACCCAGACGTTGCCGAGCACGTATTCGACCGCGCCCTTGCCGCCGGGTCCGGGCGGGCCGAACCTGGGGGTTGAGGCGTTGAAGCCGTCGTTGGGCGGCCTGGTTGCGGTCTCCATGGCGTCGGTCTGGTTGGGCTCGTCACTGGTCACGTTGCAGATACCTTACCGTACGCGCCTGCGCCGTTTGGCAGGGAAACCATCAAGCAGGAGGTGCACCCATTGGGACAGGAAATAGCCTGCCGTCCCGCCGGCTGCCAGCCAGCCCCATTCGCCCTGCAGTCCGGCACGCAGGCTCACGTCGTAGCCGAGCCAGCCCGCTGACATCTGCAGCAGTTCGGCGAGCGCCAGCAGCAGTATCGCCATGTACAGCAGCCTGGTGAGCGGGCCCAGTACCCAGGAGTGGGACAGGCCGCGGTGTTTGAACACGGCGCCGTACGGCAGCCACAGTATTCCCAGCACGCCCCAGTTGCTCTTGGCCCGCACGCTGCGGTTGGCCAGGTCCAGGTCGGGCGTGACCAGGAAGGTGCCGATGAGGTAACTGAGCACGAACGCCACGCGCGCCGGCAGGGGCGCCACCGATTCGGGCAGGAGCGGCTGGCCGCTTAAGTGCCCCCAGTACCAGGCTGCGGTCAGGCCGCCCAGGGTCAGGAGGTTTACGGTTTCATGACGGCGGCCGGAAGCCATCTCAGCCTGCTGCGGTCTGTTCAGCCTGGATCGCCGTGAGCGCGATGGTGTAGATGATGTCATCCACCAGGGCGCCGCGGGACAGGTCATTGACCGGCCTGCGCAGGCCCTGCAGCATCGGGCCGATACTGACGACGTTGGCGCTGCGCTGCACGGCCTTGTAAGTCGTATTGCCGGTGTTCAGGTCCGGGAAGATGAACACGGTTGCGCGCCCGGCGACGCTGGAGTCAGGCGCCTTGGAGCGGGCGACGCTCGCCACCATCGCGGCGTCGTACTGCAGCGGGCCGTCGATAAGCAGGTCGGGCCGCCGCTCCTGCGCTATGCGGGTTGCCTCGCGCACCTTGTCGACGTCGACGCCCGAGCCGGAAACGCCGGTGCTGTAGGAGATCATCGCCACCCGCGGCGTCACGCCGAACAGTTCCGCCGAATCGGCGCTCTGGATCGCTATGTCAGCGAGTTCCTCGGCATCAGGGTCCGGGTTGACGGCGCAGTCGCCGAACACCAGCACCTGCTCCGGCAGGCACATGAAGAAGACACTCGACACCAGGCGGGCGTGATCGGCCGTCCTGATCAGCTGCAGGGCCGGCCTCAGCGTGTTCGCAGTGGTGCTCACCGCACCTGATACGAGTCCGTCGACCTCGCCCAGTGCCAGCATCATCGTGCCCAGGACTATGTTGTCCTGCAGCTGCTCCTGCGCGACCGGCACGGTCATCCCGCGGTGGCTGCGCATCTCGACCAGAGCGTCCACGTAGTTCTGCCGCAGCGGCGCCGGATCGAGCGCCTCGAGCCCTTCGGGCAGGGTCAGGCCCTGGACTTCGGCCACCCGGGCCACCTCATCGGGTGCGGCCAGCAGCACGCAGCGGGCGATCCCGCGTTCGACGGACTCGACGGCGGCCTTCACGGTGCGTGGTTCTGCCCCTTCGGGAAGCACTATGCGCTTGTCGGCTTCCCTGGCGCGGGTGACGAGCCGGTACATGAACGCGGCCGGGGACAGGCGGGCCGGGCGGCGGTCGCCCGAGCTGGCGTGAGCACGCAGCCAGTCCACGTCCAGGTGGCTTGCCACGGCGGTGCGTACCGCCAGCAGGCGGTCGATGTCATCAAGCGGCACTTCGAGGTTTAGGGTTGCCGCCTGTGCAGCAGTTGAGAATGAGTCAGAGTCGACCGTCAGTACCGGCAGGCCGGTCTCGAGTGCCTCCCGGCACAGGTGCATGATCCGTTCGTCAGGTTCGATGCCGCCCGTCAGCATGAGCCCGGCAAGCGGCGTTCCGTTCAGGGCAGCCATGCACGCGGCCAGGATGATGTCGTCACGGTCGCCGGGCGTGACTATAAGGGCGCCCGGCCGAAGCCGGCCCGTCATGTTCGCGACCGACCGCGCGACCAGCGACACGTCGATCACCCGGCGCTTCTCGATCTCGCCTGCGTGCAGCACGCGTGCGCCGAACTGGGCCACCACGTCGATGACCCGTGGCGACACGAGCTCACGCTGCCAGGGGATGGCTCCCAGCAGCCTGAAACTGTCAGAGAAGATGCTGCAGGCAGCTTTCACGTCATCTGCTGTCGGTACGGGAGCGTCCTCGTCCACCAGGCTGCGGTTCGCGCCGAACACCTCGCCCGGCGCGCCCAGGAAGTTCACGATGGAACCCAGCACGCGCCGTGACTCGGGGCCGCCGTACAGGGCGCTGCTCAGCTCCAGCCGCTGGGAGAACTCCTGCAGGCTGCCCTGCCCGGGCGCGCCCACCAGGATCACTTCCGCGTCGAGTGTCCGGGCTATCGCCATGTTCAGGCTCTCGACGCTGATCGCGTCGCGTGCGTCCGCGACGCCTTCGACGATGACGATGTCGGCGTCCCGGGCCACCTGCTGGAAGCGGGAGACGACCTCTTCCATGAGCAGCGCTTCCTTGCCTTGGCGGAGCAGTTCCTCGGCCGCCTTGAAAGGCAGTGGCTTCGGCGGCCTGAGGTCGGTGCCGACACTGGCGAAGTAGGTACTCCGGTCAGGTCCCAGGGCGCCAGCCTGCGAGATGGGCTCCAGGAAACCGACCCGGGTTCCCAGCTGGTCCAGCGCGTGGAGCAGGCCGATGCTGACTGAAGTGAGGCCGACACCCGGTCCTGTCGGTGCCAGATAGTAAACATGTGTCCGGGACATCGCTCCTCCCAGCATAACCGAGGCCCGAAGAGCGTTAGCATGTTGCTTCATGAACGGGACACCCGGCTGGCAGAGGATGCTGTGGATTCTGGCCCTGGCGCAGCTGCTGTCGTCGGTGGGTTTCAGCATGATATTCCCGTTCCTTCCGAACTACGTCACCGAGCTGGGTTCCAGTACCGGAACGAGCATCGCCTTCTGGACCGGAGCCGTGTTCAGCGCCCAGGCAGTGACGATGGCGATCGCCTCGCCGCTGTGGGGTGCGGTTGCCGACCGCATCGGCCGCAAGCCCATGCTCATCCGCGCACTGCTGGGTGGAGCACTGGCCGTCACGCTCATGGCGTTCGTCGCGAGTGCCGAGCAGCTGGTGCTCCTGCGGGCAATCCAGGGGATCCTGTCAGGGACCGTGAGTGCCGGCAACGCCCTGGTCGCGTCGATCGCTCCCCGCAACCGCAGCGGTTACGCCATGAGCGTGCTGCAGACAGCCAGCTGGGGAGGCATCGCCCTGGGACCGGTCATCGGCGGCATCCTGGCTGACCAGTTCGGCTACGCCACCTCGTTCATCGTCACGGGCATACTGCTGTTCATCGGCGGCGTGGTGGTCATCTTCGGCGTCAAGGAAGACTTCACCCCGGTGCCGCGCGCAGCCCGGCAGACGATCCTGGGTGGCTGGCGCGTGCTGTTCGCCAAACGCGGCATGACCACCACCTTCATAGCGCGCTTCTCCAGCAGCCTGTCCCGCAGCCTGCTCGTCCCCATCCTGCCGCTGTTCGTGCCGCTGATCATGGCCGGCAGCCAGGGGCTGGGCACGTTCACCGGGCTGGTGATCGGCATCTCGAGCGCCACCGGCACGGTGTCCTCGCTGCTGCTGGGCAGCCTGGGCGACCGTACCGGCCACAAGAAGATCCTGCTGCTGTCGGGCATCGCGTCCGCGCTCAGTTACGTGGCGATGGCGTTCGTGACCGAAGGCTGGCAGCTGCTGCTGGCCAACGCAATCGCGGGTTTCGCGACCGGTGGGCTCATGCCGGCCCTCAGCGCCCTGATAGCCTCTTACGCTGACGAAGACGAGATAGGCAGCGCCTTCGGGCTGGACAACTCGGTGATGTCTGCAGCCCGGGCCCTGGCGCCCCTTCTCGCAGTGGGGATCGCCTCGCTATACGGTTACCAGGCAGTGTTCATGTTCGGTGCAGTCATCTTCATCGCCACCGTGGTCCTGGCGTGGCTGCGCCTTCCCGAAGTCCCGCCGAAGCGCGATGTCGTGGTGCACTAGCTTCAGCGGGCAGGCCGTGGCATACAATGAGCGCGTCACCAGGGGTGCCCGGCCGGATTCATCCGGCAAGGCTGAGATCAGACCCTAGAACCTGAAACCGTTAGTACGGTCGGAGGAAGCGTGAAAAGCTCAGCTGGAAATTCGGTCCGGCCCGGTGACGGGAGGAGACCATGAGAAGAATCCTTGCAACCATCACAATCCTGCTGGCAGGTATCACACTGGCCCAGCAACCCGTGCGGGTGCTGACCCATACGTCGTTCGACCTGCCGGTTGAACTGCTCGAACAGTTCACCGAACAGACCGGCTGGCCCGTTGAACTGCTGCCCGGCGGTGACGCCGGCGAAGTGGTGAACCGTGCCGTGCTGACCGCTGGCCGGCCCGTCGCGGACGTGCTGTTCGGCATCGACAACAGCCTGCTGCACCGCGCCGCCGGTGCCGGTGTACTTGAACCGTACGAATCCCCCGCGCTCGCTGGCGTACCCGAGCAGTTCCACCTGTCAGATGACCATCTGGTCACGCCGGTCGACCTGGGCTACGTCGCCTTCAACCTGGACGTCGGCTGGTTCGACGAAGCCGGCCTGCCCCTGCCCGAAACGCTTGCAGACCTTACTGATCCCGCCTGGCACGGCCTTACCGTCGTGCAGGATCCGGCTGCCAGCAGCACCGGCCTGGCTTTCATGCTCACCACCATCAGCCAGTTCGGCGAGGACGCGGACTACGGCTGGCTCGACTGGTGGGCTGACCTGCGTGACAACGGCGTGCAGGTGACGAACGGCTGGACTGACGCTTATTACACGGCCTTCACCCGCTACGGCGGCGACCGGCCCATCGTCCTGTCGTACGCCAGCAGTCCGGCTGCCGAGGTGATCTTCGCCGACGAGCCACCCGAGACTGCTCCGACCGTCAACCTGCTGTGCGACGGCTGCGTGTGGCGCCAGATCGAAGCCGCCGGCGTGCTTGCTGGTGCCGCCAACCCCGAGGGCGCGCGGGCGTTCATCGACTTCCTGCTGTCAGACGACGTGCAGGCAGCGATTCCCCTGGCCATGTTCGTGTACCCGGTTGTGGAAGGCACCGAGCTGCCCCCAGAGTTCCTGGAGTTCGCTGACGTTCCTCGCGACCAGGGCACCGTCCTGGATCCTGAAGTGATCAGCGAAGGACAGGAAGAGTGGCTGCTGCAGTGGACGCGGGTGGTGCTGCAGGGCGCGGACCCCGCAGCTGCCCGCCGCTGACTCTGTACTAAACCGGTTCAGCGGGTTCCGCCTGCCACATGCTGCGGAACCCGCTGCTTGAATCCAGAAGCTCCTGCATCGTCCCGCTCGCCACGAGCCGGCCACCGTCCAGCACCAGGATCCGGTCAGCCCGCTCGAGGGCTGACCGGCGGTGTGACACGACCAGGCAGGTTGCGTCCCCGGCGGCGTAGATGCCACGCCACAGCCGCGCCTCGGTTTCCACGTCGAGTGCACTGGACAGGTCGTCGAACACCAGCAGCTCGGCGTCCCTGAGGAACATCCGGGCTGCGGCGCTGCGCTGAACCTGGCCGCCTGACAGGCGGACGCCCCGGCTGCCCACCTGGGTTTCCAGGCCGTGGTCCAGCTGCCCGATGTCGTGCCGCAGCACGGCCAGGTCAAGCGCGTCATCCAGGCCGGCCTGGTTCAGGCGGCGTCCCAGCACCAGGTTCTCGCGCAGCGTGTCACTGAACAGCCGTGGGATCTGCGAGGTGTAGGCAGCCTGCGGCGGCACCAGGAAGCTGGCCGGGTCCGCCACCAGTTCGCCGTTCCACAGCACCTGGCCTTCATCTGGCGGCAGCAGGCCAAGCAGGGTGCGCAGCAGCGTCGTCTTGCCCGCGCCGATGCGCCCGGTGATAACGGTCATCGAGCCCCGCTCCAGGCTGAAACTGATGTCGGCGATGCCGGCCGAACCGCCGTCGGGAAAGCGGTAGCTGAGCCCGCGCACGTCCAGTGTCCTGAGCGGCACGCGCTCAGCTGAGGTCAGTTCGAACCTGCGCCGCTCCCCGCGCAGCTCCAGGTCGACAGGCTCGGCCAGCAGGTTGCGGGGTGCGTCAACCGTCAGCCTGCCGAGCCGCTCGAAGGCGACTCCGGCGCGGCGATGTTCGACGAGCATGTTGCCGAAGAATGTCATTATGCCCGTCAGGAACGGCAGGTAAGCCATGAACAGTGCGAAGTCACCGACCGTGAACACGCCCTCCTGCATGCGGGTTGATGCCAGCAGCAGCATGATTCCCGTTGCGACGCTCACCATGTTGTCCGAGACGCTGCGGAACGATTCGGTCAGCAGGCTGTCACGCAGGCCGGCGCGGCGGCGCGTCTCGTTCAGCTGGGCGAAATGCCGCATCGCGCTGTCCTCGCGGCCCGCGATCCGCAGGGCCTGGACGCTGCCCATCATCTCGCCGATGAAATCGGTGACGCGGCCGGTCGCCTCCCGCAGGCGGCGGCGGGCGTTCCTGATGGGGCCCTGGATGGCCCGCGAGAAGCCGACCGCCACGAGCATCGGCAGCAGAACCATCAGCGTCATGAACACGTCCACGCGCATCATCACCACGAGCGCGATGGCGGAGAACGCCACGAAACCCGTCAGGTCCACGAAACTGTCGACGTAGCGGACGATGTCCTCGACGTCGTCCCGGAAGCGGGTCACCGCCTCACTGGGCGAATCGGGCAGGCGCCGCGCCCGGGGTGCCGTGAGCAGCCACGACAGCACGTTGCGGCGCAGGAGCAACTGGATCTCCACGTAGTAGATCGCGAAGGTCAGGAAAGCGCCGGCCAGCAACCCGATCCGGCTCAGGTTGAGCAGTCCGATCAGGATGAGGAACGTCCAGGGGCTCACGGGCTGGCTGGTGCTGTCGGCCAGGGCATCGAACAGGCCCTTGTCCAGCACACCGTACAGCGCGGGGGTGGAGTGGACCAGCATCCACAGGAACGCCGTGAGAAGGAACAGCGGGGTGCGGTAGCGCAGCAACCTGGCCACCAGGCCCAGCGTGCGGTCTTTGCCCGCAGCCGGTGCCGCGGGTTTTCCGGTTACGGAAATCATGACTTCTCCTCTGCTTCGTCGAGCAGCTGATCAAGGTCTGCCCCACTGCCGGAAGCGCGCAGCAGACGGGCGTAACGGCTGGCCGGATCGGCAGCCAGCCGCTGCCTGGGGCCGTACTCGACCACGCTGCCGTCGGCCAGGACCATGATGCGGTCAGCACGTTCGACGGTGTCGAGCCGGTGCGCGATGATTATTGCGGTGCGACCTTCGAGCAGACGGCTGACGGCGCTTTCCAGCCGCCGTTCGGTGTCCGGATCGAGCCTGGATGACGGCTCGTCCAGGATGACCAGGCCGGGGTCCTTGAGGAACACCCGCGCCAGCGCCAGCAGCTGCGATTCACCGGCGCTCAGGTTGGAGCCGCCCGCGCTGACGGTGGTGTCGAGTCCGGCGGGCAGGGTGGCGAGCCAGTCGCCCAGTCCCACGTCAATCAGCAGCGCGGTGAGTTCTTCATCCGTGTAGCCGTCCGAGAAGAACGTCAGGTTGTCGCGGACCGTCGCCTGGAAGAGCTGCACATCCTGGGTGACCAGGCCGATGCTGCTGCGCAGTGAATGCTCATCCAGGTCACGCAGGTCGTGGCCGGCGAGCTTCACGCTGCCCTGAGCGGGATCGTAGAAGCGGAACAGCAGCCTGGTGAGGGTCGTCTTGCCCGAGCCCGTCCGGCCCAGCAGGCCCAGCACTTCGCCGGGAGCCAGGCTGAAAGAAACGTTCCGCATGGTGGTGCGGGCGGGCAGGTCGCCACGGGCAGGGTAGCTGAAGCTGACGCCCTCGAACGACACGCCCAGGGGTCCCGGTGGCAGCCCCTTGCTGCCGCCCGGCGGAAGCGCGGTTTCAGTGTCCAGCATCTCGCGCACCCGGGTCAGCCCCGCGCTTGCCTTCTGCAGTTCCTGCATGTGCTGGGTGACGATCTCGATCTGCTCGTTGAGCATCCCCAGGTACTGGAAGACTATGAACGCGGTCCCGACGGTGTGCTTGCCCTGGATGACGAACAGGATCATCAGGCCCATGCCCACCATCAGGCCGAGCACGTACGCGCCGTACGCTCCCAGCCAGGAGGCCACGCGGGCACGCCACGCGCGCAGGGTCTTCGAATGGAAGTTGCGCATCACGCCGTTGAAGCTCCACATCGCGTGAAGGCCAGCTCCGTTGGCGCGGATGTCCTCGATGCCGGCAAGCCGTTCCTCGACGAAGCTGAACAGCTCCGCGCTGCTCTCCCGCTCTTCGGCGCTGGCCGCTTCGGCACGGCGCCTGGTCAGGAGGATCACCCCGACTTCGAGCAGGCTGACGAACGTCAGGCCCAGGCCGATCCACGGGTCGATGACCCACAGGACGGTGAGTACACTCAGGACTATGAGCAGGCCAGCGAACACCCGCACGGAGAACTGGCTGAAGAAGTTGCCGAGCGCAGTCAGGTCACCGTCGATCCGCTCGATGAACTCCCCGGGAGTCCTGGATTTGTGCCAGTCGATGTCCATCGCGAAGGCGTGGGTGGCAAGGTCATGACGCAGGCTGTTGGTGACCCGCCAGCCAAGGTCGGCGCCCACGTAGGTTGCGGCCGCGCCGAGCAGCTGACGGAACACGGCGGCGACAAGGAAGATGACGGCGATGTCCCTGAGGGCTGCGGCTACGGCGCCGCCCAGGGCGGAATCTATGAACTCGCCCAGCAGCAGGGGCACGTACAGTTGCAGGCCTACGTAGGCCACGATCAGTACGCTCATCAGCGCGACGCTACGCCACTGTGGCCGCAGGTAATCAGTGAATTGCTGGTGGCCGGACGGATGTGCCGGCCTGGCAACGGATTCAGTTGTCAAAGTAGTGTTTCCCGGTTTCTGCCGGCAACGTTCCAGCGGTCCCCTGAAAAGGGACGCCGGTCAGCCGGCACAGGCAGGCCTGAGCCTCGGTCTTGGATGTTCTTTGCGGTCAGATGCAGGCGGGTGGCGGAGCAGTCAGCTCCGGCGGCACAGGCCTGTTATTCAGCGCAGACTTTGGTGAGGCTCAGCATTCTGAACTCCTGCCTGCCGGACGGGAAAGTGCGGCCAGGGACTTTGGAAACGCCGCACTTTACTACAACCCGCTCAGCCGGTCAACAATCGTGCGTGTAGCTCCGGGTCCCGGCCCTCCGCTCGCCTCCCGTTACAGTCAGGCATGAAGATTGAGATCTGGTCTGACATCGCCTGCCCTTTCTGCTACATCGGCCGCCGCCACCTGGAGCTGGCACTCGAGAACCTTCCCTTCCGGGACGAAGTGAACATCGAGTGGCGCAGCTTCCAGCTTGATCCGTCCGCCCCCGCAACCGGCGGGCAGAAGGCCATCGAGATGCTTGCCAGCAAGTACGGCATGAGTCCCGAGCAGGCCGCTGCCAACCAGGCGCAGCTTGCAGAACGCGCAGCTGAAGTCGGGCTTGAAATCCGCGCTGACGGCGGCTACGTGACCAACACGAAGGACGCTCACCGCCTGACGCACCTGGCAGCGGAACACGGCCTGGCAGATGAGCTCTCCGTCGCGCTGTTCGCCGCTCACTTCGGAACCGGCGACAACGTCGGTGACCACGACGTGCTGCGCACCCTGGCCCGGGAAGTCGGCCTGCCGGAGGACGAGACCGAACAGGTGCTCAGCAGTGACCGCTACGCGGAGGAAGTGGAAGCCGACCAGCTGCAGGCGCAGCGTTTCGGCGCCCAGGGCGTCCCGTTCTTCGTCATCGACCGCAAGTACGGCATCAGCGGCGCCCAGCCGGTCGAAGCGTTCGAGAAGGCGCTGACTGAGTCGTGGCAGGAGTCCCGCCAGTAACCTCGGGCGCGCTGAAGCGGTGATAATGGCGCCAATGGCGCTGCAACTTGAAAACCTGAACAGGCGTTACGGCTCCACCGTGGCGGTAGGCGACGTGACCCTGGAGCTGCCCCCCGACCGGGTTCTGGGCCTGCTTGGTCCCAGTGGTTCAGGCAAGAGCACGCTGCTCAGGCTCGTCGCCGGGCTTGAACAGCCTGATTCCGGCCGGATCGTCTTTGCGGGGCGTGACCTGTCCGGGGTTCCGGCTCAGCAGCGCAACTTCGGAGTGGTGTTCCAGGATTTCGCGCTGTTCCCTCACCTGAACGTCGCACGCAACGTGGCTTTCGGGCTGGTCGAACGGCGCTGGCCGCGGGAGCAGGTTCGTGAGCGGGTGCGGGAGCTGCTCAGCCTGGTCGGCCTTGACGGGCTCGCTGAGCGGCGGGTCCAGCAGCTGTCCGGGGGTCAGCAGCAGCGTGTGGCCCTGGCCCGCGCCCTCGCTCCCTCACCCGCGATGCTGCTGCTCGATGAACCACTCTCCAACCTCGACGCGAACCTGCGCGAAACCCTGACCGGGGAGCTGGCGTCGCTGCTGGACATGCCCGGCCTGAGTGCAGTTCACGTGACCCACGACCAGGCGGAAGCGTTCCGCCTGGCGGACGTCATAGCGATCCTTAAAGCCGGCCGGGTGGTGCAGTCGGGCCCCGCGCGCGCTGTGTTCGAAGCGCCGCGCAACCCGTGGGTTGCGCGCTTCCTCGGCTACCGCAACGTGTTCACGGACCGCGACCAGCCTGTGCTGCTGGACGACGGCCAGGTGAGGCTCGGCAGCTCCGGCAGCGGCCCGGGAGCAACAGTGACTGAATCCGTACCCCACGGAACCGGGCTCGAGCTGAACCTGGCAGTGGACGGCTGGCAGGACAACTTTCGCTGGAGCGGCCACGCCCGTGAACTGGGGCTGAGTCCCGTGCCGGGCGACCGCCTGCAGCTGGACATCCCGCAGTCCGCCTGGATCCCGCTTGAAGCGGATGAGGCATGAAAGCCGTCCTGGTAGCCGCGGGCGACATCGCCCAGGGAGCGTGGCTCAGCAGCCAGCTGAGCCGGGCGGACCTGCTCATTGCAGTGGACGGCGGCCTGCGCCATGTCCTGGCGGCCGGGCACCTGCCCGACCTGCTGGTCGGTGACCTTGATTCGGTGCTGCAGGCCGACCTCGAGCGGGCCGGTCCGGTACCACGGGTGACGTTCCCGACGGACAAGGACGCCACCGACCTGGAACTGGCAGTGCGGGAGGCGGTGACTGCAGGCGCCAGCGAGCTGCTCCTGCTGGCGAGCCTGGGTTCCAGGCGGGATCAGGGTCTGGCCAGCCTGCTGCTGGCAGCCCGGCTGCGCCGCGAGGCCAGGCTCGACGTGAGCCTGGCCGGAGCCGGCATGATCGCCTGGCCCCTGGATGCCGGCGACGAGCTGCAGCTGCCCTGCCCGAAAGGGACGACCTTCAGCGTCATCGCGCTGGAACCCGGCAGCCGCATGAGCATCAGCGGCGCACGCTACCAGGTAACTGACAGCGCGCTGGACTTCGGCAGCGGACTGGGCATCTCCAACGAAACGGTTGCCGACACGAAAGTGAAGGCAGAGTCCGGCCTGCTGATCGTCATGGCGGTTTCGGATGCCGTTTGACCGCGAGCAGATAATCCGGGCCGTCACGGCGCTCGGCTTCCCGCCGTGCACCGTGCTGATCCACGCCAGTGCTGCGATGGTGCTGCACGGGATTCTGGAAACGGCCCGCGACATCGACATCGCCGCGACTTCCGAAGGCTGGCAGCATGCATTGAAACTGGGTACGCCCGCGCCGGCCAGCGTCGACGAAGTCATAATTCCCGCGGCTGACATCGAGATCTTCAGCGGCTGGCTGGGTGACGACGTCGCGCCCCTCATGGAGCGTTCCGTGCAGATCGCCGGCCTGTCAGTCGCTTCCCTGTCCGACATCCTGCATTTCAAACGCCGGCTCAACCGTGCGAAGGACCGTGAGCACATCCGCCTGCTCGAGGCCGTGACCTGCAATAATCGTTGACTTATGGAAGCTCCCCTGATTCCCGTACGTGAACTGAAGTCCCATGAAGGCGAAACCGTGACTGTGCAAGGCTGGGTTCACAACCGTCGCAATCTGGGTGGAATCAGGTTCCTGCTGCTGCGCGATTACTCCGCAGTGGTGCAGTGCGTCTTCCAGGGAGTGGACCTGCCCCTGCACGAGAGCAGCGTCAGGGTCACCGGCAAGGTGGTCGCCAGCGCCCGGGCACCCGGCGGTGTCGAGATCCAGGCCACGGACCTGACGGTCATCTCCGAGGCGCTCATCCCGCCGCCCGTCGAGATCAGCAAGGAAGAGTGGCTGGCCAACCCGGACACGCTGCTGCAGTACCGGGCCGTCACGGTCCGGGGCGTGAAGGCACGGGCAGCGCTGAAAGTGAAAGCCGAGATAGTCAAGGCGTTCCGCGCTTTCCTGGACGGACGGGGCTTCACTGAGATCTCGACACCCAAGGTCGTAGCCGCGGGCGCCGAAGGCGGCGCCAACATGTTCGAGCTGGACTACTACGGCAAGAAGGCTTACCTGGCGCAGTCGCCGCAGCTGTACAAGCAGATCATGGTCGGCGTGTTCGAGCGGGTTTACGAGACCGCACCGGTTTACCGCGCTGAACTGTCGCATACCAACCGCCACCTGGCCGAGTACCTCTCACTCGACGTCGAGATGGCGTTCATCAGAGACGATTCCGACGTCATGGACCTGCAGGAGGAACTGATCAGGTCGGTCATGACCCAGGTTGCTTCCGCCACTGTTTACGAATTCGAGCAGCTGGGCGCCACGCCCGCCATGGCTGAAGCGAAGTTCCCGCGCATCCCGCTGCTTGAGGCCCGGGCGCTGGTGAAGGAACGCTACGGACACGAGTCAGGCGGCAAGGACCTGGATCCCGAGGCCGAACGGCTCATCGGCCGCTGGGCACTCGAGGAACACGGCAGTGACTTCGTGTTCGTCACGAACTACCCGCAGGCTGCCCGGCCGTTCTACACCTACCCCATTGAAGACGGACTCACGCGGGGCGTGGACCTGATCTTCCGCGGCACCGAGATCTCCTCCGGCGGCCAGCGCGTGCACGAGTACGACATGCTGATCGGCGAGCTGAAGAAGCGCAACCTGAACCCCGATGACTTCGCCAGCTACCTCGAGGTGTTCAGGCACGGCATGCCGCCGCACGGGGGTTTCGCACTCGGAGCGGAGCGCCTGACGGCTTTACTGCTGGGAATAAGCAACGTCCGGTTCGCCCGGGCATTCCCGCGCGATTCCGGACGCCTCCTTCCTTAAGAGACCTGAACCGTGTCGAACAGGGGCAGTGAGCGCCGGCCGTGCATGACCATGTGGCAGCCCCGGCAACGCGGCTCGTAACTGTCGCTGGCTCCGACCATGATCACGGGATCATCGAAGTGGGCGGGAGCGCCGCCGATGAGCCGCTGCGTCCGCGTGGCAGCCCGGCCGCACCTGCAGATTGCGGTCAGCTTGGTCACGAACTCGGCGTGCGCCAGCAGGTCCGGCATCTTGCCGAAAGGCATGCCCCTGAAATCCAGCTCCAGGCCGGCCAGGATCACCCGTTTGCCGGCTTCGGCAAGCTCAAGTGACAGGGGGACTATCTGCTCGTCAAGGAACTGGACCTCGTCTACGGCAACCACCTGCGCGTCGTGACTGATGAGCCGGTCGAGCTCCATCGTGTCCGCAACACCCACGGCATCCTGCCTGCCACCGTCATGGGAGGCGACTGCTGAGGCGTCGTAACGGTCGTCGATCGCGGCCTTGAACACCTGCACGTTCTGCCTGGCCAGCAGGCTGCGCCTGACCCTGCGGATGAGCTCCTCGGACTTGCCGCTGAACATCGGACCCACGATTACTTCGATCAGACCTGGCGAGAACTCCTGAAAATACATGCGTCAATGCTAACGCCATTTCAGTCCGGCATGCCGACATGCACGGCTACAGCCAACTGATACAGTGCCCTTTGTATGGAACGAATGCATGGAACAACCATCGTGGCAGTTCACCGAAACGGCATATCCGCAATAGCCGGTGACGGCCAGGTCACGCTTGGCGACACGATAGTCAAAAAGGGCGCAACCAAGGTACGGGCACTCTCCGACGGCCGGGTACTGACCGGTTTTGCCGGAACCGTCTCCGATGCCTTCACCCTCCTCGAGAAATTCGAAGCTCACCTGGACAACCACCGCGGCAACCTGCAGCGCGCCGCCGTGGAAACCGTCAAGGAATGGCGGACCGACAAGGTACTCCGCAACCTTGAAGCGATGCTGATCGTCGCAGACGAAACCCAGATCCTCACGCTGTCGGGCATGGGCGACGTGATCGCACCTGATGAGAACGTCGTCGCCGTCGGCTCCGGCGGCGCCTACGCGCAGGCTGCCGCCATGGCGATGCTGCGCAACACCGATCTGCCCGCAGCCGAGATCGCCGAGAAAGCCCTCATGATCGCTGCCGACATCGACATCTACACGAGCGGCACCGCCACCGTGCTGTCCACCGAGCAGACCCCCGAGAGCTCCAGCCCGTGAGCGCCGAACTGGCCATCCGCTCGGGAGACGAAGACGGTTTCAACCTGACGCCGCTGCAGATCGTGGAGGAGCTCGACCGGCACATAATCGGTCAGTCCCGGGCCAAGCGCAGCGTCGCAGTTGCGATCCGCAACCATTACCGCCGCCGCAGGCTGCAGCAGGACCTGCAGCTTGACATCACGCCCAAGAACATCCTGATGATCGGGCCGACGGGCGTCGGCAAGACCGAGATCGCCCGGCGGCTGGCGCGCATGGCCCGGGCACCGTTCATCAAGGTCGAAGCCACCAAGTTCACCGAGGTCGGCTACGTGGGCCGCGACGTCGAGTCGATGGTGCGCGACCTCGTGGAGAGCGCCATCGACATGGTGCGCACCGAGCGCGAGGCTGAGCTGGAGGATCTCGCCAACGAGCGGGTGGACGAGCGGATACTGGACCTGCTCCTGCCGAAGCCGCCGGAGGTGAAGGCGGCGGACGCGGCGGCGCCGGTAATGGCGACGCATGCGACGGCGGACGCGAGTGGGGATGGGGAGGATGACGACGTGACGCTCGCGCCTGACGCGGACGGCGTATTCGTGGTCTCGGCCACCGGAAACGTCACGCAGGAGCAGGACGGCGCCGTGGACCGTTACCGGCGAACCCGTGACAAGCTCAGGCAGCTCCTTCGCGACGGGAAGCTGGACGGTCGTGAGGTGGAGGTGGAGATCACCCAGCAGTCGCCGGCGATGTTCGACATGCTCGTGCCGCAGGGTGCACCCGAGGGGATGGAGAATCTCTCCGATGCGTTCAAGGACTTCCTCCCGAAGAAGACGAAGAAGCGCACGGTGAAGGTGAACGAGGCGCGCCGCATCCTGCTCGACGAGGAGTTCGAGAAGCTCATCGAGCTGGACGACG
>CALDPK010000278.1 GCA_937911855.1 uncultured Trueperaceae bacterium | reverse complement strand
GGTTCTCTACGAGGTCAACCCCCGCTACAAGGACTTCTACGACATCCCCCCCCTCGCAGCCGCCCGGACGTTCCAAGCCTCGGACCTCCACTGGCCGGTCGGAGCTACCTTCGCCCGGGGGGGACGCTACTTGCAGACGCGCACCGCGGCAAGGCCTTCCGGCCAGCGGTAGTAGCGCTGACTTGTTGTGCCTGCTAGCCTGACTCTCGTGACGTCACAGGAATCAGCACTGAACCTCCTCGAGGCGGCCACAGCAGGCGGAACCTTCCCCGGAGGCGCACTGCACTGTGGTAGCAGCGCCAGCCTCGGGGCGTCCCAGCCTTTTGGCCAGCTGAGTACAGACGGTCCACAAGTTACCCAAGATACGCGTTACGACTTGGCTTCACTGACAAAGGTTGTGGCCGCGTTGCCGGCAGTGTTGCAACTGGTCACAAAGGGCGATCTGGAGCTGGACCGCCCGATCCGTCACTGGTTCAGCAATGCCGGCTGGTTCCAGTCGCCTTCCTTGGCGGACGTGACGATCCGTCAGCTGCTCGCGCACAACTCGGGTCTGCCAAACTGGATTCCACTCTTCACTCAAACCCGCGACCGGTTGCTGGCACTCGGCGTGATCCTGCAATCACCCGTCAGCCAGGCGGGCGGAACGGCGGTCTACAGCGACCTGGGTTTCATGCTGCTCGGCGCGCTGGTGGAGCGCGTAAGCGGCCAGCGGCTGGATGAGTACGTGGCCGAACAGGTGTTCTCGCCGCTGGGCATGAACGCGACCGGCTACCGGCCGTTCGGCCCCAGCGGCCGGCCTGAGCCACCACTTGATGCCACCTTCGCACCGACCGAATACTGCGGCTGGCGCAACCGCCTGCTGATCGGCGAAGTGCACGACGAGAACTGCTGTGCGTGGGAAGGCGTCGCTGGGCACGCCGGTCTGTTCGGCACGGCCTCTGACCTTGCAAAGTACGCGCAGGCCTGGCTGAATCTGGATTCCCGGCTCGGCGCTCCAGAGCTGCTGCAGGAAGCCATCACTCAGCACGCGCTCACAGCGGCGGGGGAGCCACGCGGTCTCGGCTGGTTGCTCAGTCACGAGGAGAGCTTCGCCGGTCGGGCAGCTGGGTACGGTCACACGGGTTTCACCGGCACCTCTTTGTGGCTTGATCCGGATGGGGACCGTTTCACTGTGCTGCTCACGAACCGTGTTCACCCGGACCGTCACCGCAGCTCATCACTGACCGACCTGCGCCGTTCAGTTCACGCAGCACTTCATGAAAGGGAATCAACTTGAGCAGACCATTCGAACCAATGAGCGTCCTGAGCGTGATGACCGGCACTTCGCTGGACGGTGCTGACGCGGTATGCGCCCGACTGGAAGCGAGTGGCGGCACCCTTAAATCGGAGGTGCTGCACCGCGCGCAACTCCCCTATCCTGCGGACCTGCGCCGGCGCCTGCAGGACAGCCTGAACCCGGAACGGTCAGACGTGCTCACCATCACCCAGCTGCACTACGAAGTAGGCGCGCACTGGGCAGAGCTGTGCGCAGAAGTCGCAGGTGTCGTCAGACCCGACCTTGTTGCGCTCTCCGGTCAGACTATCTACCACGTGCCGCGCGTCGAACCGGAACGCGGCTGGCGGGTCAAATCGACCCTGCAGATCGGTGAAGCGGCGCTCACCCTCGAGCGGCTCGGAGTTCCAGTCATGAGCGACTTCCGACAGTCAGACATGGCAGCCGGCGGTGAAGGCGCGCCGATGGTCTCTTTCGGGGACCTGAAACTGCACGGCAAGGCAGGCGTGAACCGCGCCATCCATAACCTTGGCGGCATCAGCAACCTGACTTTCCTGCCGGCCAGCCTGGATCCCGGAGCTGTGATCGCCTTCGATACGGGTCCCGGCAACTGCCTCATCGACGAAGCTGCCGAACGGCACCTGGGACAAAGATTCGACCAGGACGGGGCAGCAGCAGCACGCGGACGGGTGCAGTCCGCGCTGCTCGAACGACTGATGAACCATCCGTACCTGCAGCTGACGCCACCCAAAACCACCGGTCGCGAAGTTTTCACCCTGGACGTGCTGCTGCACGAGACCGGTTCCAGTGAGCTGGCAGCGGAACTCGACCCGGATGACCTGATCGCGACGCTGACGGCCTACACGGCGCACAGCGTAGCCAGCGGTTACTCGCAGCTCGCCACGCAGCCAGACGAGATGCTCGTGGCAGGTGGCGGCAGTTTCAATCCCATGCTGCTGCGGATGCTCAGGGAGGAGCTGCCCTTCCCTGTGCGCACCTTCGCTGAGGTCGGGCTGGACGCCCGCGACCGCGAAGCCCTTGCATTCGGGGTTATGGCTTATTACGCCTGGTACGGTAAGGCGAACACGCTGCCGAACGCAACCGGAGCACGGCACGCCGTGATCGCCGGCAAACTGCTGCAGCCCCTCGGATCGCAGCACTGACATGCAAGTGAAACTGCGCCCGGCGGAAGCCAGCGACCTGAAGAGCGCCGCCGAGCTCATCCGAAACCAGAGGCTGTTCGAACCCTACGGTCTCACGCCGGCCGCCCTCGAGAGAACGCTGCTCGCCGCTCACGGCCGCGGCGAGCAGCTGCACGTCGCTGACCTGAACGGCACCGTCAGCGGCCTGATCTGGTTCCAGCTGCAGGGTGCCTTCGGACGCAGCGGTTACGTGCGGCTGCTCGTCACAGGCGAACAGGCTCAGGGACAGGGAATCGGCGCACGCCTCCTCGCGCTCGCTGAGCAGACGGTCTTCGCCCAGACCGGTGACATGTTTCTTCTGGTCAACAGCTTCAACGCCGACGCCCGCCGGTTCTACGAACGGCACGGTTACGCCCAGGTAGGCTCGATACCCGATTATGTTGCACCCGGCCTGGACGAAGTGATCATGCACAAGAAACGGCCGTTCTGAGCTTGGACACGGTGTTATAGTCGCCTCGTCGTAACGCTGGTCAGCCCGTCCTGCACGGGGACGGCGCCAGGCAATTCCTGATTCTTCGGAGGTAATTTCATGAAGCGTATTGCCCTGCTGCTCCTCTTGTGCGCCGGACTGGCGCACGCCCAGACCGGAACGCTGGAGATCGCCGTCGACTCCTCGCCCGCCGGACTGGACCCACACAAAGTCACGGCCTTCTCCAGCTTCGCTGTGATCGGCCAGATTTACGACGGCCTGTTCGAACTCAACTCCGACCTGCAGCTCGAGCCGGCGCTTGCCACCGCTTACGAGGTGTCCGACGACGGCCTGACCTACACCGTCAGCATCCGCGAGGGCGTAAAGTTCCACAACGGCCGCGACATGACCGCTGCCGACGTCGTCTGGTCTCTCGAGCGCATCCTCGATCCGGAAGTCGTCTCGCCCCAGGCCAGCCGTTTCGCTGAAGTAGCCGAGGCCGAAGCCACCGACGACTACACGGTGGTGTTCACCCTCAGCCGTCCGTTCGCTCCGTTCGTCTCCAACCTCGCCAACCTGACCGTCGTCCCGCAGGAAGCCGTCGAGGAGTTCGGTGACCTGCAGCAGCAGGCCGTGGGCACCGGTCCGTTCCGTCTGGTGGAGCACGTGCCTGACACTTACCTCAGGCTCGAGGCGAACGAAGATTACTACCGCCCTGGCCAACCCGGCGTGGCAGCCGTTCGCTACAACATCGTTCCGGAGAGCTCGACCCGCGTGGCCGGTCTGCGCAACGGCACCTACCACCTGCTGCCGACAGTCGATCCTTCAGCTGCGGAGATTCTGAGCGTAACGCCCGGCATCTCTCTGCTCGGCGAACAGGACCTCAGTTACACGCTGCTCGGCATGAACGTCGACCGCGACGACGCCATCGTGGACGCGCGCCTGCGCGAGCTCCGATTCGACCTTGGTCAGGTCGGCCCTGTAGGCATTGGACTCGGCGATCTCGTAGAGCAGTTCGATGTTATCCGGGTGCCCGTCGCGGAGGCTCTCCCACTGGAGCGTGACATGCACGTGCGGGCGAGCCAGACCGTGGCCGGGTAGGTCTCCGGCGTTCGCGGCCACCTGGGTCAACAACACCAGGGCATCCGCTTGGCGCGCGTCCCTCGACGGCGTGAAATCCTCATTCGCGTACGTGGAGACCGGGGGCAGGAGGGCGTCGATCTGGGCCTGCAGCAACGCGGCAAGAATGAAATAGAGCACGATGTGGCTGCCATAGTCGCAGATCCCGTCGACCATCTCACCCACCGGGCTGGCTTTCCCGGTCAGCCGCGCGAGATCGCCGTCCGCTCCGTCCACCACATGCCACGACATGTGGAGCGCCATACCCAGCGCGGCGCTCCACGGGTAGCTGAGCCCGCCGGGCTGGGTGTAGGCGATGCCGGCCACCACCACCAGCAGGGCGCCGATAATTGAGACCATGTTGGGAGTGACAGGCGTGCGCGAAAGCGCCCTTGCCAGGTGCCATGCCAGCGGGTGATAAACACGGAAATTGAGCCAGTCTTCCAGTTCGCGGGGACGCTTGGGCGCGGCGCCCGCAGGCGTCCGGATTGAGGGAACGGGTTCATCCATGACGAAAATCGGTTCCGCGAACTCCACAGGGGGCGTGACAACTATGCCGCAGTGCTTTTGTCTCCAGCCGTGAAAATCCCGCTAAACACATTGACTTTCCTCGGCAAGCCCGGTTCCAGCGGGGCTGGCGCAATGGCCACAGTAACGTTGCAGTTGCGTGACAATGATCAGGTTTGCTTGACGGGGGAGTAACGGTTTGCTTTGCCGCGCCGATCATTGACGCGGTACTGTAACAAACACCGCGCTCCACGCAGAAGGAATATCAGTCGATGAAGCCCATCAAGGTCGCCATCATCGGTGTCGGCAACTGTGCCAGTTCGCTGGTCCAGGGCGTGACCTACTACCGCAAGAACAATTCGG
>CALDPK010000277.1 GCA_937911855.1 uncultured Trueperaceae bacterium | reverse complement strand
TTGACAAGATATGGCGGTCGGCCCTACCCTGCCGCATGAAAAAATAAATATGCATTTCACCTGACCGCGCTGGCAGTTCTGACCCTCGCCTTGTCCGCCTGTGCCGACGCACCACACTCGCCACCTACGGACCCCGAGGTGCCGGATCCCGATCCGCCCGCTGGCGCAACAATGACCGCTGTTGCGGCCGGCACATCGTTCTCGTTGGCGCTCGATTCGGACAGCATCCTCTGGGCCTGGGGCAACAACGGCAGTGGTCAGCTTGGCGATGGCACCCGCGAAGATTCCTCGGCTCCCATAGACACGCTCACCAATGCCAGGCAGATCAGCGCGGGCGCCAGACACGCACTGGCGCTTGCGGCGGACGGAACCGTCTGGGCATGGGGTCACAACAATCGCGGTCAGATCGGCGTGGGCTGGCCCAGCGCAGTCGATGTGGACGTCGAAACCTGGGTGTTGGGAAACGGAGGCTGGCACTTCGGACTGCCTACGGCCGACGCCCGGCCGACCCCGTACCGGGTGCCCGAGTTCACTGCCCTCGAAATTCTGGAACTGGTCGAGCTCTCGGCCAGCGCCAACCACGTGCTCGGGCTGGACGCAGATGGCAACCTGTACGGATGGGACGAGAACCGCTACGGTCAACTGGCTCAGAATCCGGCCACATTGGTTGTCGAGCAGCCCGAGCAGATCGTCATAAGCGGCGTGGGCAGCTTCCTTACAGCCGAGGCGGGGGGCGGCGTGTCGATCGGCGTTGCAGCGAACGGGGATGTGTACACTTGGGGTCGCAACGCCTTCTGTGAACTGGGTGACGGTAGTGCCACTGGTGTCATCCGGGCTGATCCCAGGCGCCTAGATAGCCTCAGCGATGTGATCAGTGTGTCCGCCGCTCCTCACCGCAGCGATTCCTTCGGAGCGCATGTACTCGCGTTGACAGATGACGGGGACGTTTACGCATGGGGTTACAACCGTGACGGCCAGGTAGGTAACGGCGCGACTGCCGACCGGTTGACCCCGGTTCGCCTGGTGTTCGATTCGCCTGCAGACTGACAGAGCCAACTGTGTGCGCTGCCAGCAGGAAGGCGCTCTCTGGCAGTGCATACGCGGATTTTCATTTTATTCTGGCCTGCCCGGAAGCCCTGGGTCAGCATTCTGCCGTCGATTTGCCTTGCAATCTGCCGAGGCATTGCCTTACAAACTGCCGCCCTTCGGCCTTGCAATCAGCCGCTTGCCCACGTGTTGGAAAACCACCGCGTTGGTGTCCGGACACACAATCACGCTGCAGCAATGAACGCTCAGCGGTGCTACTCTTCTGCTGTAATGACCGCGTCAGGTCAACATTTGGAGGACCCAGGGATGATCAGATTCGTCAGAAACGCAGTTCTCACCGCCTCATTCGCGCTGGCAGCCAGCGCCTTCAGCCAGACGGTCACGGTGACCCAGGCTGCCGACGCTGCAACGCTCGACCCGGCCTTCAGCCGTGAACTCGCCACCTACAACGTTCTGTGGCACATCTTCGACCCCCTGATCATCAAGCAGGACGACGGCACCTTCAGCCCCGGCATCGTCGCAACCTGGGAACCAACCACCGACACGACCTGGCACATGACCCTGCAGGAAGGCGCGACCTTCCACAACGGTGAACCCGTCACCGTCGAAGCCGTCGAGTACTCCATCGACCGCATCCTGGACGAGGAGAACGCCTCGCCCATCCGCAGCGGCTTCACCTGGATCAGCGACGTCGAGGTGCTGAACGAACTCGAGTTCGTGATCCACAGCGACAGCCCGCAACCCATGGCCGAAGTCCTGTTCAGCGAGATCTTCGTCGTCCCGCCAGCCCACCTTGAAGAGGTCGGCGCAGAAGCATTCGCCACCTCGCCCGTCGGCAGCGGCCCTTACCGCTTCGTGAGCTGGCAGCGTGGTGTCGAGATCATCCTGGAAGCAAACCCTGATTACTGGGGCGAGCCCGCACCGGCTGAGCGCCTGGTGTTCCGCCCCAGCGAAGACGCGTTCTCACGCACCTCCAGCCTGAGCGCCGGCGAGACCGACCTGATAGTGAACGTGCCAGCCAGCCTGGCACCCCTGCTGTCCGGATCCGGCAGCGTCGACCTGCGCTCCGTTGAATCCGCACGCGTCATCTACATCGGCATCAACACGCTCAAGGGCGGCGCCCTCGCCGACCCGCGCGTAGGCCAGGCACTCAACTACGCAGTTGACGTCGACGCGATCATCGAAGGCGTACTCGCCGGCGCCGGCGTGCCCACCACCACCCTGCTGACCGAAGCCGACTTCGGTTACACCCCCGAAGTCGAGCGCTTCCCCTTCGACCCGGAACGCGCCCGTGAACTGCTCGCCGAAGCCGGCGCAACCGACCTGTCCATCACCGTCGGCACGCCCAACGGCCGTTACGTCAACGACGTGCAGGTAGCCCAGGCAGTCGCCGCGCAGCTGCAGGACGTCGGCATCGACGCCAACGTCGAAGTCACCGAGTACGGCGCCTACGTCGGCGCGCTCTTCGGCGGCAACGCACCCGACACATACCTGATCGGCTGGGGCAACGCTCCTTACGACGCCGACTACGTCTTCTGGAACCTGACCGTGACCGACCAGCTGCTCAGCTACTACTCCAACGAGCGCCTGGATGAACTCGTCACGCTCGCCCGCAGCACCATCGACCGCGAAGCGCGCGCAGAAGCGTACGCCGAAGCCATGCAGATCCTCACCGACGCTCCCGCAGCCATCTACCTGTACAAGCCCGTCGACCTGTACGGCATCTCGGCCCGCCTGGCCGACTGGCAACCGCGCGGCGACGAACTGATCCGCGTCCACGGCTTCGAACTCCGCTGAGCCGCAGAGCAGACGTGAGCAACACTGCTGAGCAGCCGGAGATCCCGGCTCACATACTCGAGTACATCATCGAAAATACCGCCAGGCTGGTGTCCGTACCCAGCCTGGCGGCTGAAGGTCGCGGCATCACCGAAACCGCCGCCATGGTCCGCGAACTGCTGGAAGCCGAAGGCATCCGCACCGAACTGCACGAGACCGGCGGCGCACCCGTCGTCTACGGCGAAGGCGGCAACCCCGACGGCCCGACGATCCTGTTCTACAACCACTACGACGTCCAGCCACCGGAGCCGCTGGAGCTGTGGGACAGCGACCCGTTCACGCTCACGGAACGTGACGGCCAGCTGTTCGCCCGCGGCGCCGCCGATGACAAGGGCGACCTGGCAGCGCGCCTGGCCGGCCTTGAGTGGCTGCTCGGACACCCAATAGGCCGCAATATTGTCGTTGGTCTCGTTGGCCGTGGGTATCTCCACCAGTTCGACCCGGCCGGGGGCCCAGTCGCCGTCAAAGTTGACCCACAAACTGGGCCGTTCATGATAGCGGGCCTCGGTATCCAGATAATTTTCGAAATTCCGGTCGCGCTGTAGCAGACCGAAACCTTTTGGGTTGCTGGCCAACAGGGAGGTGATGCGCAGGTCTCTGGGATTTTGCAAAGGCCTCCAGGTCCAATCCTGTTCATTGGCGTGCAGCAGTAACCCGTCAGAGTCGTGAATTTCCGGGCGGTAGTCATCAATGAATTGCGGCCGGTTCTCACCGTGAAAATACATGCTGGTCAAGGGTGCAATACCCAGCTTTTTGATATCCCGCCTTGCAAACAGGTGTGCTTCTACCCTCATTGCGTCGGGCTCTGCAGGTGACAGTTCGAACCGGAAGGCGCCGGTGAGCGATGGGCTGTCCAGCAGGGCAAAAATCACCAAGGTGCTTGCGTCCGCCTCGGGCTTCACCAGCCAAAACTCCTTGAAACTGGGAAATTCTTCACCACTGGCCT
>CALDPK010000276.1 GCA_937911855.1 uncultured Trueperaceae bacterium | reverse complement strand
GGGTGAAGTCCGTGCACTGGCTCAGCACAGTGATGATACTTTCCTGCTGAGCTTCTCGCCACCAAGGGAACTCGGTGGCCTGCAGGAATTCCTGACGGAACACGAACTGCGCACCAACGACGCGGTCGTACTGCATGTGGACGGTCAGGACGTACGGCTTGAACCGTTCTACCGCCGGCCGCGGGAATCGCAGCAACAGCCCGCAACAGTCACCCATGCCGGGTTGTTCGGTGACGTCATCCTCCCGGCAGAACTTCCGGAGCAGGAAACCGTGGAGCCCGAAGCCGAGCAAGACACCGATTACCCCGGTTTGCAGCCCGACCTGTTCGGACAGGCATCGGAACAGGATCAGTCTGATGCTCCTGCTCATGAACTCGAGCAGTCCACAGAGCGAACTACGGATACCGAACTGGCCACAACATTAGAACCGCCTGCCGCAGTCGAGGCGGAGCACAGCGGCGAACCGGCTGACTTCACGACAGCATGGTCGGACGAGCCCGAAGACGACTTTGAAGCCGACGCAGGCTTTGCCGCGTTCACAGAGAACGGGGCAGCCGCTGATGTGGAACCGGAACAACCCGGCGCTGCCAGCCCGCCAGCCCTGGAACCCGCAGATGATGACGATCTGCCGCCGATGCCAGCGTGGCGTCCGCCAGCTGCGAAAGGAACGCAGGAAGAAACTGCCCACCTGCAGGTGAACCAGCAGTCGCCTGAGCTCAGCGCATCGAGCTTCCACACAGTGCAGCGGCGCGCCTTCACTCCGCGGGGCCGCGCACAGCCCCGTACGGCCAGGCCCGCTGCTGCAGCCAGGCAATCGCGGCCAGTCAGGGATCATCAGGCGGCGCCTGAGCCCGCCGCCCCAATTACCGCGGCCGAGCCCGCGCCAGCTGAGAGCACCCCAGCTCCGGCCACCAGCCTGACTCAGCGGCAACAGCTGCTCAGGTACCTGGATTCACCTGACCTGCCGAGCATCCTGCAGGCCAAACAGGTAGCGCAGGCACTGAAGATGTCGGAGGAGGAGGCAGCATCAGAGCTGGCTGAGCTCAGCCAGCAGCCGGACTCCAGACTCAGCCCCGTCAGGCCAGGTTTCTACCTCCTCAAGCGTGAGGGCAGGGACTGATTTCTGACTGGAAATAACGTTATGGCAGAACCGCTGCAGCCGGAGCATGCGCCTGACAGGCGGCACGGAGCAGCTCCAGCACGAGGTTCACGTCACCCAGGGCGCGGTGACTCGAGTGCCGCTGCAGCAGATGGGTGAGCCCTTCACCTTCCACCGCCCGGTGCAGGCCGAAAGTGCGCTTGCCGTACAGACTGGCGTAAAGCCGCATGGCGCACATGGTCCGGAAGTCTCCCGGCGGCAGGTCCCAGATCATGCGGCTGCGCTGGATCATCAGTTTGTCGAACAGCGCGTTCCAGGCCAGGACCAGTGACCGCTCCAGGATGGGGGAGAGTTCCGCCATCACCTCAGGCAGCGACGGCTTGTCCTCGAGCTCAGCGAGGCTTATCCCGTGCACCTTCTGCGCGTGCCTGTTCATCTCCATCCGGCGCGGCCGGATCAGCTGATCGAACAGCACTTCACCCTGCAGATTGATTATCGACAGTTCGATTACTTCAGCCTGCCTGGTGCCGGTGGTCTCCGTATCCAGGATCACCGCCGTGGGGTCAAGCATGAGCCGCCTGATCTTCCCCTGTCCGTTCTGGAAAACCCGTGTCAACTTCGCTGCATCAACTTTCGCTCAATCATCAGCACCCAGTTTGCCCTGTTCACCGGGGTCAGGTCAAAGAAAGGGCCGCAACCTTGAAGTTGCGGCCCGATTGCGCACTATATCGTTCGGATACGTATGCTCAGCGGCGGTTGCGGGTGAGCGAAACGGTATCGTTGTCGAAATCAACCCGGTCCACGCGCCAGCCCGCTGACACCCAGGCGTTAGCCTGAGCGTGACTGGGCGTGTTTGCCCACCAGGCGCGATGCTGGTAAGCGGAGCGGGGCAGTTCCGCCGCGATGACGCGCTCGATCTGCTCGAATTCCAGGTCAACCTGATCCACGTCTTCTTCAACTTCTTCAGTCAGGTACGTGTAAAGCGGTGCGTACCGGCTGCGGCGGGATACCGTGTCGCCCCGGGCAGGTTTGCCGCGGCCGCCGACCATCGGCTTCTCCTCACCCGAAAGCCAGCTTCCAAACAGGCTGTAGAAATCAGCCAATCGTTCCTCCGGAACGGGAACGGTTACGTCAATATTTGGCATAGGTACCTCCTCAGACGGCTTAATTGGCGTAGGTCCATCCATCTGTGCATCCAATCTAATGCATTACGCGAGTATGGTAAAGCATCATGTAACACGATTAGAATTCGCAGAGTACAACGACCGCCCCCTGCATATTTAATGCAACAGGCTCCTAAGTTGACAGAGCAGAAACAATCTGTAAGCCACCGGGGCAGGGGAGAGGCCTCAGTCGGCGCGAAGCGCAGCTTCCTCGTCCAGCCTGATCTCGCGGCCGGTGGCCTGGCTGCGGTAGATCGCGTCCAGGATCTCGGTAACCTGCAGTGACTGCTCAGGTGGCACCGGTGAGGGCCTGCCGTCGGCAAGGGCTTCGGCGAACGCCATGCACTCAAGGGCGTGAGGCGGCATCAGGTCACCGGTGACCTCAAGCTGGTTGGTGTACAGCTGCCTGGTGTTGTAACCGGTACTCAGCAGTTTGGCTGAGGGCCAGTGGGCGCCGCCTTCGCGGCCGTACAGCCACATCTGCATGTCCTCGACGGGCGTCTCGTGATGCAGCGCCCAGCTGACTTCCAGCATGAGCGTGGCGCCGTTGTCGAATCGAACGAACGCGGCAGCGAACTCTTCGACGTCCATGTCGCGCGGCATGGCAGCCGGGTGCCAGACGCTGAATGCCCCTTCGCGGGTGCTCAGTTCGGTGCGGGCCACGCCGCTCACCGAGATCGGCCGCGGGTTACCCATCATCCACAGGAGCAGGTCCAGGATGTGAACTCCGATGTCGATGGTCGCTCCGCCACCTGCATTGGTGCGGTACACGAACGTGGGCGTCGGGATATACGCAGAGCGCCTGAGCATCCAGCCACGCGCGTGATACACCTCACCGAGCGCGCCGGCGTCGATCTCCCGCTTCAGCGCCTGGGACACACCCACGAAACGCTGATGCTGCGCGGTCATGATCTGCTTGCCGCTGCGGTTGCGGGCGTCGATGATGCGCCTGATCTCCTCGGGTGTCACGGCAAGCGGCTTCTCGCACAGCACATGCTTGCCGGCCTCAAGGGCGGCGATTGCAAGGTCGGCGTGGAACATGTTGGGGGTACAGATGTCGATGATGTCGATGGCCGGGTCGTTGATGATGTCAGCGGGGTCGCTGCTCAGCTTCGTGACGCCGAACTCGCGTCCCCAGACGGCCAAGTTCTCTTCGCTCACATCCGAACCGGCGACGACTTCCGCGTAGGGGGAAGCTATCCACCCGGGCATGTGGGCACGGCTTATGCCGCCCACACCGATCATTCCGACTCCGAATACTTTGTCCACTTGAGCAACCTTCCGAAACTCCCTGCCACCAGCGCTGGTGGGGGCCACTGTTCCTGCAATTGTACCGCCCGCTGCCGGACAGACTGTTCCACGGGGCCAGCCGCAGCGGACCGCGGCTATACTCGGGGAGCTGTGTTTGAACGAACCCTGAAAACTCTCCGAATGACAGCAGCTGCCGTGCTGGCCGGCTTTTCAGCCGCCTTCGCCGTGCCGGTCTGCGAGTACCTTGACGAACCCGCCGTGCTGTCTGACTACGCCGACTGGCCTTTCACGTTGGTGGACACCGTGTTCCGCCTGCCGGCTGATTACGAACCACATGACCTGGTGCCGCTCACCGAAGCCGGCTTCGACGATGGTCGGCTGATACGCGAGGTCGTGATCGCCGACCTGCGTGAACTGCGCGAAGCTGCAGAAGCAGCCGGCAATCCCATCGAAGTGCAGAGCGCGTACCGTTCCTATTCGTACCAGGAGCAGACGTTTGCCTTCTGGGTGGCGCAGGATGGCCGTGAAGCCGCCTTGGCGTCCAGTGCCCGGCCGGGACACTCTGAACATCAGCTGGGCACCGCCCTGGACTTCAGGAGCGCTGGTGGCGCCGCGCCATGGGACCTGGAGGACTGGGGGCAGACCGCAGCGGGAGCCTGGATGCTTGCGAACGCGTGGCGTTACGGCTTCGTGGTGAGCTATCCCGAAGGCAAACGTGACGTGACCTGCTACATCTACGAGCCCTGGCATTACCGCTACGTGGGCAGGGACGTGGCCGCAAAGATCAACGAGGCTGGCGTCACACCCCGCGAGTGGCTGTGGGCGTACCAGGAACCCTTAAGCGAGTAGCGGTTTTCAGTTCCAGCGGCGCCGGCGGCCCCGCACGTGCAGTCGCGTGCCTTCCGTGGCGGTGACACCCAGGTACAGTTCCTGGACGTTCGCGTTGCTGCCGAGCGTCGCAGCGTCCCCTTCCAGCACCAACCTGCCGCCCTCGAGCACGTAGCCGTAGTCGGCGATGGCGAGCGCCTGGGTGGCGTTCTGCTCGACCAGCAGGATGCCGGTACCCTGGCGGTTGATGTCGCGGATTACGCCGAATATCTCGGCGACAAGCAGGGGTGCCAGGCCGAGGCTGGGTTCATCCAGCATGATCAGTTTCGGTCGGCTCATGATCGCCCGGGCGATTGCCAGCATCTGCTGCTCACCGCCTGACATCGTGCCTGAACGCTGCTGCGGCCGTTCAGCCAGGCGCGGGAACACGCTGTACACCTGGTCCAGGTCCTCCTGGATGCCCTGACGGTCCTTGCGGTGCCAGGCACCAAGGCGCAGGTTCTCGGCCACCGTCAGTTCCGGGAACATGCCCCGGCCCTCGACGACGTAGGCGATTCCGGCGCGGGCGATGACTTCGGTGTTGCGCCTGGTCAGGTTGCGGCCGTTCACGAGCACTTCGCCCTTGCGGGGTTCATCGTCGATGAGCGCCATGATGCTCTTGAGAAGCGTGCTTTTGCCGGCTCCGTTGGAGCCGAGTACCGTGACCACCTGGCCGGCGTGAACTTTCAGGGAGATGCCTTTCAGGACGAGCAGCTGTTTGAAGTAGCCGCTTTCGAGGTTGCGGAGTTCGAGCAGGGGAGGCTGGCCGTTCATGCGGGCGCTCCCATGACTTCCTGGGCGAGCCTGGCGTCACCCAGGTAGGCCTTGATGACTTCGGCGCCCCGATGTGAGGACCAGGGCCCTTGCGCTGAGGGCTCATGCGCCGCAGACAGGGCCACCAGCAGCATCTCAGCGTAAAAGTTGTTACTGTCTTTGCCCAGCGCGCGCACTAACTCGGCTAGGGGCGCGGAGTTCCATAGTGCCAGCCGTGGTTGATTCTGAGCCGGGTCCAGGCGTACCTCGCCAGTCACCTCGACTCCCGCGTCCAAAAGGAGTGAGCGGAACACCAGTCCCCCCGCGCGGCGCGGGTCTTCGAGTCGGCGCGCGTAGCGCCTCCGCCCCAACTCTACTGCCAGGCGGCCACCGACCACCGATAGAGGGAACGATTTGTCCAGGCTCGGATCGAGCGTCCAGGTGACGCGGTCGCCCGTGCCCTTCTTGGCAGTCATCACCTGACCTCGCGGCTCGATCACTCCTTGGGGCGAATACCAAACGCGCGCGGCTTGTCCCTCGCTGGTGGGCATGACATTGAGCGCCAGCGCATTCTCATTCACCGCCAGGGCACTGATATTCGCCCGGAAAGGCGCCCACTCTTCCGGCTGCTGCTCATAGGCGGGCGGGACGTACTGTTCCGCAAATCGAGAGAGATCCACCACGATGTCTCCGACTCGTGACACACCTAGCCCGCGCAACCCCTGCACCAAACGCCACAGGTCAGCGTCAGTCAGATCAGGCGCTCCACCTCCCCGAAGTATCAGCGGAGAGACCTCTCCCGTCCCGCTCAACTTCCCCAACACCTCGGTAGGAAAGGTCCAGGCCGGACCGAGGAGCTCGAGAGCCGGCTCATCCTCCAGGTGCACGACGAGGTGCTGCTCGACGTCCCGCCCGACGAGCACGACGCGGCGGCCGAGCTGGTGGTGGACGCCATGTCGGGCGCGGTCGAGCTCAGCGTCCCGCTCGAGGTCAACCTGTCGTTCGGCGCCACCTGGGCCGACGCCAAGGGCTGACCGCTCGCCCCGCCGCTCAGGTGAGGGCGGCGAGGGCCTCGGCGATCGGGGTGTCGCCGGAGAACACCTCGAACGTCGCGGCGATCGTCGAGGGGGTGGCGAGGCACGCGGCCAGGACGGCGGCGACGTCGTCGCGGGGGATCGGGCCGCGCCCACCGAGCTCGGTCGACAGCGACACCCGGCCGGTGCCGGGGTCGTCGGTCAGCGAGCCCGGTCGGACGATCGTCCACTCCAGCTCGCTGGAGCGCATCGCGCGCTCGGCGCGCCGGGTGCTCGAGTGGAAGGTGCGCACCGGCGCGGTGGCCCGTCCCGTGGTCTCGCTCGACTCCCTCCGCCAGGTGGTGGGCGCGCCCGAGCAC
>CALDPK010000275.1 GCA_937911855.1 uncultured Trueperaceae bacterium | reverse complement strand
GTTGCGCCCCGACCTGCTGGAACTCGTCGAACGCGCCCGTGACCGCGAACTGTTCTCGAACCTGATCACCAGCGGCATCGGCCTCAGCCAGCGCGTACTGGACGGCCTCGTCGCTGCCGACCTGGGTTCGTTCCAGCTGAGCCTGCAGGCGACCGACGACAAGATGACCGAGTTCATCGCCAAAGGCCCGTTCCTGAAGAAGAAAATCGAGACCGCCGAGCGCGTGCGCGAAGCAGGACTGTCCCTGTCAGTCAACTCCGTACTGCACCGCATCAACCTGCACCAGGCCGGCGACATGATCGAGATGGCCGCGCAGATGGGCGCCGAACGAATCGAACTGGCCAACACCCAGTACTACGGCTGGGCGCTGCTCAACCGCGACAGCCTCATGCCCAGCCGCGAACAGCTCGAGCGCGCCGAAGAAGAAGTCGAGAAGATGCGCCGCAAGCACAGCCACATGGAAGTGCTCTGGGTCGTACCCGACTACTACGACGACTTCCCCAAACCATGCATGGGCGGCTGGGGCTCGCACCTGCTCAGCGTCACCCCCAACGGCACCGTACAGCCCTGCCTGGCCGCGAGCGTCATCCCCGGCATCAACCTGCCCAACATCACCGAGAAATCACTCGGCTGGATCTGGTACGAATCACCCGGCTTCAACGCCTTCCGCGGCAACGACTGGATGAAGGAACCGTGCCGCAGCTGCCCGATGCGCGAGATGGACCACGGCGGCTGCCGCTGCCAGGCGTTCCTCCTCACCGGCGACGCCGCCGCAACCGACCCCACCTGCATCTACTCGCCTGACCACGACGTGATCGTGAACGCACGCAAGAAGGCCGCTCCCGCCCCCGGCACGCCGGCTGCCGCCGAAGCTGACCGCAAGCTGATCCACCGCAACATAGATGGGCCGCCCGCACTGAGTGGCGACTGATTCAATGTTCGTAGACGGCCACCTGGACCTGGCCTACAACGCGCTCCAGGAGCGTGACCTGACCTTACCCCTCGACCAGCTGCGCGAGCTCGAGGGGCGCACAGTCGAGGAAGCGATGGTCACGCTGCCAGAATTGTCCCGCGCTGGAATCGGGGTGGTGTTCGCCACGCTGTTCGTGATGCCCAGCCAGCACGCCAGCAGTGCCGCCCACCCCGGGCTGCCTGTCTACTCGACACCAGCTGAAGCCCGCGCGGCCGCCATCAGGCAGCTGGAGCTTTACGAACGTTGGGAAGAGCGCGGTCTGGTTCGGATTATCCGCAGCAAGGGTGACCTTGAGGAGCAGCTGAAGTCGTTCGCTCCGGGTTCGTCCAGGGTGCCGGGCCTGGTACTGCTCATGGAGGGTGCCGATCCGCTGCGCGGCCCTGAGGACCTGGAATGGTGGCAGAAGAGTGGCGTTCGCCTGCTCGGGCCAGCCTGGAAGTCGACCCGTTACGCCGGCGGCACGGGCGAACCGGGCCCGCTGACCGAAGCCGGGGTTGAGCTGCTCGAAGCGATGCGTGAAAGCGGGATCGCGCTGGACGTGAGTCACCTGGCGGAAGAAAGCTTCTGGCAGGCTGTGGAACTGTGGCGAGGTCCGCTGCTCGCCAGTCACAGCAACGCCCGGGCAATCGTTGACACCGACCGGCATCTGTCGGACGACATGATCCGCGCTCTCGCAGAACGTGACGGCATGATCGGCCTGGTGCTCGCCAACAGCTTCATCAAAAGCGGAGTGAGCCGCACCGATCCGAAAGAAAGCGTGACGCTCGAGGATGTTCAGCGGCAGGCGGAGCACTTGGCTGGCCTGGCGGGCTGGCAGCGCCTGGGCATCGGCAGTGACTTCGACGGCGGCTTCGGCAGGCAGGAAGTGCCGCTCGGCCTGGACCGGGCTGCGGATTTCCGCGAGCTGGCGAAGGTAGCACCACCCGAAGCGCAGCAAGGGCTGCTGGGCGGCAACTGGTTACGCTTTTTGCGAAACGTACTTCCGAACTGACCCCTGAAGCATAAACATCGCAGCGACTGCCGAGCACTAACTGTGCTTGGCGTTGCTGAGTAACACTCTTGAAACATGGCCGCCGCAGCGCTGGAAACGTCGAGGCGTATACTTCTCATGAGAATGTTCCTATAATAACACTTAAGTAGTTCCCAATAAGAGCTGCCTGGTTGGCGAGCTCCAATCGAACCGAAATTGCAGGAAGAGGAGCCAGACATATGAACACCATTTTCAGAGAAGTGAACATCCGCGAACACGCAGTAGCCAATGACAACGAGTTGGACAGGCCGGGGCAGATGCTCCGCTTCCAGCGCCGGCAAGCCCTGTACCATGACGGCGATCCCGCGAAATCCGTCTTCCGGGTCCGTGACGGGCTGGTGCGCATCACCCGCATGACACCAGAGGGTCGCGTCATCACAGTCCGCCACGTCGAGCCTGGTGACTACTTCGGAGAAGAAGCCTTCAACGGAGACGAAAGCCGGCGCGACGAAATGGCAGAGGCGCTCACAAGCACCGATATTGAAGCGATCGATCCAGCCCACATCAACCACGCTGACCTGTTCGCAATCACGCAGTCACTGTCGCAGCAGATGCAGCGCCTGATGGATTACGAGTACCACCTGCAGACCGGTGACCTGCGCCAGCGAGTGGCCCGGTACCTGCTTCA
The DNA here is from genome assembly GCA_937911855.1 of uncultured Trueperaceae bacterium. Lineage (GTDB taxonomy): Bacteria > Deinococcota > Deinococci > Deinococcales > Trueperaceae > CALDPK01. Next base: position 2,374 of record CALDPK010000275.1, on the reverse strand, counting down.
TCTTTCGTATACACCACTGGGCAGCAAGGACGGGCAGGGCCGCGTCGCAGTTGCGGCCACCCACGAGCTCATCGCTGAAGGCACGGCCAGTACCCGCGAAAGCGTATCCAAAATCGTGACCGAACTGCGGGCTGCAGGCCTCATCGAATCCGGCTACCGGAGCATCGCGATTATCGACGCCGCGGGTCTTGACGAAGTCGCCCAAGGTCTGGCCTGAGCCTCGCCGCGTAACCTGCGGGGCGCAGGCTGTTGGCCCCGCCAGCAGAGTTGAGTGAAGAACAGGCCGCCGGCAGTTTTAGCCGGCGGCCTTCCTGCATGAATATCAGGGCGATTCTGCCAGCTCCCTGGCCGCGGGTACAATGATGCACTTAACCCACCCGGGGTGGCTACGGCATGAACCATGATTGCCCGGCCTGCATCCGGTAACCGCGGCGCGCCGGGCAGCAAAAGCGCGGCGGACGATTCCGACAGCTGATCGGCACTGATTCATTCAGGAGGCCCCATGAGCGAGACGCCCAAGCATGACCACCACAAGGAAGCATGGACTGAAGCGGTAGAGCAGGAACCCCACGTTCATCACGCAGAACATGACGCGCAGCTGAAGGCCGGCCACCATGCGCACCATGAACACGGAGATCACGGCGGTCACGGTGGTCATGACGACCACGCCGGGCACTCGCCGGACATGTTCCGTGACAGGTTCTGGGTCTCGCTGCTGCTGACACTGCCCATCCTGTACTTCAGCGAACAGATACAGATCTGGCTTGGTTACGAGGCGGTGTCGTTCCCGTTCGTGGAGTGGGTCAACCCGGTGCTTGGCACCATCCTGTTCCTGTACGGCGGTCTGGTCTTCCTTCAGGGCGCGCGGCATGAGCTGGCGGCCAGGCGTCCTGGCATGATGACGCTCATCAGCCTGGCGATCACCGTCGCCTACGTGTACAGCATGGCTGTGGCGTTCGGGCTGCCCGGGATGTCGTTCTTCTGGGAACTCGCCACCCTCATCGTGATCATGCTGCTCGGACACTGGCTGGAAATGGCCAGCGTCCAGGGTGCGTCAAATGCACTGGCGGACCTGGCTTCCCTCGTGCCCAACGTCGCGCACCGCATCACGGGTGGGATGGTGCAGGACGTGAACGTTTCCGACCTGCGCCACGGCGACCACATCCTGGTGAGGCCGGGCGAACAGCTCGCAGCTGACGGAGTGGTCCTGGACGGCAGCAGCAGCGTGAACGAAGCTTTCCTCACCGGCGAGTCGCGGCCGGTACCCAAAGAAGAAGGCAGCGAAGTCGTGGCCGGCTCAGTCAACGGGGAAGGCGCCCTGACCGTTGCCGTATCCAGAACGGGTGGTGACACCACCCTCTCGCAGATCCAGCGCCTGGTGGAGGAAGCGCAGGGGTCGCGCAGCCGCTTCCAGAACCTGGCTGACCGCGCCGCCGGCTGGCTGTTCTACATCGCTGTCGCGGCTGGCGTGGTCACCTTCATCGCCTGGCTGGCAGCATCCGGCGACCTGCAGCAGGCAATCACCCGCACCGTGACCGTCCTGATCATCGCCTGCCCGCATGCCCTCGGCCTGGCGATCCCGCTGGTCATCGTCAACGCTACCGCCATGAGCGCCAGCAACGGCATCCTGGTGCGCAACCGCGAAGCGTTCGAACGGGCCCGCAACATCGGCATAGTGGCGTTCGACAAGACCGGCACCTTGACCGAAGGCAAGTTCGGCGTAAGCACCCTGCACACCAGCGGCATGACCGAACACGAAGCCCTGGCCACCATGGCGACCCTGGAACTGCGCAGTGAGCACCCGTTGGCCGCTGCCATCGTGAGTGAAGCCCGCGACCGCAACCTGAAGCTGCCGGATTCCAGCGATTTCGAAGTGGTCGCAGGCAAAGGCGTCCAGGGAACGGTTGCCGGCGTCCGGTACAGCGTGGGCCGGCCCGAATGGATCGCCGAGCAGAACCTCATATTCCCTGACGGGCTGAAAGCTGCGCTTGATCAGGCTGAGGCGCGCGGTGAAAGCGCCATCGTCCTGATGAATCAGGACAGCGCCCTGGCCGTCGCCGGCCTGGCTGACCGCGTGCGTGAAAGCGCCCGTGCCACCATCCGCGGCCTGAAGGAAGCCGGCATAGAACCCGTCATGATCACCGGCGACGCCGAAGCGGTGGCCGCGACCGTCGCCGGGGACCTCGGCATCGAACGCTACTACGCGCGCGTGCTGCCAGGGGAGAAGGCCGTGAAGGTCCGCGAACTGCAGCACTCCGCGCCGACCGCGTTCGTCGGTGACGGCATCAACGACGCTCCAGCCCTCCTGGAAGCTGACCTCGGCATCGCCATCGGCGCAGGCACCAACATCGCGATCGAATCAGCCGACCTGGTG
>CALDPK010000274.1 GCA_937911855.1 uncultured Trueperaceae bacterium | reverse complement strand
ACACCGCTGGCCCGCACTGCGGTCCCCACCGGCACGGGCGAGGGGAAGCGGACCTTGTTGAGACCGTAGTTGATTATCAGGGGCGCACCGGTCAGGTCCAGGACCTCGAGGGCCAGGCGGGGCGCCAGGCTGACCGTGAACATCCCGTGCGCCACGGTGGCGCCGAACGGTGACTGCCTGGCAGCCCGTTCCGGATCCGTGTGGATCCACTGATGGTCCTGGGTGGCGTCGGCGAACAGGTTGATGGCTTCCTGGTCGATCAGGATCCAGCGGCTGGGCGGCAGCGTCTCGCCGCTGAGGGCCCTTACACGTTCCGTGTGATTCACAGTGCCAGGTAGGACGCACGAACGGTTGCGTCCTGCAGGAGTTCCGCGCCGTTGCCCTCGCGGACGATGCGGCCGTTCTCCAGTACGAAGGCCCTGTCGGCCAGCTTGAGTGATTGACGTACGTTCTGTTCCACCAGTATCACCGTGGTTCCTTCCTTGTTGATGGTCTTGAGCGCGTTGAAAACGACTTTCGTCAGTACGGGGGAGAGGCCGAGGCTGGGTTCGTCAACCAGCAGCACCCGGGGTCGGCTCATGAGCGCCCGGGCTATTGCAAGCATCTGCAGTTCACCGCCGGAGAGCGTGCCGGCCAGCTGGGTGGAGCGTTCGGCCAGGCGGGGGAACAGGTCGAGTACGAAAGCCCGGGACTGGTTGGCGTGCCGCCTGGCGTCAGGCAGGTAGTCGGATCCGCTTTCGATGTTCTCGGCGACGGTCATCTCCCGGAACACCTGCCGACCTTCAGGTACGTGGCCGACGCCGAAGCGCACTATCTTCGCGGCCGGCTGGTTGGTGATCACCTGGTTGAGGGCAGTGACCTTGCCGGACCAGGCGGGGATGAGGCCGCTTATCGTGCGCAGCAGGGTTGTCTTGCCGGCGCCGTTGGCACCGATGATGCTTGCGAACGAGCCTTCCTCTACGTCGAGGCTGACGTCCCAGAGCACCTGGATCTTGCCGTAGCCGGCGTTTAAGCTTTCGATGCTGAGCGCTTTCACGCCTGCTCCTCCAGGTCATCGTCTTCGTCGTCTGCTCCCAGGTAAGCCTCGATGACAGCCGGCATCCCCATCACATCCTGGTAAGTGCCTTCGGCGATCTTGCGGCCGTAATCCATGACGATCACCCGGTCAGCCAGGTCCTTGACGACAGGCATCACATGTTCGATGAATATGACCGTCACGCCGGCGTCCCGCACGCTTTTCACGAGCTTGACGGCTTCTTTCGCTTCGAGCGGCCGGAGGCCTGCCATCACTTCGTCCAGCAGGATTATCTCCGGTTGTGTTGCCATGGCGCGGGCGATCTCGAGGCGTTTCTCCTGCATTAGCGTGAGTTCGCCTGCGTCGGAGTCGCGTACGGGCCACAGGCCGGAGCGGCGCAGTGCGTTCTCGGTCAGGTCGTCTGCCAGTTCGTCGCTGGTGCCGGGCTTGCCGAACAGCGCTCCGACCCTGACGTTCTCTTCCACGCTCATCTCCGGGAACGGTTGCACCACCTGGAAGGCGCGTCCCAGTCCGGCGTGGCAGCGGTCCTGCGGGGAGAGGCCGGTGATGTCCTTGCCGTTCAGAACGAAGCGGCCGCTGGTTGGCCTGAGCAGGCCGGAGATCATGTTGAGCAGGGTCGTCTTGCCGGCGCCGTTGGGTCCGATGATGGCCAGTATCTCGCCGGCCTGCAGTTCGAAGCTCAAATCGGAAACTGCGGCGAGGCCGCCGAACCGTTTGCCTGCGTCAGTGACGCTCAGGAGACTCATGCTTCCTCCTCATCCGCTGGCTTGCGGCGCCTGAACAGCCTGCTCACCAGGCCGACCAGGCCGCGCGGCATGAACAGCACCGCGGTCACGAGCACGACGCCGTAAACGATCAGGTAACCGTCGCTCATCGACCGTTTCAGGCTTTCCTCGAGGCCGGACAGTACGGTCGCGCCGACCAGTGGGCCGAGCGTGGTGTAGAGGCCGCCGAAGATTGGCGTGACGAGCGCGAGTACGGTGGTGTGGACGCCGAAAGTTTCGAACGGGTTGACCGAGCCCAAGCGGTGTGCTTCGACGGCGCCGAGCAGGCCGACGGGCACGCTGGACAGGACGAAGGCCAGCATCTTCGAGCGCATCGGGTTGACGCCCATGACGGCTGCGACTTTCTCGTTGGTGCGGATGGCCGTGAACGCTGACCGCAACCGGGATTGCTGCACGAAGATGCTGAGCAGGATGGTGAACACCAGGATGCCTGCGTATATGAGGAAGTAGTTCTCGTTGCGGATGAAGGCGACTTCCCAGCGTTCCATCTCGCCAGCCACGTACTGGGGGCGGAACAGCGCGGGGACGTTTATGCCTGGTGCACCGCCGGCGATGCGGGCGGGCAGCTGCTGCACCACTGCGCGCAGTACCTCGGTGAAGGAGAGGGTGGCGATTGCGAAGTAGATGCCGTGCAGGCGCAGCGTGACTGGTCCGAGCATGAGTGCGAGGAGCCCTGCGACGACGCCTCCCATGGGGATGCCGACCCAGAGTGGCAGGTCGAACAGTCTGGCGATCATCGCTGTCGCGTAGGCGCCGGCGCCGTAGAAGGCTGCGTGAGCGAGTGATACCTGGCCGGTGCGGGCGAGCAGGTCCCATGACAGCGCCAGGATGGCGAGCGTGACTGTGTTCGTCAGGAGCGACAGGTAGCTGACTGAGGCCTGGCCGAACAGTGAGCGGGTTATGCCGGGCAGGAAGAACAGCAGTACGCCCAGGGCGATGAGGATCAGCAGGGGGACTGTGAAGCGTTTCATTCTGCGGTCCTCCGTCCCCGCCAGATGAGTACCAGGAAGATGATGGCGAAGAACACGGCGTTGCGGAGCGAATCACCATTGGGGATTAGGTTGGCAACAAGCGATTCACTGAGTGCCACGAACACCGAAGCCCAGATGATGCCGCGGATGTTGCCCAGTCCGGCCAGCACGACTATGGCGAACGCCTTGAGCGTGAACGCCAGGCCGACCGTGGGTGTGGGTGACTGGATCACCGCGATCATGACGCCGCCGATGCCGGCGAGTGCGGCGGTCAGGGCGAAGGTGATCAGGTAGGTGCGGTTCACGTTCAGGCCGACGAGGCTGGCGCCGATGCGGTTCTGGGCGACTGCGCGCATGCCGCGGCCGAACGGGGTCTTCGCGAGCAGCCAGTACATTCCCAGTACCAGCAGCAGTGAGATGACGAAGCTGCCGAGCATCACGGCGCCTACTGTGATGTCGCCCATGCGGAAACTCAAGGAGCGGTAGGTGATGGAGGGGATGGTGCGGGGGTCGCCGCCCCAGGTGAGCAGTGCCAGGTTCTGGAGGATGATGCCCAGCCCGAAGGTCAGCAGCATCTGGTTCAGTTCCGGCGCGCCCAGCACGTAATGAATCGTCGTCCTGTATATGACTGCGCCAAGTACGAACATGGCGGGTGCGACGATCAGTATCGAGATAAGGGGGTCCAGGCTGAAACTCATGGCCAGCTGGTAGGTGAGGAAGGCTCCGATCATGAAGAACTCGCCGTGCGCGAAGTTCACGATGCCGATGACGCCGATGGCGAGCGCCAGGCCGATCGCAACCAGGGCATAGAGTCCCGAGGACAGCAGTCCCGAGACTATCGCTTGCAAGATAAGTGAAGGATCCATGGGTTTCCTCGTTCGTGGTGGACCAGGCGTGTGCCGGGCCCACCACGGTTGAAGTCAGTTACTCAGCTGCAGGACATCAGGGGAGCGGTTGCCCGTTCGAGCGGGTAGACGATCTCGCGGACGCCATCCTGGTACTGGAAGACGAGCCACATCTCGGCGCCGAAGCCCTGACGTGGGGTGATCGCCGACTGGCTGAAGCTCCAGTCGCCCATGGGTGAGCGGAACGTGCCGTTATCCAGGGCGGCCATGACGGCAGCCTGGTCGGTAGTGCCGGCTTCGTTGATCGCGTCAGCGAGCATCCACAGGTTGGCGTAAGCCAGGGCGGCCATGTAGTTGTCCGGCGCGGTGCCGTGCATGTCTACGTAGGCGTCGTTGAACGCTGCTGCTTCGGGGTTGGGGAGGTTGGGCAGGTAGCCGATGAGGCCGGTTACGCACTGCGCTTCAGGGGTCTGGGCGAACTCAGTGGGCCAGCCGGGAGGGGCACCGAAGATGTAGCGCGGCTGGTAGCCGAGCTCGCGGATCTGGGAGCTCATGGGGACGACGTCGCCGTCGTAACCGATCCAGTACACCATCTCGGCGCCGCTGGAGCGGGCACGGGTGATGGCTGCGCGGAAGTCACCGGAACCACCGGAAAGGGTGGAGGTGAACGCTTCACGCAGCGGTACTTCCAGGCCGGCTTCCTCGAGGAGGGCCTGTGCGCCTTCTGCGCCGGGGCCGCCGAAAGCGGAGTCTTCGTGCAGCAGGGCTACGGTCTTTGCGCCGGTGCCGGATACGAAGCCGGTTGCGGCTTCAACGTTGTGGTAGTCCCAGGGGTGGATGTGGTAGAACCACGGCTCGTTGCCCAGCAGTTCCTCGATGCCGTCGAAACCGTCGATGCCGACGCCACTGGTGGCGCCGCCGATCCAGGTGACGATCGGCTGGAAGGTCAGGAAGCTTTCAACCAGGCCGAGGGTCACGCCACTGGAATAACCACCGGCGATGAACTCGACGTTGTCTTCGGTCATGAGCTTCTCGAATGCAGCCAGGGCGACTGCGACGTTGGCCTGGGTGTCCTCGATGATGAGTTCAAGTGGCTCGCCCAGGACGCCGCCGGCTTCATTGATTTCCTTCAGCGCAACCTGAAAACCTGCCTGCTGTGCCTGGCCCGTGCCTGCTGCTGCACCGGAGAGTGGTGCGAGAACGCCGATGGGGACGCCTTGCGCCTGGGCTGCGAACAGTCCCGTGGCTGCGACGGCCAGTGTTATTGCCAGTTTCTTCATTTGGTTCCTCCTTGGAACGTAGTTACCTGGGTTTGAAATCACGCGGGTTTACGGATTGGCTGCTGAAGTATCAATCCATGTCCGCTCCTTTCAGGAATCGCTCAAGCGTAGTGTTGAACCGGACGGGATCCTCAAGTTGGGGTGCGTGGCCGACGCCTTGGTAGTTGAGCAGGCGGCCGTTCGGGTACGAATCGGCCGTGAGGCGGGCGATCTCGTCAGTTATCAGGTGCGGCAGGTCCAGCTCGCCGCGGATCACCAGGACAGGTCCCGGATAGTTGTGGGTCAGGTCACTCAGGTCGCTGTGCATGAGCGCGATGGCGTTGCCGGTGTAAGCGTGCTGCTGCATGGCGACGGCGTCGTCGATGAGCCACTCGAACCAGTCCGGCCGGTTGGTGGGTACCGTTCCGGCAAGGGCGCGGCCGAGCAGGTCGCGGTTGCCTTTGAACTTCTCCAGCAGACCCAGGTGATCGTCGCTGGTGTAATGCCCGGCGGGGCCGGCGGATGCGAGCAGGATCATGTGCGTCACCCGCTCGGGGTTGTTCACTGCGATGTGCTGCGCGACGGAGCCACCCAGGCTGTGGCCGAGCACCGCGAAGCGCTCCAATTCCAGCGTGTCGGCGAACGCGACGACCGCCTCGGCGTAAGCCTGGATGCTGATGTCACCGGGCAGCGGGTCGGACTCACCGAAGTTGGGCATGTCAAGCGCTATGTAACGCCAGCCTTCTGGCGGGTCGTGAAGCTGGTTCAGGAACCAGCGGCGTGAACTGTAATTGCCGTGGATGAAGATGAGTGGCTGGCCTTCGCCTGCGTCGATGAAAGCCAGGTTCAGGTCCTGCACCTGCACGTGCTGTACGGGCATGTCGGTCATTGCGTCTCCTTGAGTGAGGCGAGCAGTTCCCGGCCCAGCACCTTGCCTGCCGCGCTTTTGGGCAGGGCCTCCAGGAACATGAAGCGTTTGGGCACCTTGTAGCGGGCCAGGTGGGCGCGCAGGAACTCGCTCAGTTCCCCTTCACTCACCGGCTCAGGGCCTTTCAGCACGACCGCTGCCAGGCCGCATTCACCCCAGGTGTCGTCGGGCACGCCGATGACTGCGCACTCGGCGACAGCCGGGTGCGTACTCAGGACGTTCTCGATCTCTGCGGGGTAGACGTTCTCGCCGCCGCTGATGAACATGTCCTTGCGGCGGCCGACTATGAAGAAGTCTCCGTCTGAATCCTGGCGGGCCAGGTCACCGGTCCAGAGCCAGCCGTCACGCAGCGCCTCTGCTGTTGCTTCGGGTTTTCTGAAGTAACCGCTGAACACGTGCTGGCCGTGCAGCGTGAGTTCACCGGTCTCACCGGGTTCAGCTTCGCTGCCGTCTTCATTGCGGATGACGGCCTGGGCGTGCAGCATGGGTCTGCCGACCGAGGCGGGTTTGGCGTCGGCTGTCGCCTGTTCGATGCTGAAGCAGTTGACGCCGGCTTCGGTCAGGCCATATCCCTGCCGGAAAGGCACGTCCCGTTCAGCGAAGTGGGCGCGGACAGCCTCGGTGCATGGTGCGCCGCCGGAGATTGCCCAACGGACGCTGCTCAGGTCCGTTGCCGCGAAATCGTCGTGTCGGGCGAGCATGCCGAACATGGTGGGCACCAGGAACATGATGGTCGCCCGCTGCTCGTGCAGCAGCCTCAGGTACTCACCAGGTTCGAACGACGGCTGCAGAACCACCCGGGCTCCCGCGTGCAGCAGGGGAGTGGTGAAGGCGTTGAAGGCCGCGTGGAAGCAGGGGGTGGCCTGGATCACGCAGTCGTCAGCTTCAAGACCCCAGGACATGACGGTGTTCACGGCGTTGTAGAACATCTGCCGGTAGGGAAGCAGGGCACCTTTGGGGCTACCGCTGGTGCCACCGGTGAACAGGATCATCTGCGGGTCTTCCGGGCTCAGCTCGGGTGCCTGCGGGGCCGGGCCGGCACTGTCGAGCCAGGTGGCGTACTCCCGCAGTGAGTACAGCGCGCTGTTGCGGCCCACCTCTGCGGCTTTGTCAACGTTCGGCTCGTCGAACAGAACAAGTTTCGGCTCCAGATAGTCGCCGATGTCACGCAGTTCCGCGGGACTGAGCCGGTGGTTGAGCGGTGCGTAGATGAAGCCAAGCTTCGCGGTCGCCAGGAACAGGTCGATGTGAGCCAGGTGATTGCTGGCCATGATGCTCACCCGGTCGCCAGCGCGGATACCGGATTCGTACAGTCGGGCTGCCAGTGCGGCTGCGCGCTGGTTGAGCTGCGCGTAATCGTGCCACACACCTTCAGCCCACACTGCCCGCCGGCTGGGGGTCAGCCGCGCGCGGCTTGCAGCCAGGTCGAGGATCACCGCGCGGCTCCCCAGCGGATGCAGATGGCGTTCCATACGTAACCGACGCCGGCTGCGACGAGCACCACCAGGTCGCCGTCCTTCAGGCGGCCCTGCTCCTCAGCCAGTTTCAGGCTCAGCAGCTGGTCGACCTGGCCGATGTGCCCGTAATCACTCAGGTATATCGACTGGTCCTCGTTCAGGCCAAGGGTGTTGAGAAGGTAGCGGTGGGCGCTGGGTTTCACGTGCAGCATGCCCAGGTAGCTGATGTCACTCGTAGTGAAGCCTGAGCGTTCGACTGCTTCGTTGACTACCACCACGAAGTTGTCGAGGGATTTCTGCTCGAGGCGTTCTTTCATGCCGGCCGGGTCTGGCACCTGCAGGCGGAAGTCTGACGCGTTCTCGGCTGTGATCGGTTCGACCGTTCCGCCCACTGGCACAAGCACGTCAAGCGAGAAGCTGCCGTCGGTCCGCAAGGCTGCTTCGAGCAGTTCGTTGCCACTGGCGTTGCGCTGCACGACTGCTGCTGCTCCGCCGGCACCCAGGTTGTACATGAAGCGTACGTTCTCGTCGCGGTAGTCGATCAGGTCACCGTTGCGGTAACCACCGGCGATGAGGACCGTGTTGACGTGCGGGTCAGCGCGCAGCAGGTCGCGGGCCTGTTTCAGTGCCAGCACTGAGGTGCCGCACTTCTGGCCCAGGTCGTAGGCGTAGGCGTTCACCGCGCCAAGGTCGTGGGCGAGTTTGATGCCTGCGGTCCAGACCGGGTATTCCTTGTACTCCTCGGTGATGCTGATGACGACGTCGACGTCAGCTGCGCTGACGCCCGCCTGCTGCAGAGCCTGCTGGGCAGCGCGCACGCCCATTCGGGTCGGCTGGTCATCAGCTCCGGGAACGGGTTTGCTGTTCACGCCGAGCTTGTCCCGTACGACCCATTCCGGCAGGCCGCTGGCGGCGGCGATCTCTGGCGCCGTGAACCTGCCTTCGGGCAGGTAGATGCCTACGCCGGTGATTCCGATCATTCGCCTGACTCCGGGCTGATTCCGCGGGCTATCAGGCCGTGAAGCGTGTCCAGGACATCTTGATCGGGCTCTTCCTGAGCCCAGATGCCGTAGCGGAGTCCGGCGAAGTGCGCGATCCCCATGAGCGCCCAGCCCTGTGCGGCGGCATCGCCAGCGCGGATTTCTCCTGCCTGTTGGGCCTGCTCGAGGGCGCGGGTGTAACCGTCAGCCAGTTGCTCGTAGTACTCGCGGTAGATGGCTTCGTCGACGAACTGGGATTCCATGACGATGCGGTAAAGGTTTTGGTGCTGCCGGCTGAAGTTGATGAATGCTTCCAGGCCGCGGCGTTCGACGTCGAGCCTGTTGTCTGCGCCTTCGGTGGCGCGGTTCAGCCAGGCGCGCAGTTGCCGGCTCATGTGGCGGACCAGTTCGCGCAGCGCGTCTTCCTTGCTGGGGAAGTAGTTGTAGAAGGTGCCCTGTCCCACCCCGGCGCGGCCGGTGATGCTGGTGACGGAAGCGGCGTGGAAGCCTTTCTCGCCGAACTCGAGTTCAGCGGCTTCCAGCAGCTTGCGTTTCGTGGCTTCGCCACGGCGGGTAACAGGTTGCGGCAATGGCTGCAACGTGGTTCCTTTCGACTTGCCGTTCAATCAGGTGGTCCGTGTCCGGATCCAAACCTGACGACTGATTCAGGTGTCAGAAGCATAGCGGTCGCCAGCGTGGCAGTCAAGCTTCGCAACCTGGAGTGACTTGCCGTGCCGGAAAGTAACTGATAGACTTTCCACTATGGAAAGCAACCTGCAGTCCAAAGAACCGCCCGCCCGAGACGACACCCCCACTGACGCAAGCCGATTGCTGAATGACCTTGAATGTGACCGCGCCTCACTCGCCGAACGCATGGCAGCTCCCGGCTGGCTCTATCCGGCAGCCGGTCTCCTGGCGGCGATATACATCGCAACCCCTCTTATCGAAGCGGACGTGGTCAGGCGCATCGCAGCCGGAGCCGCCTTAGGTTCGATAGCGTTTCTGGTTTGGGGCTTCCAGCTCGCAACCGGAGTCAAAGTCTCGCGCGCAGGCGCCGCTGCCCAGCTGACACTAGGGGTACTCGTCATGGCGATCCTGGTGCTCCTCAGCACCTCGTTTGCCCTGGCGTCACTCGGGCTGAACTGGTGGATCCTGCTTCCCAGCGCAGCCGGCTTCGTGCTCACCGTCTTCCTGGGGAAGAGGTTCCACAGCCAGTACCGGGACAGAGTGCGTCATGGGCGCTGACGCGCAGTTCAACGAGATAATCCACGCGCCGCTGCGCCTGCGCATATGCGGAATACTGCGCCCGGTTGACGAGATCGACTTCGCGGTCCTCAGGGAAGCACTCGACATAAGCGACGCGAGCCTGTCCAAGCACCTGAAAGTGCTCGCCGACAACGGGTTCGTCAAGACGGTCAAGCGATCGTCCACTGCCCGCACTGATTCCAGGCGGCTGACCTGGGTCAGGCTGACTGCCGCCGGCAGGAAAGCGTTTGATGCTCACGTGAAGGAACTTCGTCAGATTGCAGCCGGGCTGGAAGTATCAGCGGAAGCTTAAAGACGGCTGTCGGGGCTGATGACTACTGTGGTCCTGCCTGGAATGCGGTAAGCCTCGTACAGAAAGGCGGTATCCCATGAAGTTGCTGATTGCAGTCGGAGCAACACCGAAGACAGAGGAAGGCCCCGCAGCCGTAAAGGCTCTGCTGGCCGCCGCTACTGAGATCCGGGTGATGAGCCCGTCGGTAGTGGGAACATTCCAGTGGCTGAGCGGTGACGTGGACGAAGCGCGCAGGATAGCTGACGACCGGCTGACCGAGATGCTTGGCCGACTCGAGCCCAGCTCCACCACGACCGGCAGCGTTGGCGACGAGCTCGCAGAGAACGCCTTCGCAGACATCTTCCGCACCTTCCAGGCCGACCACGTACTGCTCATCGCCGCCTCCACCGCGCGACTCTGGCAGCAGCGTAAAGTACTGGACAACCTACTCGAAAGCCATGGGGTCTCGGTCACGCTCGTCCTGGTATGAGCGGGCAGGCCGACTATGACCCACGAATTGTCGACCTTTACGACGGCGATAATCCGGATGGACCGGACCACGATTTTTACCGCTCACTTGCACGAGAGCTTCAGGCTCAGAAAATCCTTGACCTGGGCTGCGGAACCGGGATACTTACGGTCACGCTGGCGGCACCGGGCAGGAGAACCGTCGGAATAGATCCCTCCCCAGCCAT
>CALDPK010000273.1 GCA_937911855.1 uncultured Trueperaceae bacterium | reverse complement strand
GAGTAGTCCACGCGCTTGCCGAGCAGGTTCTGGCGGAACCGGCCCTGCTTGCCCTTGATCATGTCGGCCAGCGACTTGAGCGGGCGCTTGTTGGTGCCGGTGATGGCGCGGCCGCGGCGGCCGTTGTCCATCAGCGCGTCCACCGACTCCTGCAGCATGCGCTTCTCGTTGCGCACGATGATGTCCGGCGCGTTGAGCTCGAGCAGGCGGCGCAGGCGGTTGTTGCGGTTGATCACGCGGCGGTACAGGTCGTTCAGGTCGCTCGTGGCGAAACGGCCACCTTCAACCTGCACCATGGGGCGAAGGTCGGGAGGCATGATCGGCACGACGTCCAGGATCATCCATGACGGTTCGTTACCGCTGGAGATGAAGCTGCGGACGATCTCGAGGCGTTTGCGGGCCTTGGCACGCTTGTGGCGGCTGGGGCTTTCCATCTCGGCGACCAGTTCCTCTTCGAGGACGTTCAGGTCGATCTGGGAAAGCAGCTCGCGGATGGCTTCGGCACCCATGTGGGCTTCGAAGTCATAGCTCTCAATGAGGCGAACCTGGCGGCGCACGAGGTCGATTTCGACGCGGCCGCTGATGTCGGCGCGGACACGGCCTTCGTCAGCGAGTTCATCGCCCGGCACGACGCGGTCACCGTTGACGACGATGGGTTCATCTTCGTACGGGTAGATCTTCGCGCGTGAGACGATGATGCTGGCGGGTTCGCTCAGGTGGATGGTGCCGTCTGCTGCTGCAGTGATCTCCTGGGCAGCGTCGATGGCGCCAACGACCTTCTCGCCTGCGGCGACGGTGGCACCGTCGCCGACCAGGACGTGCATGGTCGGGTTGATCTCGTGGATCTCGCGGCGGTCCCAGGAGACGGTCAGCGTGATGGTCACGTCGCCGGAACGCACCTTGGAGGCGCGGACGCTGGCGCTCGCTGCCTGCGGCATGCTGAGCGTCGTGCCTGCGGGGGCAGTGGCAAGCTCGTCACCGGCGTCGATCAGGTCGCCGCCGCCGACGGTGGGAACCACGCCTGCGGGCAGCAGGTAGGTTGCCAGGACGTTCTCGTCGTCTTCCTCGTCACGGATGTTGATGACGCCGCCATCAGCACCGATCGGCAGAAGTTCTACGATGCCGCCTTCAACTGACGTGAGGACGAGATCGGTTTCGAGCTCGGCGAGCGGCTGGCCGCCCGCGTACTCTTCCTCTTCGATCCAGCCGTCACGCGGCAGGACCAGACGGGCGTCGCGGCTTTCGTTGTAGTTGAAGGTGACCTTGCGGGGGAAGCGGTACTGGGCAACACCGGTCAGTTTGGACTTGACGCCCTTGGCCAGGTGCTGGCCCGCTTCAACTGCTTCGCCGTCGCTGATAACTGCGTCTTCGCCCTGGGAAACCGTGTAGGTCTCCTGGTGGCCGTAACGCAGCTGGCGGTACTCGTCGTCGGTAAGCAGGTCGCCCTTGCTGAGCGGCCGGCCGTCCTTCAGCGCACCCTGGGGGTCCGTGACGATGTACTTGCCGAAGTAGAGCACCTGCTCGAGCTGGCTCGTGGACAGGTTGAGCAGTGAACCGACCTTGCTGGGGATGTCCTTGACGTACCAGATGTGCGCGCAGGGGGTGGCAAGTTCGATGTGGCCCATGCGGTAGCGGCGCACGGTGGAGCGGGTTACTTCGACGCCGCACCGTTCGCATACCTTGCCGGCGAAGCGCTGACCGCGGTACTTGCCGCAGGCGCACTCCCAGTCCTTCTCGGGTCCGAAGACGCGCTCGTCGAACAGACCGTCGCGTTCCGGCTTCAGGGTCCGGTAGTTGATGGTTTCAGGTTTGGTTATCTCACCGTAGCTCCAGCCGCGGATGCGGTCGGGTGAAGCAATCTGAATCCTGACCCTGGAAAATTCAATAGATTCTTTCATATGGATCCTTTCGGGCCTTACCAATTCCGGCCGGTCTCGTCGAAGATCGTTACCGGCCTGGAGTCGTCGTCAAGAACGCTTACGTCCAGTCCAAGGGAGTGGAGTTCCTTGACGAGAACCTTGAACGATTCGGGGATGGTGGGCTCGAGGACGTCGTTGCCCTTCACGATTGCCTCGTAAGCAGCGTTGCGGCCATCGATGTCATCAGACTTGATGGTGAGCATCTCCTGCAGGGTGAAGGCAGCACCGTGACCCTGGAGTGCCCAGACTTCCATCTCGCCCAGGCGCTGTCCGCCGAACTGCGCCTTGCCGCCCAGCGGCTGCTGGGTGATGAGGGAGTACGGTCCGGTGGAGCGGGCGTGCATCTTGTCTTCAACCATGTGGTAGAGCTTCAGGATGTACATGATGCCCACAACGATGGGAGCGTCAATCGCATCGCCGGTACGACCGTCGAACAGCACGGACTTGCCACTGCGGGCGAGTGCCACTTCAGCTTCGCTGTCCTCAAGGCCACGGTCGATGACGCCGAGCTTGGCGGCACGCCTGATGACGGCCTTGCCGCGGCTGTCGACCTGCAGGCCGGCCTTGTTGCGCTCTTCGAGTTCCTGGCGGGCTGCTGCTTCGAGCAGGTCCTTGATCTCGTTCTCATCGGCACCGTCGAAGACCGGGGTTTCGAACGAAACGCCGTTCTTGTAGGCTGCCATGCCCAGGTGGGTTTCCAGGATCTGGCCCAGGTTCATTCGCGACGGAACGCCGAGCGGGTTGAACACCAGGTCGACGGGCGTGCCGTCGTCCAGGTAAGGCATGTCTTCGGGCGGGAGGATCTTCGCTACGACACCCTTGTTACCGTGACGGTTGGCGAGCTTGTCGCCTTCGATCAGGCGGCGCTTCTGGGCAACGTAAACGCGGACCATCTCCTGAACGCCGGGCTTGAGCTCGACGCCGGGATCGCCACGGCGGAAACGGACGGTGCGGAGCACGATGCCGCCGTCACCCGGGGGTACGCGCAGCGAGGTGTCCTTGACTTCCTTGGCCTTCTCACCGAAGATGCTGCGCAGCAGCCGCTCTTCAGGTGAAGGATCCTTCTCGCCCTTGAAGCTGGTGTGACCCACGAGGATGTCACCCTGCTTGACTTCGGCACCGATGCGCACGACGCCGTCCTCGTCGAGGTCGCGCAGGGCGGCCTCGGACAGTCCCGGGATGTCGCGGGTGATCCGCTCCGGCCCGAGTTTCGTGTCGCGGGCTTCCTTCTCGAACTTCTCGATGTGGATGCTTGTGTAGGTGTCGTCACGGACCAGGCTCTCGGACAGCACGATGGCGTCCTCGAAGTTGTAGCCACCGAATGGCATTAGCGCGATCAGGATGTTCTTGCCGAGGGCGAGGCGGCCGTTCTCGGAAGCAGGTCCGTCAGCGATGATGTCGCCGGCCTTCACCTTGTCGCCAAGTCCGACGATCGGGGTCTGGTCGATGTTGGTGTTCTGGTTGGAACGCTGGAAGCGCACGAGGTTGTACGTGCGGTCCACTTTCTTGCCCGAGGTGATCACGATGCGGCTGGCGTCCACGAAGGTCACTTCGCCGTCTTCTTCCGCGACGACCACGGTACCGGAGTCACGGCTCACGCGGCCCTCTACGCCGGTGCCCACGAAGGGGGCTTCGGCGCGCACGAGCGGCACGGCCTGCGACTGCATGTTCGAACCCATCAGGGCGCGGGTGGCGTCGTCGTGTTCGAGGAACGGGATCAGCGAGGTGGGAACCGAGACGACCTGCTTGGGCGAGACGTCCATGAAGTCGACTTCGTCCGGGGTGACGAAGACGGGGTCACCCATACGGCGGGCGATCACGGTTTCGCCTGCGAAGCTGCCGTCCTCGTTAAGGACGGTGTTGGCCTGCGCGACGGTGTGACGGTCTTCCTCGTGGGCGGTCTGGTACTGGACCTCATCGGTGACCTTGCCGTCGACTACGCGGCGGTAAGGGGTTTCGATGAAGCCAAGGTCGTTGACCCGGGCGTACGAGGCCAGCGAGGTGATCAGGCCGATGTTGGCGCCTTCAGGCGTCTCGATCGGGCAGATGCGGCCGTAGTGGGTGCGGTGTACGTCACGGACGTCGAAGCCGGCGCGCTCACGCGTCAGGCCACCGGGCCCGAGCGCTGAGATACGGCGCTTGTGGCGCAGTTCGGACAGCGGGTTGACCTGGTCCTTGAACTGGCTGAGCTGGCTGCGGCCGAAGAACTCGC
>CALDPK010000272.1 GCA_937911855.1 uncultured Trueperaceae bacterium | reverse complement strand
CGTCCGCGCCTTCGCCCGTGTTCGCGTCGACCGTTATTACGAGACCGGCAGCCTCATCGAAGCCGACGTTGAGCCAGTAGAAGTCGAGAACGGCGATGAAGTCATCCTTCAGGCCGCTTTCCGTGAACTGAAGGAGAAGTTCACCGAGATCGTCGAAGCCGGACACTCCGTCCAGCCCGACGTCGCAACCTTCATCTTCAACCTGCAGGATCCCGGCCAGCTGGCTGACTACGTCGCCTACCACCTGGACTTCAAGCTCGAGGACAAGCAGGCCATCCTCGAGGCCGACACGATCGTCGAGCGGCTCCGCAAGGTTCTGATCCTCATCGACACCGAGATCGAGCTGCAGGAAACCCAGCGTCGCCTGCAGATGGAAGTCAAGGAAGAGATCGACCGCAACCAGCGTGAGTACTTCCTGCGCGAGCAGATCAAGGCGCTGCAGAAGGAACTTTCCGGCTCGGACGACGACGAGGACGAAGTCGAGGCACTCCGCGAGAAACTCGAGGAGCTCGACCTGCCCGAGGCAGTGATGAAGGAAGCCACCCGTGAGCTCAACCGGCTCGCGCGCATGCATCCTGACTCCGCCGAGGCCAGCGTCATCCGCACCTACCTCACCACCCTGACCGAACTCCCCTGGAACGAACGCAGCGTCGACCAGCTGGACATGACCAAGGCAGAAGAAGTGCTCGACGAAGACCACTACGGTCTCGAGAAGGTCAAGGACCGCGTCCTCGAGTACCTCGCAGTCCGCAAACTGAAGGCCGACAAGGCCTCGAAGGGCGAACTGGACGAGGGCGACGTGAACAAGGGACCCATCCTGCTGTTCGCCGGACCTCCCGGCGTCGGCAAGACATCGATCGCCAAGTCGATCGCCAAGAGCCTGGGCCGCGAGTACGTCCGTATCTCACTGGGCGGCGCGCGCGACGAGTCCGACATCCGGGGTCACCGCCGCACCTACATCGGCAGCATGCCCGGACGCATCATCCAGGGCATCCGCCAGGCCGGCACCAAGAACCCGGTGTTCCTGCTTGACGAAGTCGACAAGCTCGGCACCAGCTACCAGGGCGACCCCAGCTCCGCGCTGCTGGAAGTCCTCGACCCGGCGCAGAACAGCAGCTTCGTGGACCACTACCTGGGCGTGCCGTTCGACCTGAGCGAAGTCCTGTTCGTGGCAACCGCCAACTACGCCAACCAGATCCCCGAAGCGCTCTATGACCGCATGGAGCCCATCGAGTTCAACAGCTACATCGAGCAGGAGAAGCTCGAGATCGCCAAGCGCTACCTGGTTCCCCGTCAGCTGCGCGAGAACGGGCTCACGACCAGGCAGATCGACATCTCTGACGGCGCGCTCGCAAGGCTGATCAGCCGCTACACCCGCGAAGCCGGAGTGAGGACGCTGGAGCGCCAGATCGGCACGCTCGCCCGCAAGGCTGCACGCCGCATCGCCGAAGGTAACGCCAAGCGCGTGCGCATCACCGAACGCAGCCTCGAAGGCTACCTGGGTGCCGAACGCTTCACGCCCGAGAGCGAAGCCGAGGAGAACCTCGTCGGCGTAGCAACCGGCATGTACTTCACCCCGGTGGGTGGCGACATCCTGTTCGTGGAAACGTCCATCACGCCCGGCAAGGGCAACCTGGTCCTCACCGGCCAGCTGGGCGACGTGATGAAGGAAAGCGCCCGCGCTGCCCTGACCTACACGAAGTCAAACGCTGACCGTTTCGGCATCAGCCGGGACAAGCTGGACAACTCCGACATCCACATTCACGTGCCTGCAGGCGCCACTCCCAAGGAAGGCCCCTCGGCCGGTGGTGCACTCGCCACCTCACTCATCAGCGCACTGACCGGCATCCCCGTCCGCAAGGACGTAGCCATGACCGGTGAAGTCACGCTGCGCGGCCGTTACCTGCCGATCGGCGGACTGAAGGAGAAGATCCTTGGTGCCCGGCGCGCCGGAATCAAGCATGTGGTCTTCCCCGAAGCGAACATGGCTGACCTCAAGGAGATCGCCCCGCACCTGCGCAAGAGCATCGAGGCGCACCCCGTGAGCGACCTTGACGGCGTCCTGGACGTAGCCCTGGTCGGTGGCCTCGCGGCCCTCGAGAAGGCCAGCGGATCAGGATCAGGCGGACCGGAGAAGAAGAGCCCGCGCCGCAGCCGCCGCAAGGAACCCGAAACACCCGCAACGCTCGCCTGAACCTTCAGGTAACTCTCAGCAGACGGAACCCCCGCTACCTTTCAGGTGCGGGGGTTTTCCTGTTCACCACCCAGCAGGCAACTTCCGTTAACATGCGCGCATGCGTCAGACTTTGATAGCCGGCAACTGGAAGATGAACAAACTGGTGAGCGACGCGCTGCCCTGGTCGCAGGAACTGACCCGGCAGCTGGGAGCCGCCAGGAGCGGAGTCGAACTGCTGCTCTGCGTGCCGGCCACCCACCTGCATGCCCTGAACCAGGCACTCAAGGGCAGCCCCGTCCGCCTGGGCGGGCAGGACCTGAGCGCCCATGAGTCAGGTGCCTACACAGGCGAGATCTCAGGGGCAATGCTCCGCGACGCCGGCGCTGACTTCGTGCTGGTGGGCCATTCCGAGCGCCGCCAGTACCACGGTGAGGACGATGTCCTCCTCAACGCCAAGATCCGCGCTGCCCAGGGCAGCTGGCTGACCCCCATCCTGTGCGTCGGCGAAAGCGCCGACGAGCGTGACGCCGGCCAGGCGAACCAGGTCGTGCTGAGCCAGCTGGAAGGTGCGCTTCACGAGATCGACATCGCCTCAAGCAAGGAACTCATCGTGGCGTACGAACCCGTCTGGTCCATCGGCACCGGCCGCACGGCCACACCCGAGGACGCCCAGGCGATGTGCAGCGTCATCCGCGCCTGGCTGACTGACCGTTACCCGGCCATGGCCGCCAACATGCGCATCCTGTACGGTGGAAGCATGAAACCCGACAACGCAGCTGAACTGCTGGAACAGACCGACATAAACGGTGGCCTCATCGGGGGCGCCAGCCTGGAAGTCGAGGACCTGCTCGCCATCTATGAGGCGGCAGCGGCATGAAGGACCAGCTGACGGAACTGCTGCCCGAACGCCTGACTGCCATCCGCGCCATCTTCCAGAAGGCCTCCGCCGACGCCCTGCTCGTCACCACGCCGGCCAACGTCCGCTGGCTGACGGGCTTCAGCTCGCCTGAAGACGGCCGGGTCCTCATCACCAGCGATGAAGCTCTTCTCCTTACCGACTTCCGCTACGACGTGCAGGCCAACGAGGAATCAGCGCTCCCGGTCTCCATCGTGATGGACTGGCAGTCCGAAGTGATCAGCCGCACCGGCAACGGCATGCTGTCCATCGAGGCCGACCACATGACCGTGGCGCTCAAGGAACAGCTGGACAACCGCCTGGGTGAGCGGTCCATCGCGCTGCAGAACGTGTTCCGCGGGCAGCGCATGCGCAAGGCACCGTTTGAGGTCGAACTGCTGAGCGAGGCTGCCCGCATCACCGACGCGGCTTTCGGGCACATCCTCACCTACATGCGTCCCGGCATCCGCGAACTGGACGTAGCACTTGAACTGAGCCGCTTCATGCGCGACGCAGGCGCCGAGGG
This sequence comes from uncultured Trueperaceae bacterium, assembly GCA_937911855.1. GTDB lineage: Bacteria > Deinococcota > Deinococci > Deinococcales > Trueperaceae > CALDPK01. Next base: position 3,915 of record CALDPK010000272.1, on the reverse strand, counting down.
CGACAGCTTCGACACAATCGTCGCAGGCGGTCACCGCAGCGCCATGCCGCACGGCGTGGCCTCGCCGCGCGTTCTGGAAGCAGGCGACCTGGTCACCCTGGACTTCGGAGCGAACTACAAGGGCTACCACGCAGACATGACCCGGGCCGTGGCCGTCGGCGAACCCGCGCCGCGCCTGCGCGCCATGTACGAAGCTGCCCTTGAGGCGCTCGAGGCCGCCAAGGCCGCCCTGAAACCCGGCCTGAAAGGCTCGGAAGTAGACGCGGTGGCCCGCGAGATCCTCTCTCGCCACGGCATGGTCGAGCTGTTCACTCACAGCCTGGGCCACGGCACCGGCCTTGAGATCCACGAGGAACCGCGCCTGTCGATGCGCTCCGACACCGTCATGGAACCCGGCATGATCGTCACGATCGAGCCCGGCGTGTACGAGAACGGCTTCGGCGGCGTGCGCATCGAAGACATGTGCGTGGTCACCGAAGACGGTTACCGCAGCCTCTCGAATTCCCCCCGCGAACTCATCGTCCTTTGATCAGAAGCGGCCACTGAACATGAAGGTCGTGATCAAGTACGGCGGCAACGCCATGACCGATCCCGCCGAGCGGCGCGAGGTGGCTGCTGCCATCAGGCAGTCAGCGCACGCCGGTCATGCACCTGTGGTGGTTCACGGCGGTGGACCGTTCATCGCGCGCGCCCTGGAAGAGTCGGGTATCGAACACCGTTTCGTCCGCGGCCTGCGCGTTACGACGCCGGAGGCGATGCCGGTCGTCGAGCGGGCGCTGACCATGCTGGGCAAGGAACTCGCCCAGGAGATAGGCGGTGCGCTGGGACTGACCGGTCGGGACGCTGGCTTGCTGCTTGCGGAGACGTTCGATGCAGAACTGGGCCGTGTCGGCCGCATCACGTTCGTGAATGGCCGGCTGCTTGAAGGACTCACGGCCCAGCGGCTCATCCCCGTGATCGCCAGCCTGGCGCTGGACGCGCAAGGTGAGCCGCTTAACGTCAACGCCGACACGGTGGCTGGCGCCGTAGCCGCCACCCTGGACGCGCCCGTGCTGTTCCTGACCAACGTAAGCGGCGTCCTCGCTGACCCCACGAATCCGGCTTCACTGATACTGCGGCTCAGCGCCAGTGAGGCCGTGCAGCGGATCAGTGACGGCCGGATCGCCGGCGGGATGATCCCCAAGGTGGAAGCGGCCCTCGCAGCGCTGGAAGGCGGAGCGCCGGCAGCGGTCATCGCAGACGGGCGCAGCCGCAGCAGTTTCCAGGAAGCACTGCGCGGGCAGGCGGGGACCACCCTGACACAGAACTGACGTAATTCGGCATTTCGTTTCCGTTTCCTGTGACATTTGCCGCATTTATGTATCAGTGAGTGTTTAATGAGCGTCTGGAGCGGCATTCGCACTGTCAATAGAGTTCACAACGATTGACAATCGGTGTTAGACTGTTCACGATGTCAGCCCCCCTTCTCAAAAAATTTCTCATAGCCTGTCTCCTTACAGCAGGTACCGCAGCAGCACAGCAACAGCACACCGTCCAGCCGCAGGACACGCTCTGGAACCTCGCCAGAACTTACGGCACGACGGTTGACGAACTCAAATCGATCAACAACCTGGCCGGCGATAATCTCAGACTCGGTCAGGTGCTCAGCCTGCCGGCAGCAGCCAGCACGCAGACGCCCGCCGACACCCCAGCCGAAACCGAAGTACCCGCCGCAGAACCCGCAACAGCCGCCCCGGCAACAGAACCAGCCGCGGCGGCCGTTTCGTTTCCCGCCACGGATACTTACACGGTGCAGCCCGGCGACAGCCTCTACGGCATCGCCCAGGCTTACGGTTTCACGCTCGAAGAGTTCATGAGCCTCAATGGCCTGCGCTCCGACGTGATCAACCCGGGTCAGATCCTCAAGACGCGCGGTACCGGCGGCGACGTGTTCGAGACCCTGGTACAGCCGGGCGACAACCTCGAGACGATCGCGCGTCGCCACGGCATCACCCCGGCCCAGCTGGCAGCTGCCAACGGCATCACGCTGCACACCATCCTGAACCCCGGCCACCGGCTCAAGGTTCCCGACGCCAGCTTCGTCGTCGCTGACGCACCGGAATCCACCCTCGACATGGGTGGTGCCGCAGGACCGACCATCACTGTTCAGCCCGGCGACAGCCTCTGGAACATCGCCCGCAACAACGGCATGACCGTCGAAGAGATCAAAGCGCTCAATGCCCTGAGCAGCGACTCGCTGCGACCAGGCCAGAGCCTGCGCCTGGTCGGCGGTGCCGGCACCGCCACACCTACCGCCACCGCAGCGGTCAGCAGCAGCAACGCCATGGTCTGGCCTGCCACCGGGATCATCACTTCCCGCTTCGGCTGGCGTTCCCTGCGCATCGGCGGGACGAACATGCATTACGGCCTGGACCTTGACGGCAACACCGGCGACCCGATCTACTCGGCCACCGCCGGAGTGGTGACCTTCAGCGGCTGGCGCGGCGGCTACGGCAACCTCGTCATCGTTGAAGCCGACAACGTGGAGTACTATTACGCACATGCCTCAGAGCTCCTGGTCAGTGCCGGCGCAATCGTTGGTCCGGGCACCATCATCGCCCGCATCGGCACCACCGGACACGTCACGGGCGCTCACCTTCACTTCGAAGTCAGGGTCGACGGCACCCCGGTTGATCCGCTGCCGCTTCTCGAAGCCCGCGCCGGCAGCCGCTGACTATAAGTCGGTGCGGTTGCCCGGGCTCCAGCGGAGGGTGTCTTGCAACTTGTCGTAATAGGTGACATCCACGCCCAGGAGTACAAGCTGTGGCGCATGCTCCGCGAGACCGGTCTGGCTGACCGGGAACGCAGGCCCACCGAACGGGCACTGAACGACGACGCCTACAGGTTGGTCCTCCTGGGCGACCTGGTGCATGCCAAGAGCCGAAGCCGCTACTCCGACCTGACCGGCGTCAAGGACTACGACGAATACAATCCCGAACACCTGCAGGCAGCTGAACGGCGTCAGGAAGAATTCCTGCGTGAAGTCAAGGCCTTCCAGGCCGCACTGCCCGCCGGCCGCATGATCATCTTGATGGGCAACCACGACTTCAACGCCGTCACCGACCAGGGGCCCCTGCGCACCGACGACGTCACCCACCTTGAGTGGAAGGAAGGTTCAGCCTTCCCGCAGGACCTGCACGACTGGGTCAGCACCTGGCCCTACGAGCACGTCCAGTCAGGCATCCACTGCGCCCACGTCGGCCCGCTGCCCGAGCACAACAGCTTCGACCAAGACTTCTACCTGGAGAACCGCCGGCGCTGGCTGCAGGTTGACCGCGATTTCCTGGCGGACACCCCGCACCGCCTGGGCGTGTACGGACACACGCCGGTCCGCGGCGGCCTGAACCTGGCCTCCCAGGGCAACGCGATCCTCCTTGACACCAACGGGTTCCGGGACGAGTACTCCTGGCTGCTCATCGACGTCAACGAGTCCGATTACCGCGTGCGCCTGCAGGGCCTGTACTTCGACGAGATAATCTCCCGCTGAGAGAACGACTGCCGCAGCACCACACTGAGGCGCCATTCGGGCCCTGTACGGGGTGCGGCACCACGTTTGACAGACAGTTCACCGCGCTAGTCTCACAATCAGTTCATCGGCACGAAGCTGATGCGGTCAACCGGTGAGGCCGCGACTGTAAACAAAGAAACCGGCCATGTTTTCAGGGGGTCACCATGTCCGCAGCCGCCCGCAGCCAGGATTCGCACCCGCAACACCCGGGGCTTTCTGATCCCAGGTCAACGCTCTCACTGGCCGAATTGGTCAAGTTCACCGTACTGGCGGCGCTGCTCGCCATTTTCGCAGACGCTGCCGTAGCGCACGCCATTGCGCGAGCCGTTGAGCACGTGCGGGGCGTTGGTCATCGACTCCATGCCGCC
>CALDPK010000271.1 GCA_937911855.1 uncultured Trueperaceae bacterium | reverse complement strand
AGGCGTCGTTGTACCAGTTGTTGCCGGCGATGAACGGGCAGACCGAGATGCTGGTGGGGATGCCGGTGTAGATCTCGGCTTCCGGGTTGATGTCGGGCATGCCGGTTTCGATGTCGACGCCGAACGCCCAGTTGACGTCAACGTAGGGGTACGGATCAATGAGGATCTCGCCGTTGTTGATGTCGTGGATGTAGAAGAAGCCGTTACGTGCGGGCTTGAACAGTGCGCGGACGGTTTCGCCGTCGATCTCGAGCTCGCCTACGAAGTTCTGGCCGGGCTCGTCGAAGTCCCACTGGTCCTGGGGGGTGTTGGAGTAAGCCCAGACCATCTCACCGGTGGTGGCGTCACGGGCGATCGTGGCAGCGCAGTACTTCGAGCCGTAGGTTTCGAAGTCAGGTGCGGTTGCCGGGTCGCGGCGGTAGTCAGGGTTCCACGGCGAGCAGTTGGCGGTGCCGTAGAAGAACAGGTTGGTTACAGGATCGTAGGTGAAGTAACCCCAGGTGGTACCGCCACCGAGCTGCCAGGAATCGCCGAACCAGGTGTCAACACCGGGCTGGTCCCACTTGCTGTCGATCTCGTAGTAGGGGTTCCACATGTCGCCGATGCCCATCTCATCGTTGGGGCCGGTGTTGTAGAACTTCCATACTTCTTCGCCGGTGTGCAGGTCGTGAGCTGCAACCCAGCCGCGGACACCGCGCTCGCCACCTTCGTTACCGATGATGACGAGGTTGTCGACGACCAGCGGAGCGTTGGTGGTGGTTTCGCTGATGTCCAGGTCGGTCACGGCGACGTTCCAGATCTCCTCGCCGGTTTCAGCATCGAGGGTGAACAGCTGACCGTCGAGCGAGTTGATCACGAGCATGCCGTCGGCGTAGATCAGGCCACGCGACTGGGCGCCACAGCAGGCGGCGGCCTTCTCGAGTTCCGGCTGGTCAACACGGTACGACCAGTTGATGTAGCCTTCGCGCTCCAGGTCCAGCGAGTAGATCGTGTTGGGCTTGGGGGTCAGGATGTACATGGTGTTGCCGATGACGAGGGGCGGCGCTTCCAGCGAGTCGGTGACGCCGAGCTGCATGGTCCACTTGACAACGAGGTCCTGGACGTTCTCGGTGTTGATGTCATCCAGGTGGCTGTAGTTCCAGCCTTCGTAGTTGCCGTTGGGGAGGCCCCACTGGGCCGGGTCGGCGATGATCTCCTTGAGCTCGTCGTTGGCGAAGCCCATGCTCAGGGTCATCATGGCCGTGGCCACGATTGCCGTCAGACGGCCGAACCGTGACCAGGCAGATGGCACTTCATTTTTCCGTGAATCTGTCATTTATCTTTGTGTTCCTTTCCGAAACAGCGTGTCATTTTGCCTGCGGCAGCCGTCTGGATGCCGCAAGCCAGGAGGGGGATGAAACAGGATTCAGGTCAATTCAGCTTGGCCTCAGCGCCGCTCTGCCACCTCCTCTTCGAGTACCGGGCCGAAGTCGTTGCCGTGGGTGTTGCGGATGAAGGTGAGGAGGCTGGCCATCTGCTGATCGTCAAGGATGCCGCGGAAGGCGGGCATGCCGTGATCAGGGAAACCGTTGAGCACCTGTTCGATGAGGGAGCTCTTGTTGCCGGTGAATGGGTTGTTGGCAAGGGCGGGGCCGACGCCACCCTGCAGTTCGGCGCCGTGGCAGGCTGTGCAGTTCATGCGGTAAACGTCCGCACCAGCAGCCACGAGCTCTTCAAGGGTCTCTTCGTCCAGGGCCACTGCGTCCGCTTCTACTTCCTCGGTGATGGCCAGGCCTTCGAGCGAGATGAGGTGGAAGGTGTCACGGCCGACGCGCTGACCACGGGTTTCACCCGGTACGTCATGGCGTGAAGTGTAAAGGGGCTGGCCCGCGTAGGTGACCTGCAGGGTGCCGTCAGCACGCTCGATGGTTCCGACGAGTTCGGCGTTCATGCCTTCTGCCAGTTCGACGTTGCCGTCCTCACCAGCGAGGAAGGGCGGCCAGTTCCTGGCGCAGGCGTCCACGCAGTTGCTTACGTTCTCTTCGTCTTCCACGTAGACGTACAGGGCGAGGCTGTCGCCGGTCGTCAGGTGCTCACCGAATGAGCTGCTGACTGCGGAGGAAAGTGCGGCAGCGGCGCCTTCCTCCTGCGCTGTTGCCATGAACGGCAGCAACATCATTGCCGCTACGGCGAGCGCCAGTACTTTTCCATGCTTTCTGAACATGCTTCCACTCCTTTGGTCCGCAATTTATTGCGGTCTTGCTGTTGAACGGTCCGGTATCTCTGATCCGCTCATTTGACGGTTCGTTGAGCGCCTGAAAATGGGTCTGTCAGGCCTCCGGCTCGCCTTGAGGATACGGCTTTGCGCGCCATATCGTCAATGCATCAGGGGGCTTGTCAAGTACAAGTGTCCCGGTGCATGAGCGGGACAGAAGCATGCATATGACCCGCTGTCTCCGAAGAATCAAGCGCACTCCCGACCTCTCAGATGAAGAGGCCCTCTGTACTTTGTTCGACCTGCTCGATTTCTCCGAAGACAAAGAATCTTGGTAGGTGTTGCACTGCGAGAGAATGAATAGTTCGGTTTTGGCTCAGATGATTGTAGAGTCTAAGTCAGATGCTGGACGCCT
>CALDPK010000270.1 GCA_937911855.1 uncultured Trueperaceae bacterium | reverse complement strand
AGACCGATGTACACTATCCCGCACTGCCCGCCGGCAGCTACGAGTTCAACGTCCGCGGCACCGAAGACGGCGGCCAGGAGATCGACCTCGGCAGCGGCCGCTTCTACACACTCGCCGTGATCGGCCTGGAACTGCCACCTGAAGCAGAAGCCGACCAGCAGGAAGAAGGCGGCTTCATGGGCTGGCTCCGTGGAGTGTTCGGCGGCGATGACGGCACCGACGCCTACACGCTGGACGTGCTCCTCCTCGAGGACGACCTGTTCCAGACCACCCTCGACAACGAATCACTCGTCCGCGTGGTCAACGCTGCCCCGGGTACCGAAGAAGTGACCCTGGCAGTCGCAGGTGAATCCGGCACCCTCACCGGCAGCGTCGCCTACGGCGATTCCACCGGCACCAACCGCGTCAACGCAGCCGAATTCAGCGGCCCGCTTGAACTGCGCCTCGGCGGCTCACGCGCAGCCACCATCGCGCTCGAGGACGTGACCTTCACTCCGGGCACCGTCAACACGGTCTTCCTGGTAGGTACGCCCATCGAAGAAGCCCCGCTGCACGCCATCGTGCTCAGCACGCCGGCCTTCGGCGACAACTTCTAAATCCGACAGCCAGTCTGCTGGCTGGTAACCAGATACAGCGCAGCCGGCCCGGGTTCAGTGAACCCGGGCCGGCTGCAACATTTGTTGTCAATGGACGTGCAAAAGAAAAAGCTTTGAGAATCTCTCCGCCGGGGGGGCAGCGGGGTGCGGAGACTTCTCAAAGCTTGAGATGATTATTACCTGTCAGCGAACAGAAACACAAGGGGTACCTGAATCCTGACTCAGTCGTCAGGTTTCATCAGCGGGAACAGGATCACATCGCGGATGCTCGGCTGGTCAGTCAGCAGCATGACTATGCGGTCGATGCCCAGTCCCAGGCCGCCTGTGGGCGGCATCCCGTACTCGAGCGCGGTCAGGAAATCCTCGTCCAGCTGATGCGCTTCCTCGTCCCCGGCCTCGCGCAACGCCAGTTGCGCTTCGAACCGTTCCCGCTGATCGATGGCGTCGTTCAGCTCGCTGAACGAGTTGCCGATCTCCATGCCCATGACGACCGGCTCGAACCGCTCCACGACACCTTCGCGCGAACGGTGCTTGCGGGCCAGCGGGCTGATCGCGAGCGGGTGATCCATCACGAACGTCGGCTGCTCCAGGTGCGGCTCAAGATAGATGTCATACAGCTTGTTCAGTATCTGGCCGATGGGCTGTTCCGCCAGCGGAACGTCCTCGCCACCGGGCAGGTGAACGGCCACCCATTCGCGCAGCTTGGGCTCGTCAAGCAGGTCGAAGGTGATGCCGGCGCGCCGCGCCACCTCGCCGGTGAAGTCCACGCGCGGCCAGGGCGGGGTGAAGTTCAGTTCGGTGCCCTGGTAGGTGATCCTGGTGCCGCCGGTCAGTTCGGTCAGGATGTAAGCCATCATGTCCTCGACCAGCTTCAGTATGTCCAGGTAATCGCGGCCAGCCCAGTACAGTTCCATCATCGTGTACTCGGGGTTGTGCTTCCAGCTCAGTCCTTCATTGCGGAAGTTGCGGCCGATCTCGTACACCGCGTCGAAACCGCCGACGATCAGCCTCTTCAGGTACAGCTCGAGCGAGATGCGCAGATGGAAATCGTGATCGAGCGCGTTGTGGTGCGTGATGAACGGCCGCGCTTCCGCGCCGCCGGGAATCGCCTGCAGTACGGGCGTCTCCACCTCGAAGAAGCCCAGGTCATCAAGGTAACGGCGCATGAGCGCGATGAAACGGCTGCGCACCACGAACGGTTTGCGGGTGTCCGGTGAGACCATGAGGTCCAGGTAACGCTGCCGGTAACGCAGTTCCTTGTCGGTGACGCCGTGCCACTTGTCGGGCAGTGGGCGCAGTGACTTGACGAGCAACCGGAAATCCGTGACCTGCACAGTCAGCTCGCCGGTCTTCGTCTTGAAAAGCGTGCCCTCGACTTCGATCCAGTCACCAAGGTCGAATTTCTTGAGTGAACGGTACTGCTCAAGCGTGTCACGCTGGAAGAAAGCCTGGATGCGGCCGCTGGCGTCCTGCAGCGTCGCGAACGAGACCTTGCCCATGCCCCTGAAGGTCATGATGCGGCCGGCGACGGTCACCTGTTCGTCCCAGTGTTCGCCTGCTTCGCCACCTTCGTACTTCTCCTGCAGGCTGGCAGCCTGTGCAGCGGCCTCGTAACTGTACGGGTACGCTTCGAAGCCTGCTTCCTCGAGTTGCTGGAGGTTGCTTATGCGCTGATCGCGCTGTTCCTTGAGTGATTTCTCTGCCATGCTTGACCCGCCATTCCGTGGTGGCCGGCGGCCATGCCGGCCATGGAAGGCTATCATGGCATGCCCTCTCAGCAAAATCAGGTTGGAAGCGGTTAAGGTGCTGCTGTGAAGATTCTGCGGATTCTGCTCATCGTGATCCTGACGCCGGTCGCGCTCGTCGCGTGGTTCGGCCGGGACGCGCTCATCGAAGCGCTGTACGGCAAACCGATTCCCCGGCTGGACGTTCACGTGGCCGTTACCGATCCCTATGCGCAGGAGGGACTTGAAAACTACCGCATCTACCGCGAGGCGCTGAACACCGGTGACCTTGCTGCCATCAGTGAGGTCGCCCGGGCTGACGATTCCTATCTGGCGCTGCGCGCGTCACTGACGCTGGCACGGCACTGGTCGCTCTCGCCCGAGGAACGCCTGCCGCATTACCTGAAGGCGCAGGAACTCCGCATCCACGACCCGCTGGCCCGGGCCGAGAACCGCTCGTTCACCCTTGAACTGGCCAGCACGGCCGAGGCAGCTGGCGCGAGCGACATCGCCATCAGCAACTACGCTGATGCGCTGCCCGCTGACGAGGCCATCGCCGCGCTGGAACGCCTGATCGACGACCCCTACCGCCTGGCCGCAACCTTCCGCGCAGGCGGGCAGAACTCGCGCGCGCTCGCGGCCCTGGCTGGCCTGTCAGCACCGTCCATCGAAGCTCCGGCCCAGCGCGCCCTGGGCAACCACGAAGCCGGCCTGGCTGCCTATGAAGCCTGGCTCGAGCAGGAACCCGGCAATCTGGACGCCCTGTCAGGCCGCGCCTGGAGCAACTTCTACCTGCACAACAACGAGGCAGCCGACGCGCAGTTCGCTGAGCTGTCCGGCAGCAACGCCCTCTACGGCCGCGCCCTGCTGGCCAACCGGGCCGGTGACCTGACCGCTGCAGCCGACTTCCTGTTCGCAAGCGGCGACCCTTACCACCTGTGGCTGGCCACCGACCTGCTGGAGCGCGCCGGCCGCGAGCAGGACGCGCTGCGCTTCTACCTGCGCCTGGCTGCAGGCACGTCCGCCTACGCCGACCAGGCCGCCTTCCGTGCCTTCACCCTGGCTTCAAAGCTGGATGACCCGGAGCTCAGGCAGCAGGCCCGGGAGCTCATCGAGCCCGGCGGCTTCTTCGCCCTGGTACTCGGTGATTCGCTGGAGTTGCCGGCCGAAGCCAGCCAGAGGTCTCAAGACGCCGTACCTGAGGTGGTGGAACTGGCAGGCAAACTGGCCCGCGCACTCGACGAGGACGCCGCCATCGGCGAGCTCCTGTTCGCGCTCCGCGCGGCTGAAGACACTGACGAGAAACTGCTCCTGGCCGAGGTACTCCAGTCGTACGGCGAGTTCCGCCACAGCCGCGTGGCCGCCCAGGAAGTACTGGCGGTCCGCCGCGACGACCGGCGCGTGTGGCGCCTTGCCTGGCCGGAAGCATTCAGCGCTGACGTACGGGCCGAAGCTGAAGCCAACGGCGTTGAACCCGAATGGATCTGGGCCATCATGCGCCAGGAATCGGCGTTCTACCCGCTGGCGGTCTCGACCAGCAACGCCCGCGGTCTCATGCAGGTCGTGCCGTCGACGTGGGACTGGCTGGCTGAACTGCAACGCGAACCGCCAGCCGACGTTTTCGACGTGAATGCCAACATCCGCTACGGTGCCTTCTACCTGGCGTGGCTGCTGAACTACTTCGACGGCGACCTCGAGCTGGCCACAGCGTCATACAACCGCGGCCAGGGTTACATCGGCCGCCTGTACCGCGGCGAGGAAGTCGCCGGCCAGAAAGCCGAACTGTACCGGCAGATCGACGCCCAGGAGACCCGCAACTACCTCGAGCGGGTCATCGTGAACTACCACGTCTACCTGGGCCTGAGCCAGGACCTGGCTTCCGTGCCGTCGCAGGTGGCTTCCTCAGCGCTTGCTGCGCTCGACTGAACTCAACCAGGCATCAGGAGCCTGCAGAAGCGCGGCCCTTAAGTCGGCCGGCAGACCCCGGCCCTGCTCAGCCAGGAGCTCGTCGCGCTGCCTGAGCCAGCCGCTGCCGTCATCACCATTCACGGTTTCAGCCAGCGAGATCAGGTGGCAGACCAGCGGCAATTCGGCGTACTCGACGCCACCAATCTCGAGCGCCAGCTCCGCTACCAGCCGCTTCATCTCGGAAAGGTCCTGAGCCCGGTAATCCAGGAGCAGGAGCCGCAGCTGCGCTGAGCGCGCAACGAACGCCTGATGCGGCCCGAACCAGTTGCCGGCCGCCAGAAACGCCTCGCCAGCCGCACGGTCGTCCGCGCGCAGCGCCAGCTCCAGTAACAGCCAGCTGTACATGCTCTTCAGGCCAAGCGTCTTGACGGCCGTCACGTGCTCGGGAATCCCGGCGTGCGGGCCTTCCTGCACGGCAACCATCGAACGCCAGGCGACCAGCCGGCGCTGGTCACCGATCTTCTGAATCAGCTGACCAGACTCATCCAGCAGTTTCCGGCACCGCTCAGCGTCGTTGCAGCGCCTGGCGATCTCGGCCGCCTGCAGCATGCCCTGCGAGCGCAGCGGTGAATCACCGGTAGCGTCGCCCTCCTCGATGACTTCCAGCACGGTGTTCCAGGCCGGGCCGTAAGCCCCCTGGTGGGTGTAGATCACCGACAGGTTGTGGATTATCTGCGCCTCGAGCGAACGGTGCTGCAGGCGCCTGGCGATCTGGCGTCCCTCATGCAGGTGCTTCAGTGCCTGCGGGTAGGCGCCCATGCGCTCTGCAGAGGCGGCCAGGTTGTTCAGGCAGGCCGAGATGATCATCAGGTCACCGGCCTTGCGCGCCAGGGTCAGGGCGCGTTCGAACAGGCCGTAGGCGGTGTCGTGCTCTTCGCGCATGCCGTGGATGGCACCCATGTTCGCCAGCGCCCGCATGCTTTCAGCGTTGATGTCCTGGGCGACGCAGCGAGCGAACGACTCGAGAGCGCCGCTTAAGTCGCCCATGGAGAATCGGATGGCTCCCAGCCCGTTCCAGGCGAGCGCTTCCAGCTCGGGTTCGCCGCTCCGCTGCGCTATCGCCAGTGCTTCATCGGCGTGGCTGAGCGCGAGCTCGGTGTCTTCCGCGCGCGTACAGGCGGGCCCGCGCCAGTTCGGTGCGGCACAGCGCCCGGTCATCCTGCAGCAGCCAGGCCAGGTCCGCTGCCTCGTTCAGTGCAGCCACCCGCAGCGAATCGTCACCCATCCGTTCGCACAGGGTTTCCAGGATCATCAGCGCATCGAAACGCTCATGCTGATCGCCGGTCCAGCTGGCCCGGAAGCACAGTTCGAGGGCTTCCGGAAGGCTGTTGGCACCGAGCGCGCCGCGCGCCGCCCTGAGCAGCCAGGGCGCTGCCCTCCGGCCGATTCCCGCCCGCAGCCAGTGCCCTCCCAGGGCCGCTTCTGCCTGCCAGCCTTCCACTTCCCTTGCCTCGAGCACCTCCGCCACGCGCCGTTCCAGCAGTTCAGCGTCGCTTTCCGACATCCTGAACTCACCGTCCCTGTCGATGAGGCTGACACCGTCGACCAGTCCCATGTGGCGGAGGGTCGCTATCCCTTCCGACACTTCGAAGGCTTCGCGGCGCAGCACTTCGGCAAGCTCATCGATGCCCAGCTGACCCCGGCCTATGTGGATGGCGCCCAGGAGTTGCTGCAGCCTCACTGGTACGGCATCGAAACCGGAGCCCGGTGGCAGGTGACCTTCGCGGATGGCGGCAGCCAGCTTGCTGGTTTCTGGGCCCGGCTCTGAACTCAGATCCTCGGCCAGCGCGCGGGTCCATTCCTCGTAGCGCAACAGCGCGGCCTCAGGCCTGTCCAGCATGAACTCGAGGCGCATGGCCCGCTCAAGGCTGGCTTCATCGAACGGATCCAGCTTCAGCTGCTGCTCGGTCGCCGTCAGGGCACCGGTCAGCTCTCCGGCCTTCATCAGCTCACTGGCCAGGCTCGTCAGTGCCACGGACAGCAGGGCCTCCACGCGCCGGCCTTCCTCGTCGAAACGCAGCTGCACGTCGGGGCAGTCCGGCACTGACAATCCGTCCATGAACGGACCCCGCCACAGCGCGATGGCTGCTTCGTAATCGCCGGCGGCGATCAGCGTTTCCAGTTCGGCAACATCTGTCCAGGCCGAGATCATCAGGTCGGTGCCGGGATCCAGCCAGTCCGCCGCGCCGGGCAGTTGCCTGAGCTGGTACAGGGCCTGCCGGACGTTGGCCAGCCCGCCGTCCCACAAGAGGTCCGCTGCTTCACGCCTGGAGAGCGGCGCGTCCTGGCACGCCAGCAGGCACAGCAGGGCCAGTGACTTCCGTGAGGGGACACTGATCTGTGAACCTTCGAACGATAAGCGCGGGGGGCCCAGCAAGCTGACTGACAACTTTCCTGCGTGCTGCACGTAACTTTTTACCTCCCAAGGTAGGGCATTGTATCAGCAGGATACGCAGCGCCTTCAAGCGCCGCATGTGTGACCGCACCATTAACGGTTCTCACGTTCAAAGTGAACCCGGGCAGTAACCTGTTACGCATGAAAAACTCAAGACCAGGAATGCTGGCCATCGCACTGGCCACAGCCGGACTGCTGCAATCGTCGCTGGCGCAGGATGTCGGGACTGTCGATCTGCCCGTGACCCGCGTGGTCATGTACAAGAACGGGGTGGCTTACTTCGAGCACTCCGGCACCGTGAGTGGCGACCAGGTGTTCTCGCTGCCCGCCCGTACCGAAGACATGGACGACCTGCTGCAGAGCCTGGTCCTCCTGGACCACGGCGGCGGCACCATAGGCGCGGTCCGTTACGCAGCTGAGGACCCGTTCGCCCGCACCCTGTCGAGCTACTCGCTTGACCTGTCGGGCAATCCGGATCTCGCGGCGCTGCTGCTGCAGGCGCGGGGTGAGGAAGTGACCCTGGTGGCAGCACAGCCCGTGACTGGCACGATCGTCAGCGTCGAACACGTAACCGTTCCCGAGGAAGCCGACCGTCATTACGTGCTGCTTTCCGGTGAGGACGGCCTGCGCCGCGTGAACCTGGCCGAAGTGCGCGAGGTCCACTTCGAAGATGAAACCCTGCGCCAGGAACTGGCCGACGCCCTTACGGCGGTGGCCCGCAACCGTTCTGACGACGGAACCCAGGTGCAGCTGCACTTCAGCGGCGAGGGTGAGCGCCCGGTGCAGATCGGTTACGTACGCGAGATGCCTGTCTGGAAGACCAGCTACCGCCTGGTGCTGGGCGACGAAAGCACAGCTGAACTGCAGGGCTGGGCCATCCTGGACAACCCGACCAGCATGGATCTGCAGGACGTCCAGGTCAGCTTCGTGGCAGGCGAGCCGGTTTCGTTCATCACCAGCCTGTACGAGGCCGTGTACGTGCAGCGGCAGCGGGTAGTTCCGCAGGTCGCACAGAGCGGTCCGCCTGCCGAGTTCGACTCGTACTCAATGGCGGCAGAGGCAGAGATGGCCGCGCCGGCGCCGATGCAGGCACGTTCGGCATTCGAGGACAGCGCCTTGAGCATGATGGGCGCCGGAGTTGACGCGCAGGCGAGCGGCGTGCAGACCGGGGTCACCTTCCAGTACGTGGTCGACCAGCCGGTGACGGTCGGCCGGTTCGAGTCGGCGATGATCCCGATCGTGCAGGAGGAAGTCGCGGCGCAGAACCTGTCGGTGTTCGACCCGCAGCGCGGCAGCAGTCATCCCCTGCGTGGCGTGCAGCTGGAGAACGACACCGGTCTGCATCTGGCAGCCGGCACGGTTACGGTGTTCGACGGCGGCGCCTTCACGGGTACGGCCCTGCTGGGCGACGTGCTGCCGGGCGAGACCGAATTGCTGGCGTTCGCCACCGACCTGGCGGTCGAGGTGCAGCACACGTCAACCCGGGACGCTGAACAGGTGCAGTCGATCAGGCTGCGGCAGGGCGTCATCCACACGGAAGTGCGGGAGCGGTTCCGCAGCAGTTACGAGATAATCTCTGACGCTGCTGACAGCCGCCTGGTCGCGATCGAGCACGCTCGCCGCGGTGGCTTCGACCTGATCAGTCCGAACGAACCTGCCCCGGTGACCACAGCCAACACCTACCGTTTCGGAGTCGCCGTGGGCGCAGGTGCTCCAGAGGGCGACCTGACGGGCGAGGCATCGGGCCTGCCAGTGCAGCTGGAATGCACGGCAGCTGATACCTGCGTGCTGGAAGTCATCGAAGAGCGGGTGGCGACCCGCAGCGTTGCACTGACCAACCTGCCGACTGATTCCATAATCATCCTGCTCGAGAACGAGCTGCTGGACGCCGAGACGACGGTGCTGCTGGAGCAGCTCCTGGGCCTGGGCCAGCAGATCACGGAACTCCAGCGCGAGCGCGACGCACTGGCTTCAAGGCGTACTGCCATCTTCCAGGAGCAGGAACGCATCCGCGCGAACATGGCGACCCTGGCGCAGAGCAGCCCGGTACCGGCAACCCAACCGCCTGCCTCAGTGAACCCGTTGGTTATGCGTCGCTCGGCGGGGGCACCACCGGCGGCGCTGGCGGTACCACGGTCACGGTCAGCACCGGCCGGCAGCTGATCGATGCCCTGAAAAACAAAGCCGACAACACCCCGCTGGTCGTGCTCACCGGAACGGAATACGGCAGCGGTTCCTCACGCGACTGGGCCGCAAAAGGCCCGGCTTTACTCGGCGTAAAAGCCGCAATTGCCGAGAGCTACGAACGCATTCACCGCTCCAATTTGGTCGGCATGGGTATTTTACCTTTGCAATTCCAGGACAGTGATTCGGCGGTGTCGCTCGGTTTGCACGGTGACGAAACATTCACCAT
>CALDPK010000269.1 GCA_937911855.1 uncultured Trueperaceae bacterium | reverse complement strand
CCACGCGCGCGTGGTAACCGAGACGTCAGACGAGCATCAGGTTGCGGGTACTGGAGCCGTCGAGGCCGTGAACTGCGTGTACCACCGGGTGGCCCGCGAGACCCGCTTGGTGTGCCGCTTCGACGAACGACTGCTCTCCCGCCTGTTGGGTCGCCCGGTCGGCCTGACGTCGTGCATGGCCGAGGGCGATGGGAGCTGCGTGTTCGCGCAGTTGTCCGCTATCAGCGCTGACTGATCCGCAGCATGTTGCCTGACGGGTCGCGGAAGGCGCAGTCGCGCGCGCCGTAGTCCATGTCGGTCGGCTCCTGGAGCACCTCGGCGCCCGACGCACGGAGCTGCTCGAACGTGGCGTCGAGGTGCCAGTTGGCCGTGATCTCGTCGGTCGAGGCCGAGTTGGCGAAGAGGAAGACGCCGGGGCGCACGCGCACATTGATAACGTCAAGTGAATCAAACTCAGGTGAACTGCTGGTGCGCTGCGCCGGCAGACCTGTCATGAGGAGGCAAAACATGAAAACGCGAAACTATCTCCGGTCCGCCCGGAAGCTGGTGACGGCGTTCACCGCCGGCGCCCTGCTGCTGGCCGGAACCGCACTTGCCCAGGACGAGGACAGCCCCACACTGAACGTGCGGCTGGAACCGGTAGTCACCGGCCTCATCTCGCCGCTCACGCTGCACGCGCCCGCTGATGATGACCGGCTGTTCGTGATCGAACAGACAGGTCAGATCCACATCATCGAGGACGGCGAACTGCTCGACGAGCTGTTCCTGGACCTCAGCGACCGCATGGTCGACCTGAGCGAGGACTACGACGAGCGCGGCCTGCTGGGCCTGGCGTTCCACCCGGATTACGCTGAGAACGGGCAGTTCTACGTGCACTACAGCGCCCCGCTGCGTGAAAGCGCGCCGGACGACTGGAACAACACCGCCCACGTCTCTGTGTTCACCGTTTCCGAAGACGACCCGAACCGCGCCGATCCGGACAGCGAGCGCATCATCATGGAAATCGACCAGCCGCAGATGAACCACGACGGCGGCGCCCTGGCGTTCGGTCCTGACGGTTACCTGTACATCGCGCTCGGTGACGGCGGTGCCGCCAACGACGTCGCTCTCGGCCACCCGCCGCTCGGCAATGGTCAGGACGTGTCCACCATCCTGGGTTCACTGCTGCGCATCGACGTTGACGGCGAGGAACCCTACGGCATCCCCGAGGACAACCCCCTCGTGGGCGTGACCCTTGACCAGGAAGCCGGTTACGAAGGCACGGAAGCCCAGCCCGAGATCTACCTGTGGGGCCTGCGCAACCCGTACCGCTTCAGCTTCGACCGCGAGACGGGTGACATCTGGATCCCTGACGTCGGTCAGAACCTGTTCGAGGAAGTCAACGTCGTCAGCGGCCCCGGCAACCTCGGCTGGAACCTGATGGAAGGCCTCCACGCCTTCGACCCCGAAAACCCCAACGAGCCGCCCGCCGAAGTGCCTGAAACCGGCCCGATGGGTGAAGAACTCATCGACCCGATCTTCGAGTACACCCGCGAGAGCGTCGACCCCGAAGACTTCATCGGCATCACCGTGATCGCCGGTCACGTCTACCGCGGCAGCGAATTCCCTGACCTGCAGGGCATGTACGTGTTCGGTGACTGGGGCCAGAGCTTCAGCGAAGCTTCAGGCACGTTCATCGTCGCCGAGCCCGTCATGGGTGACGACGGCCAGGTAACCGGCCTCGAGCTCCTGCACGTGGAACGGCTCGACGAGTTCATCATGGGCTTCGGCGAAGGTGCTGACGGCGAGATCTACGTCCTGACCTCGGCCGTAACCGGCCCGGCCGGCTCCACTGGTACCGTCTACAAGGTAGTTACCGACTGATTCACTCCGCCTGAGCCTCTGACAGGTTCAGCAGATATGAACTGAAGCGAAATGCCCGCCTGGAAGCGTTCAGGCGGGCATTTTCCTGCCACCGGACACGCAATCCTGTAGCTGCAGCAGCCCGCGAACCTGCCTGGCATCGGTACAATTGAGGCATGACCGACTCAGCACTCAGACCACCCCCACGCCGGGCACGCGGTGGGTCGGACGCACCGATCAACTCGGGTTTCAAAGAAGCCCTGCAAAGTCTCATCCCGACAGTCATCCACGGCAAGTGCCCCAACTGCCGCCATGACTACATGTATGAAAACTGGATCAAGGCCAAGCCGACCTGCGGATTCTGCGGAGTACGCTTCGAGCGCGATCCCGGCAGCTTCCTCATGCTGCTCGCCTTCAACTACCTCATCGCGGTCGTAGTGGCCGGCGCTGCCGCCTGGATACTCATCGCCAACTTCGGCCTGTTCGACGGGCTGACGTGGATCCTGGCAGCGATCGGCGTCGCCAGCGTGGTCGGCTTCTATCACGCGGCCAAATCGCTGTACATCTGGACGCTGTGGGTGTTCGGCTTCGTTTACAACGACTGACCGGAAAAACTCAGCGCAGCTCCCTCGTCACCGATCTCGGTTTCCGTGAAGCGCTTGCGGGCCGCTTCCAGGTCCGCCTGACGCCATGGACCATCGGGCGGCACGTGCACCAGAATCAGCTTCACTGCGTCAGTCTGCGCCGCAAGCTCTGCTGCCTGTTCGGCACTGGCATGACCGTGAAAGGCGCCGGTGGCTTCGTGAACTATCAGGTTCACGCCGCGGGCAGCGTCGACCTGGCCGGGATTCGGCTCGGTATCGGCTGAATAGTAAAGGCTGTCACCCGACACGCGGTCTTTGATACGCAGGCCGATGCAGGGGACCGGATGGTCACACTGCGCTGCCGTGACGTGCCAGCCGCCTTCAGCGAGCACCAGGGCCCCGGGCCGGTTGTCGACCTCGTGCCAGATGATCTTGGGGAAGTCAGGCCAGTCGTCGGTGTTGAACGCTTCGAAGATGCGCCGGACCTGAGCCACCGCCTCGGGAATCCCGTGCACGTGGAACTCACCGCGCAGACCTTCCACCCAGAGCCGCTCCATCAGGAGCGGGAACCCTGCGCAGTGATCGGCGTGCTCGTGAGTGACTATCATGCGCCGCAGCCGCTTCGGGTCGACACCGCTGGCTTTCATGCGCTGGACGGCGTCGCCGCCGCAGTCGACAAGCAGGAGTTCCTGACCGTTGTCGACAGCCAGCATGGTCGTGGTGCGGTGCGCGTCCGAAACTACGGAACCGGTGCCCAGCAGGTAAAGCTTTGCCACGCGCTGATGATACCTGCTCCCACCCGGCCCCGGGGGTACAGATGACCTGACACATTCAGACTGGTGGGCGCGCTAGCATTCAGGTGACGTTCCGGCCCGAGCCGGAGGCGCCTTTCGGAGGTTACAGGGATGCAAATCAAGTCTGCCACGCTCAAAGGGCTGGTGCTCGCCGTGCTGCTCCTGGTCAGCGGGATGGCCATCGCCCAGGACGGTCCCGTCATCTACGCCATCGTCAACGAACAGGACGCGCTCGCGCTTGCCGGTCTGTTCGAGGAGCAGACCGGGCTCAGGCCAGTGGTCCTGCGCGGCTCGACCGGCGAGATCATCGCCCGGGTGATAGCCGAGCAGTCCAACCCGCAGGCAGACATCGTCCTGGGTGGACCCAGCACCCTGCACATCACCCTGAAAGACCAGGGCGTCAGTGAACCACACGCGCTGCCCGAAAGCGTGACACTTCCCGCAGGAAGCTTTGATCCCGAAGGCTACTGGACCGGCTGGCACACCACGGCACTCGGCCTGGGAATAAACACCCAGCGCTTCGCAGCCCGCTACGGCGACCGCGAACTTCCCTCGACCTGGGAAGACCTGCTGGACCCTGCCTTCGCCGGCGAGATCGTCATGACCGACCCGGTGGCGTCGTCCACGGCTTACCTGTTCGTGCAGGTCCAGCTGCAGCGCCTCGGCGAAGAAGCCGGCTGGGATTACCTGGCCGCACTCGTGCCGCAGGTGGGACAGTTCCCCAGCTCGGGCGCCGCTCCGGCCCAGCTGGTGAGCTCCGGCGAGTACACCATCGGCGTGTCGTACATCCATGCGCTCGCCCGCAACGTGGCGGAAGGCCTGCCCATCGCGATCAGGGTGCCGCCCGGCACCGGCGGAGAGATCGGCGCGATCTCGGTCGTGACCGGCGGCCCGAACACCGAGGCGGCCCATCAGTTCGTCAACTTCATTCTGGGAGCAGAGGCGCAGCAGCTGTTCACCGACCGGTCGCTGACCGCGCCGCTGCACCCGGACGTGGAGCTGCCCGCCGGCGCCGTCTCGGCCGCTGACATCGACATGATCGACTTCGACGCTGACCTGGCTGCCGAGCAACGTGATGAGGTACTGAACCGCTGGAGCGAGCTGGTCGATTGAACCCGGCGCGTCCCGGAGCAAGACGCCTGCTGGCCACGCCCGGCCTGCTGCTGGCAACGGCGGCGGTCGGGCTGTTCCTGATCCTGTTCGTGGCAGTGCCACTGCTCGAGGCGGTGCTGACGCCCGGCGCTGACACCTGGCGCAGCCTGCCGGGAACGCCCCGTTTCCGTACCGCCACCGTCAACACACTGTGGATCACCGCCCTCTCCAGCGGTTCAGCGGTCCTGCTGGGACTGCTTTACGCCCTGGCGGTCAGCAAGTTCCGCGTGCCCGGCTGGCGCTTCCTGGGCTGGGTGCCGCTGCTGGGCCTGTTCTCACCGCCGTTCGTGGGCGCGCTGGCACTGATACTGCTGTTCGGCCGTAACGGCGTGATCACCAGCCAGCTGCTGGGCCTGGACGTCAGCCTGTACGGCTGGCACGGCGTGTGGCTGGCGCAGACGCTGGCGTTCTTCCCGTTCGCCTACCTCGTGCTGGCCGGGGTACTCAGCCGGGTGCCCAGCAGCCTTGAACAGGCCGCTGCCGGTTACGGTGCCGGCAGCCTGGCGGTGCTCCGCACGGTGACCCTGCCGCTGGCCATGCCAGGCATCCTGGCGGCCACGCTGTTCGTTTCACTTGGCGTGCTCAGCGACTTCGGCACGCCCATGCTGCTGGGAGGCCGCTTCCGGGTGCTGGCTACCGAGGCTTACAACCAGGTGACCGGCTGGGGCAACCTCGAGGCGGGTACCGCCCTGGGGCTCGTTCTGCTGGTGCCGGCGCTGCTGATCTACGCGCTGCAGCTGCGCTCGGCAGCGGGCGAGAGGTACGCGACCGTCGGCTCGCGCGCCAGCTTCAACCAGCCGCTGCCACTCAGCCCGGTCTTGCGCTGGAGCCTGTGGACCGTGTGCATGCTCGTGGCCCTGGTACTCGTCGCCAAGACCGCGGCCGTCGTGGTCGGGGCGTTCGCCAACGTCTGGGCGTTCGATTACACGCCGACATTCCGGCACTTCAGCTGGGTGAACGCGCGCCTGGCTGACCTGACCAACACGCTCAGGCTCGCGCCGCTGGCCGCGCTGCTGGCCACTGCCGTCTCGCTGCTGGCAGCGTTCCTGGTGCATGCCGCCAGGATCCGCGGCCGCATGCTGCTGGACCTGACCACGCTGCTGCCCGCCGCCATCCCCGGCACGCTGCTCGGCATCGCCTACGTGCTGGCGTTCAACGACGGCCCAATCAGGCTGACGGGAACGGCGCTGCTGATCGTAATCAGCATGGCGGTAGGGTCGCTGCCCACGGCCTACCGGATAATCGCGGCGTCGTTCATTCAGATGCGCGGCTCCCTCTACGAGGCCGCGAGCAACCTGGGAGCCGGCTGGGCGCGCGTGTTCACCGACGTCGCCGTTCCGCTGCTGCGTGGACCGGTGGCAAGCGCCACCATGCTCGTGTTCATCCACAGCCTTGGTACGCTCAGCGCCGTGATCTTCCTGGTTTCCCCGGGCCTGAACCTGGCGAGCGTCTCGATACTCAACCTGGCAGAAGAAGGCTATTGGGGCGGAGCAGCAGCCCTGGCAACCGTCCTGATGCTGCTCGGAGCCCTGATGCTGGCGCTGGCGCGGCTGGTGCTGGGCCGCAGCTTCCGGCCGTTCGAGCGGCTGTGAGCCAGCCTGGCAGCCTGGCGCTGCGGGCCATCAGCAAGAACTTCGGTGCGGTCCGGGCTGTCGATTCACTCAGCCTGGATTTCGCTCCCGGCCGGATCACCACGCTCCTGGGTCCCAGCGGCTGCGGAAAGACGACTGCGCTGCGTATCATCGCAGGCTTCATGGAAGCCGATTCAGGCGAGGTTCTGCTGGACGGACAGGATCAGGCGGGCCTGCCGCCATTCCGGCGCGATACGGCGATGGTGTTCCAGGATTTCGCGCTGTTCCCGCACATGACGGTCGCGCACAACGTGGGCTACGGGCTCAGGCACCGGCGGGTCGGTTCAGCGGAGTCACGCAGGCGCGTGGCCGAGATTCTGGAGTTCCTGCAGCTGGACGGCCTGGCAGGCCGCATGCCGCACGAGCTGTCCGGCGGTCAGCAGCAGCGGGTGGCGCTGGGCCGGGCACTGGCGGTGCGACCGCGGGTGCTGCTCATGGACGAGCCCCTCTCTAACCTGGACGCGCGCCTGCGGGTGCGTCTGCGCAGCGAGTTCAAGGCGATCCAGCAGGAACTGGGCGTGACCACCGTGTTCGTGACCCACGATCAGGAGGAAGCACTCTCGCTCAGTGACACCATCGCCGTGATGAACGACGGGCGGGTGATCCAGGCCGGAACGCCGCGCGAGCTTTACACCCTGCCGGGCAGCCGGTTCGTTGCCGAGATGCTGGGTGATGCCAACTTCCTGCCCGTCACTGCCCCAGCTGGCGCTGACACCGTGGAGATACTGGGTCAGCAGCTGGCGGTCCGCCAGGCAGGGGACGGAACCAGGGCTGCCAGCAGCCTGCTGGTAAGGCCCGACTGGTTCACGGTTGGTGGCCCTGCGGTTGCCGGCGGCCTTGAGTTGCGCGCCACCCTGCGCAGGGCTGATTACCACGGTTCGCACGAACGGTACTGGTTCGAAGTGGACGGCCTGCCGGGACTGCTGCAGGCGGACGTGCCCGCCAGTGAAGCAGCAGTGCTCGAGCCGGGTGCGCAGGTGCGACTGGGACTGGCTCCGGGCGTGGCTGTGCCGGTAAGCGACTGATCAGTCCGCGCGACAAACCTTTATGCATGACGAAACCATTAAGTCCGCTGGGTACCCTTCTCACAGGTACCCACTTGCGCGGCTGCGCGCCTGCGGCTACCATTCAGTTATCACAATTGTAAGATCGGCCGGCCGCCTCAGACTGAGGGTCGGTCCGGCAGAGAAACCGGGAGAGTGGTTGAATGAAGAAACTCGTAGCAGCAATCTTTGCAAGCCTTGCCATAGGCGGCGCCGTCCAGGCACAGCAAGGCACCGTGAACGTGCTGTGCAGCCCCGACCTCGCCTGGTGCGAGGCGCTTGGTCCGGCCTTCACCGCAGCAACCGGCTACGGCCTCGAGCAGATCCGCATGGGCTCGAACGAGTCGCTGGCCCGCCTGCGCGCAGAAGCCGCCAACCCGATCTACGACGTCTGGTTCGGCGGAACGGGTGACCCTCACCTGGTAGCCGTCCGTGAAGGCATCACCGAGATGTACATCCCGACCGTCTGGGACGACATCATCCCCAACCTGAAGTCGGTAATCAACGAAGAGTACATCCCGCTTTACGCAGGTGCGCTCGGCTTCTCCATCAACGAAGGTGTCCTCGAGGAAGCCGGCGTCGAGATCCCCACCAGCTGGGCCGATCTTGCTGACCCCGCCTACAAGGGCCTCATCGCGATGCCGGACCCCAACAGCTCCGGTACCGCCTACACGATCATCGCTACCCTGGTGCAGATCTTCGGTGAAGACGAAGCATTCGAGCTGCTCGAAGGCATCCACCAGAACATCGCCCAGTACACCAGCTCCGGTTCAGCCCCCGGCCAGCTCGCCGGTCGCGGTGAAGTCGGCATCGCGGTGCAGTTCATGCACGACGGCGTGAAGTTCGCCAACCAGGGCTTCCCGCTCATCACCCTCGCACCTGAAGAAGGCACCGGTTACGAGATCGGCGGCATCTCGCTCGTCGCCAACGCACCGAACCGCGAAGCAGCCATAGCATTCATCGAATGGGCACTGACCCCCGAAGCGCAGCAGCTCGCAGCCGCGCAGGGTGACTCGTTCCAGATCCAGTCGAACGTCAACACCCCGGTTCATGAACTTGCTCCGGACCTCGACAGCATCAACCTGATCGATTACGACTTCGATACTTACGGCAACCCCGACACCCGCGATCACCTCGTGAGCCGCTGGACCAACGAGATCTTCCCGATCCCGCGTTAACGCCGGACCGGCCTGAATAAACTGACGCTGTACAACGTCCCCGACGCGGCCTTCTGGTTCGTCGGGGACGCGGTTTATAATCAGCGGCAGTATCGTGTTGAAGGAGCCCCAATTGCAACCAGCTTTGACTGGCCTTGACGCATGAGTGCGTTGCGAGAACTGAAGGCCACCACGCGCCTGAATGCGCTTCCAGTCAGCGGAGCCTGGCTTCCGGCCGTGCTCGCCCTGGCCGCCTTCGCGGCCCTGCCGTTCACGCGCCCTGCCCGGCCGTTCCTGGACTTCGACCTGCAGACTTACGGCTGGCAGACGACGGAACCGTTCATCTGGATCGTGGCCGCTAGCGCCCTGGCGGTGTTCATCGTCAGTTTCCTGAAACTCAGGATCACCCTCCGCGCGGACCTGATAACCCTGATCGCCGCAGCCGGCTTCCTGGGCGGCGTCGGCTGGCTGCTGGTCACAAGCGAACCGTTCGGCCTGGGCGCCATCCTGTCGCTCACGGCTTTGCTGCTCGTCATGGGCAACGGCCTGAGCGAATCGGGGCGGATTCAGGGTGATGCGTTCGTGGCGTCGAGCATCCTGCTGGTAGCCACCTTCGTCATCCTGTTCATCATCTACCCGCTGTTCATGGTGCTGCGCGAGGCGTTCGTCATAAAAGGCGAGTTCACCTTCGCCCAGTTCCGCACGACACTGTCGCACCCGCTGTTCCTGTTCCTCGAGAACCCGCGCACCGAGACCAGCGAACTGCGGGCCACCCAGTGGTGGGCTGCCGGCGTCGCCGTTTTCACCACGGTGCTGGCGCTGCTACGGCGCGCGCCGCTAAAACGCGTACTCATGTGGCTCCTGCTGGGTGCGGCGTTCGGCTTCGCCTTCGGCGTGATGCTGTACGGCCGCGGCGCCGTTCCGACGAGCATGCTGGTCCTGACCATCGTCGCGCCCGCCTGCACCCTGCTGGGACTGTTCTTCGCGATCCTGGGCCAGCGCTCACGCTACCGGCCGGTGAAAGGCTCGCTCGACCTGATCAGCTTGCTGCCCATCATCACGCCACCGTTCGTGTTGTCGTTCGCCATGATATTCCTCCTGGGCCGACGCGGCATCGTCAGCTACGAGCTGCTCGGCCTGTCCAGTAACGAGATTTACGGCGTGCTGGGCGTGTCGATAGCGCAGATACTGGCGTTCACGCCCATCGCCTACCTGCTGCTGCGCGGCTCGCTGGCGGCACTCAACCCCGCGCTCGAGGAAGCCGCCCAGACATTGGGTGCCGGCCGCTGGCACGTGCTCAGGTCGATCACCTGGCCACTGGTCCGGCCCGGCCTGGCCGCGGCCGCGTTGCTGAGCATCATCGAATCGCTCGCGGACTTCGGCAACCCGATGGTACTGGGCGGTGACCGCAACTATCTTGCTACCGAGGTTTACCTGTCGCTGACCGGCCGTTTCAACCCCAACGAAGCAGCTGTGTACGGCACCGTCCTGCTGCTGTTCGTGCTGGCGGCGTTCTTCCTGCAGCAGTGGTGGCTGGGCGGCAGCTCGTTTGTGACCGTTACCGGCAAACCCGCCTCCGGTTCAGTGGTGCGGCTGCCGCTGGTGCTCGAATGGATCCTGGTCAGCCTGCTGCTCATCTGGACCATCTTCGTGGCTGCGCTGTACGCCTCCATCGTGTTCGGCTCGTTCACGCAGCTGTGGGGCGTCAACTACTCGCTCACCGTGCAGCATTACCGGGACTTCCTGAACTCGGGACTGCCCGTGTTCCTGTACTCGATGCGGGTGTCGGCGATAGCTGCCGTTCCGGCCCTGCTGCTGGGCTTCCTGGTGGCCTTCCTCGTGAGCCGACAAAGGTTCTTCGGGAGAAGGTTCATCGAGATCGGCTCGCTGCTGTCGTTCGCGACGCCCGGCACGGTCATGGGCGTGGCTTACGTGTTCGCCTTCAACACCGGACCGTGGCTGCTCACCGCTTCGGCGGTCATCATCGCCATAGCCCTGGTGTTCCGCAACATGCCGGTCGCCATCCGCGCAGCCGTGTCCGGCCTGGCGCAGATCGACCCGAGCCTCGAGGAAGCCTCGACGATGCTGCGGGCCAGAACGTTCACCACCTTGCGGCGCGTGCTGTTCCCGCTGCTGGTGAACACGCTCGTAACCGGCCTCATCTACGCCTTCGTGAGCGGCGTGACCGCGGTCTCGCAGGTGATTTTCCTCGTGAGCCCCGGCAACCAGCTGGCGACGGTACTCATGCTGGGCTGGATAGAACAGGGCCAGCTGGGCCGCGGCGCCGCGATGGGCACGGTACTCATCATCTCGATGCTGGCAGTCATCCTGCTGCTCTTGCTGGTGGCCAGACTGATAGGTAACCGAATGACTGGAGTCAGGGAATCATGACCATGACACTCAAAGACAGGCAGCCCGCGACCGTTGAACTTGTCGGGCTTGAGAAACGTTACAGCCGCGAGTCACTTGCGGTTGATTCCATCGACCTGAAGATCGAGCCGGGTGAACTGCTGACGCTGCTCGGCCCGTCAGGCTGTGGCAAGACCACCACGCTGCGCATGATCGCCGGCCTGGAACGCGCCACCAAAGGCCGGATCCTGCTGGACGGCGAGGACATCACCCGCCTGCCCGCCTACCTGCGTGACGTCACCATGGTGTTCCAGAGCTACGCACTGTTCCCGCACATGAACGTGTTCGAGAACGTCGCCTACGGCCTGCGAGTTGCCAAGAAATCCCAAGACGAGGTGCGGGAGGGCGTCGAGGTCGCGCTGAAGATGGTCGGCCTGGAGCAGCTCATCGAGCGCCCGGTCAACGCACTCAGCGGTGGCCAGCAGCAGCGGGTGGCCCTGGCCCGGGCGCTGGCCATCAGGCCCCGGGTGCTGCTGTTCGACGAACCCCTCTCGAACCTGGACGCCAAACTCAGGCGCCGCGTGCGCGAGGAGATCCGCGAACTCCAGCAGGAGCTGGGCATAACCACCGTGTACGTCACCCACGACCAGGAAGAGGCGCTCGCCATCAGCGACCGCATCGTAGTGATGAACGAAGGCAACATCGAGCAGCTGGGCGGACCGCACGCGCTCTACACCCAGCCCGAAAGCCGCTTCGTGGCGGACTTCATCGGCGCGGCCAACTTCCTGTCAGCCAATTACGACGGCACCCACGTGACCATGGGCAACTACAGCTTCCCGCACGAGCAGGACCTGCCGCCGGGTGACGTTGAACTGGTCGTCCGTCCGGAAGGGGTGGAGTTCGCCGAGAGCGGCCTGCCCGCCGTGGTGCGCAGCAACGCCTACCTCGGCCCGTACAATGAGTACATGTTCGATACCGAGTACGGTGAGATCTTCGCCAGCCTGAGTGGTGAGGGCGTGACAGAGCGCGCCCGTGGCGACCACGTGTTCCTGCAGTTCCGCCCCGCCGGGGTCTTCCTGCTGCCCCGGTGACGTGCTTCTAGGCCAGGTCCAGCAGCCCTCACCCGAAGAGCTGCTGGACTTCCTGCGTGAGTACGTCGGCAGCGAAGACTGCGTGGTCCAGGTGGCCGGCGAGCTTGAAGTCCTCTACTCGGGCCGGGCCGCCAGCACCGCCGACGCAGGCGACTTCCTGCTCATGCTCAAACCCGGCGGCAGCCTGCAGATCCACGGGCAGCGCGGCGTCAAACCCGTCAACTGGCAACCGCAGTCCGATTCAATCGACCTGTCTGTCGAAGATGGCGTCGCCGTACTGCTTTCCGAACGGCGCTCCCCGCCCGAGTTCGTCCGAGTGGCGTTCCTGGAACCCGCCCTGGCCCAGGCGCTGCTGCTGCGCGAGCTGACCGGTTTCGTGCTGATGGGCAGCGAATCTGAGATGCAGAAGGCGCTGGCCCGCGACCCGGAAGTAATCGAGCCCGGGCTGACCCTGGTCGACCTCGAAGTGCCCACGGGCGTCGGCGGCATCGACCTGTACGCCCGCGACCGGGACGGCAGGCTCGTGGTGGTTGAACTGAAGCGCGGCAAGGCTACCCAGGAGGCCGTCCATCAGCTGAGCCGTTACGTGACCACCGTGTCCGGGCAGGTCGGCACTCAGGTGCGCGGCATTCTGGCTGCGCCATCAATCAGCGCGCCGGCCCTGAAGCAGCTGGAGAGCCTGGGCCTGGAGTTCAGGGAAGTATCAGCGCTGCCGGAGCTTGCTGACAGCGGACCCGAACAGGTGCCACTGTTTGACTGACGGGCCTTTTCAGGCTGCATAGTAGACTTGATTCGTGGAGATGCGGGCGCTGGACCGGGGTGCAAGGATGATGCGCGGCATCCTGATTCTGCTGGCGATCATCGGTACCCTGCAGGCAGGATTCATGATCGTCGTGGAGCTGAGGCGCGGGTTCGAAGCCAGGCAGGCCATCGCCGTGCTTGAGCAGGATATCGCCGAACTCGAGGCGGAAGCCGCCCGGCTCAACGCCATAATCGAGAACGGCGACAACGACATCTACCGCGAGCAGCTGGCCCGTCGGCAGGGCTTCATGAGACCGGACGAAACCCGCGTCGTGATAATCGGAATTCCTTAAGTCTGTTCAGTTGCTTCAAGCGGCCGCATGTCTTCAGACACCGACCAGCCAACGCCCTCAGGCGTCTTCTCAAGAGCCTCCTGAAGCTGTTCCGCTACCCAGGGCAGCACTCCGCCCAGCTCGTCCTCGCTGCCGGCCCAGGTGCGCGCCAGCACCGTGAACTGGTAAACCTTCTGGGTGCTCGAGGGCGTGCCGTCCTCGAAGAACGCGAACGGCGCGCGCATCAGCGGGTCCCAGAGCACGTGAATGTCACCCGGCAGCTCGGCAGGCAACCAGTCAGCCATGTCGATCTCCAGCTCGGTGGGGTGCCACAGGTAGCCCTGCAGCAGCCGGATGGCGACCCGGTTCGGGCTCGTCTCTTCGGTCACCTTACTGGAGGACTGCGTCTGGTTCGGTCAGTTTCAGCCCGGGCAGCAGCGCGTTCCACTGCTGCGTGAAGCTCGCCATGCTGTCGAGCAGGATGCCGTGGAAACCCAGTTCCCGTGCTGCCTGAATGTTGGCGGCACTGTCATCGATGAACACGGTTTCCTCTGGTCGCAGGCCCATGGCGTTCTCCAGGGCAGCGAAGGCAGCGGGATCGGGTTTACGGACGCCGATCTCGTTGGAGAACACAAACTTCTCGATGCGCTCCATGCGCAGGTCATCGCGCACGCGGTCGCACAGCGCAGGTACGTTGTTCGAGAGCATGCCTACCCGGTAAGTGTCAGGGATGCCGGCCAGGATCCCGTACATCTCCGTGCGCGGTATGCCGCTGCTCAAGAAGGTGCCGGCGAGCAGGTCCTCGTCGGCCCTGCTGCCCGTCCGTTCCACGAACCGGTCGATGAAGCTGCCCAGGTCGAAAGCGCCGACCTCGAACTCTTCCATGAGCGGGAAGTAGGCGGCGTGCACCAGTTCTTCGTCCGTACCGGCAACCCGCGTCAGGTTCCTGACCGCGTCTGAATCGAACGTTCCCTCAGTGAAGATGCCGCCCCAGTCGAAAGCTATCCCGCGGATCAAGAGCTTGCCTCGCTGACGGCAGGCTTGATGGGTTTGCCATCGAGTGTCTTACCGGTCTCCTCGTGATACCAGCGCATGAAGACCGCGATGAACGGCAGGCCGAACGCCAGCATGCCGGACACGTTCATGAAAGCGCCGGCGAGCGTCTGGTCTTCAAGCTGGGTGCGCAGGAACCAGGTGGGCGCCATGTCGTAAGTGGGATAGAGGTTCTCCCAGGCGAAGGTGATCGCAGCGAAAACAGCAATCTGGCCGATCGGTAACAGGAACAGGTAAACCAGCTGAACGAGCCGGCCTGCAGCCGGCAGTTCCGGTACCCGGCTCATGATGGGCCACCAGACGATCAGCGATACCGCCAGGAACACCACGTGCTCGATGTGGTGCAGCGTCGAGTTCTGGAGCGCGCCGTCATAGATGACCGGGATGTGCCAGATGGAATAACCGATGGTGAAAATGAAGAAAGCCGGAATCGGTGTGAGTACCCGCCGGGCGATCCCGTACAGCCATGGTGTCTTCACGACGACCCGCTGGACGAGCCAGACCGGAGTGCCGGCGAGCAGCAGCGGCGCGACGACGTACGACACCACGTTGTGCTGGATCATGTGCGCGAACAGGGAGTAGCGTTCCGCCAGGTCGTGAAGGGGTGAGCCTTCAGCGAGGTAGAACAGCACCACGCCTGCGTAGAAAAGTATGGAGTTCCTGACCGGGAACGGTTTGTCCGGAGCGAGTCGGCTGCGCAAAGGTCCGACCAGCAGCGTGTAGATCAGGGCGAGCGAGAAGATGCCGCCGATCAGCACCGGGTCAGTTTGCCAGCTTACGTAAAGGTGGTCCACACAAACATGATAGACCGGGAGGTACCTCCCGGTCTATCAGAATCAAGCAGAATTGCGGACGCTTCAGCGTCAGTTAGGCTCAGTCGAGGCCGAGCTGACCGCGCTGTTCGTAAACGTCTGAGGTGCTCAGGCCGAGTCCGCGCTGTGCCGCGAACTCTTCAGCAGTCATGGGTTCGAAGTCCTCGAGGGAGTCTTCGTTGCCCCATGCAGTGACGATGTGGTTGTACACGTCGGCCAGCGCCTCGTCGCTCAGGTTGGCCCAGGCGGGCATTGCGCCGCCATAGGTCACGCCGTCGACGGTGATGCTGCCGGTCAGGCCATACAGCATGACGTTCATGACGTACTCGCGGCCGCCATCGGCGTTGTACAGGTCATCAACGTGGCCGGCGAGCGGCGGGAAGACCTGCGGGATGCCTGCGCCGGTAGCGGCGTGGCAGCTTGAGCAGCTGGCCATGTAGGCAGCTTCTGCAGCTTCGCGGTCGAAGTCAGCGGTTGCAACTGCAGCAGCTGCTTCCTCGGCTTCTTCCGCTTCTTCAGCTTCCTCTGCTTCTTCTGCAGCTTCGGCCTCTTCGGTCGCTTCAGCTTCCTCGGCCGCTTCGGCCTCGGTCTCGGCTTCTGCTTCCTCTGCCTCTTCGGCAGCTTCCGCTTCTTCTGCGGGCGCTGCACTTACGTCCGGACGGTTGTCATGGACGTCGGCGGGGGAGAGAGGCTCCGGGCGCTCGGCTGCGACTTCGTCAGCCGTGTAGGGCTCGAAGTCTTCAAGCAGCTCTGCGTTGTCCCAGCCGGCGCTGATGAAGTTCAGGACGTCAGCGATCTCCTGGTCGTCCAGCTGGGTCCAGCTGGGCATCGCACCGTTGTAGGTGGTGCCGTCAATCTCGATCGGACCCTGGACGCCGAACAGTACTGCCTGCAGGAGGTATTCGCGGCCTCCGTCAGCGTTGTAAAGCTCGGCGGCGTTGCCGGCGAGCGGCGGGAAGACGCCGGCCAGGCCTTCGCCCGTGCCCTGGTGGCAGGCGAAGCAGTGTGACTGGTAGACAACCTCACCTGCGGCGAGGTCCAGATCACCTGCGACTGCAGCAGGGGCCGCGTCAGCTGCATCGGCTTCTTCAGCCTCTTCAGCTTCCGCAGCCTCTTCGGCTTCCTCTTCAGCAGGTTCTGCTTCTTCGGCCGGAGCTTCGTCAGCAGGTGCTTCATCAGCTGCAGCAGCGGCTGACGATTCGATGTCGAGCGCCAGGCGCTCGGCGTGCACGTCAGCCGGGCTGAGGCCCGCGCCGCGGGCAGCTGCCAGGTCGTCGGCAGTGTAGGGCTCGAAGTCAGTCAGTCCTGCGTCGTTGCCCCAGGCAGTGGTGATGTGGTTGAGGGTGCCGGCCAGGTCGGTGTCGCTCAGCTGGTTCCACGCGGGCATTGCGCCGTTGTAGGTGGTGCCGTCGACTTCGATCGGGCCCTGCAGGCCGAACAGCACCGCGTGCATCAGGTACTCGCGGCCGCCTTCGGCGTTGTAGATGTCGTTGGCGTTGTTGGCCATGGGCGGGAAGACGCCGGGCAGGCCGGTGCCTCCTGCCTGGTGGCAGGAGGAGCAGCTGGCCATGTAGGCGGCTTCCGCAGCGGCTGCGTCGAAGGCGGCGACGGTCTGGGTGACCGTGCCTTCCTCGCCGACAGCGAAGGCGTCCTGATCGTCTGCTTCAGGCGCGGTGACGGGCTGTGACTGGTCCACGGGCCCCGGGGCGCCGGCAGCTGTCTGCTGCTCGACCACGTCCGGAGACTTGTTCGTGAACGTGTAGTTGGAGACGCTCGTGACGGTGAAGAGGAAGGCGAGGCCGATGAACGTGCCCAGCGCCAGTATCATCCCGCTCGAGAAGAATCCTGTGTACACCCGGTCGTCGTCTTTCAGGTGCATGAAGAAGTAGACGACGAGGAAGAACTTGACGATGGTCATCACGATCAGCGAGACCATGACTGCCGTCCGGCTGAGCCAGGCGAAGTCGTACTCGATGATGGCGAACTCGATGTAGGTGAGCATCCCCAGGATGAGCGCAACTATGACGTAGGTGGCTACGGAGCCGTGATTGTCCCTGTTCATTCTCCAGGCTCCTAAACGAAGTCCACCAGGTAGACGACGGTGAAGATGACGATCCAGACGATGTCAACGAAGTGCCAGTAAAGACCGGCGACTTCCACGTACACGGCGTCCCTGGACGAGGTGGGGCGTAGGTAGGAGGCGATGAGGAGGGCGATCAGCCAGAGCACACCGATGGCAACGTGAATGCCGTGCGTGCCTGTGAGCATGTAGAAGCTCGAGCCGAACAGGTTGGTCCGCTGGTACAGGCCCAGTTCCATGAAGTGTGAGAACTCGTAGACCTGGAACCCGAGGAATATCGAGCCGAACAGGATCACGCCCGCCATCCACAGCCTGTAGCGACTCATGTCGTTGTTGCGGATGGAGTTGAGTGCCAGCACCATGAGGAACGAGCTCATGAGGAGCACGAAGGAGATGACCGTGGTCATCGGGATGTCGAACAGGTCCAGCGGGTACGGGCCGACGAGGCTGCGTCCCTTGTAGACCAGGTAGCTGCCGATCATGGCGCCGAACATCATGCAGTCCGAGGCCAGGAACACCCACATCATCAGTTTGATGTCGGGCAGGTTGCTGCTGCGGTGCTCCTTGTGTTCCACCGCAGGTACTGTGCTTGCGTGTGCCATCAGTGGCCGCCTCCGTCAACTGACACTACTTCTCCGGTCTTGCGGCGGACAGTAATGTGTTCCCCGCCGACGCCTTCGAAGGCCCAGAAGAAGGTGAACAGGATCACGAGTCCAAGGCAGAAGAGCTGGACGAAGTAGTTCTGGTAAAGGATTCCGTAGCCGCCGATGACGATGCTCAGTGCGAGCAGGAACGGCATCCAGGACCCGCCGGGCATGTGGAACGTCTCGTACTCGCCCTGTTCCGCGTCTACCTTCTCCTTGGCTTCCTGCTTGGCGTAGCCGTGCTCGAGCAGCTCGGGGTGCTTCTCGACCCAGAGCGGGTCGCGGTCTACGACGTTGGGGAGCGTTGCGAAGTTGTAGGCGGGGGGTGGCGAGGTGGTGGTCCACTCGAGCGTCCGGCCGTCCCAGGGGTCATTCGGGGCCTTGGGGCCGCGGATCAGCGTGTTGAGCAGGTTGTAAAGCAGCAGCACGAGGCCGATACCCATGATCACTGCGCCGATGGACGAAGCGAGGTTCCAGCCGTCCAGGCCGATGTCGGCCTCGAAGGTCTGGATGCGGCGCGGCATGCCGACCAGGCCGGCGAAGTGCTGCGGGAAGAAGATGAGGTGGAAGCCGGGCACGAGGAACCAGAAGGTCCACTTGCCGAGGCGTTCGGACATCATGCGGCCGCTCATCTTGGGCAGCCAGTAGTGGGCTGCACCGATGAAGGTGAGCAGCGCTCCGCCACCCATCACGTAGTGGAAGTGGGCAACGACGAAGTAGGTGTCGTGTACCTGCTGGTCAAAGGGCGAAACGGCGACCATGATGCCCGTGATGCCACCCAGGAGGAAGGTGACGATGAAGGCGATGGAGTAGAGCATGGCCGAGGTGAACCTTACCTGCCCGCCCCAGATGGTCGCGATCCAGTTGAAGATCTTGATGCCTGTCGGAATGCCGATGATGAACGACGTCACTGCGAAGACGCTGTTGGCGACGGGTCCCAGGCCGGTGGTGAACATGTGGTGGCTCCACACCGCGAAGCCCATGAAGCCGATGAAGATGCCCGAGAGAACCATGATCGGGTAACCGAACAGGGGCTTGCGCGAGAACGTCGGAATCATCTCGCTGATCACGCCGAACGCGGGCAGGATGATGATGTAGACCTCCGGGTGACCGAAGATCCAGAACAGGTGCTGCCACAGGATCGGCATGCCGCCGGCGGCCGTCACGTAGAACACGAAGTTGTACGAGCGGTCGAAGATGACCTGCACGAGGGCGATGGTCAGGGGCGGGAAGGCGAAGATGATGAGGAAGCTCGTGATGAACATCATCCACGTGAACAGCGGCAGGCGCATGTAGGTCATGCCGGGCGCGCGGAAGCTGACGATCGTGACGATGAGGTTCATCGCCGTCACCAGCGTACCGATCCCGTTGATGGCCAGACCGATCATGTAGAAGTCCACGCCGGTGTGGGGGTTGGACTCAAGCGAGGTCAGGGGGGCGTAGGCCACCCAGCCGACGTCAGGAGCGCCGCCCAGGAAGATGCTCGTGTAGATCATGATGCCCGAGAGGGCGTAGATCCAGTAACCGAACGAGTTCATGCGCGGGAAGGCCAGGTCCCTTGCTCCGATGCCCAGGGGCACGAAGTAGTTGGCCAGACCGATACCCATCGGCATGATGGCCAGGAAGACCATCGTCAGGCCGTGCATGGTGAACAGCTGGTTGAAGAAGTCCGGAGACACCAGCTGCTGTTCAGGCAGGGCCAGCTGCAGCCTTATCAGGCCGGCTTCGATGCTGCCTGCAAGCAGGAAGATGAAACTGGTGACCAGGTACAGGATGCCGAGCTTCTTGTGGTCGACAGTGGTGACCCAGTCCCAGATTCCACCCTTGAACTTTGGACGCGGCAGGATGCCGGCGCGCAGACCAGTTGTCGCCATTACTCGTTACCTCCGAGTGCCAGGCTGTTGCCGGCGGGTGCGCTCACTTCAGGTGCTGCGCTGGTTCCCAGGCTCAGGAGGTACGCGGCGATGGCGCGGCCCTCTTCTTCACGGTTGGGGTCGTTTTCGTCCCAGAGGGTCGGCATGTAGTTGCCGGGTTTGACGGACTGCGGATCGATGATCCACTGCGTCAGGTTTTCCTCTGTGTTGTCGAGTACTGCGGCGCCGACTGTGGTGCGCAGGCCGAAATTGGTCAGGTCTGGGTAAGCCGGGCTTCCGCCGATGTTGCCGGCGACGGTGTGGCAACCGATGCAGCCCTTCTGCAGGAACAGCTGGCTGCCCTGTTCGACGAGAGCGGCATCAGCGGGTTCCTGAACCTGAAGGTTCACGCGCTCTGCGGCTTCTTCGCTCATGAGCTCGGGTGCCTGCAGTGCCTGGAATGATGCAACCCAGTCTTCGAAGTCCTCGGGCGTGTCAGCGATGACGCGGAAGCGCATGTACGCGTGCGGCCCAAGGCAAAGTTCCGCGCAGTGACCGGGGTAGATGCCCGGCTCGTCCGCGGCCAGCCAGAGCTGGTTGTCCTGGTTCGGGATCAGGTCCCGCTTGCCGCCCAGCCTGGGGGCCCAGAACGAGTGAAGGACGTCTGCCGAGTCGAGGTTCAGTACCAGGCGGCTTCCGACCGGGAAGTGCAGCTCGTTCGCGGTCACGATGCCGTAATCCGGATACTCGAATTTCCACCACCACTGGTAGCCAGTGACGTTGACGACGGTATCCGTATCGAGGGGCTCGACGTGAGCCTCGGTTTCAAATATGACCCGCACGGTTGGTATCGCAATAATGATGACGATAACGACAGGGATGAACGTCCAGATGGCTTCCATGACCACGCTGCCGTGATTCTGATGAGGGAGGCCTTTGTCCGTGGGCCTGCTCCTGTAGCGGACCAGGGCGAACACAAGCGCTCCGATAACCAGAACCATGACTCCCACACTGAGCCAGAAGGTGTAGGCCATGAGCCCGTATTGAGCCCGGGCTACCTCACCTGCGGGGTTCAGAGCGGATCGCGGGCCGTCGAAAGCACAGGCCGCAAGCAGCAGGACCAGGCCTGCCATTGGGCCGAACCTACGTAGCCAACGTACTAATGACACATCTTCCTCCTAATGACGCATCCGGCCGGAGCCCTGTACCACCCGCGAAGTGGACAGTCTCAGGCCGATTCAAGTCACCAATGTAGCATGACTCATTCGCGTTTCATCCGTGCCAGGGGCGCATGTGCGGACAACTTTCATGCCGCTTGAAAGGACACTCAGTTGGTCTGGCCCAGGTAGCCCACCGCTTCCGCCAGATGGTCATAGTTGATTTTCCTGTTTCCCGCAAGATCAGCGATCGTCCGGGCGGTGCGCAGGAGCCTGTCGAAGCCTCTGGCGCTCAGCTGCATGCCGGGCAGTGATTGCTCCAGAAAGTCCGTGCCTGACGCGTCTGTGCGGCAATGCTTGCGCAGGTGATCGCTGCTCAGGCTGGCGTTGATGCTGCCTTGCCGTGCCAGGGCGATCTGTCTTGCTGCCAGCACCCGCCTGCGGACGACGACGCTGGGTTCCCCCGGCGGCAGGGTCGGCAGCTCTTCGGCCGGAACAAGTGACATGGCAACCTGCAGGTCGATCCGGTCGAGCATCGGACCGCTCAGGCGCCGTTCGTAGGCCTGGACCTGCGAGCGGGTGCATTTGCAGTCGTAGCCGGGCACATCCGCGTAACCACACGGGCAAGGGTTGCGCGCGGCAACAAGCTGGAACCGGGCCGGCAAGATCCGGTCGACCCGGTCCCGCTGGATCGAGATGAAACCTGTTTCCAGGGGCTGGCGCAGCAGGTCCAGCAGCCGCTGGGGGAACTCACCGATTTCGTCGAGGAACAGAACACCGTGGTGAGCCATCGAGATCTCGCCCGGCCCGCGGTTGCCGAGCAATGCTGCAGCGCTGATGCTGTGATGCGGCGAACGGATGGGAGGTACGCGTACGAGGCCTCTGGGGCGGTGACCCGCGGCCGAGCTGATACGCGTGACACTCAGTGATTCATCCTCACTGAGCGGCGGCAGCAGGCCGGGCAGGCGGTTTGCCAGCATCGACTTGCCCGTGCCTGGCGGACCGGATAGCAGCAGGTTGTGGCCACCTGCCGCTGCGATTTCCAGGGCGCGGCGGGCCTTCAGCTGGCCGCGCACCTCACTGAGGTCAGGTGCCTGTTCCGGCTCGCGACCGCTGCCAGGCTGCGGGGCTTTCGGGACGAACCTGCCGCGCAGGTAGTCGACGGCCTCAGCGAGCGAAGCAAGCGGTACCAGTTCGATGCCGCTGATCATCGAGACTTCCTGGAAGTTGCTGCGGGGCAGCAGCAGGCGCTGCAGTCCCCGCTGCCGGGCCAGCAGTGCGGCGCCGAGCGCACCCCGGACGGGCCGCAGTTCACCGCTCAGCGCCAGTTCGCCCACCACCAGGCCTGAGCGCAGGCAGTCGGGCGGCAGGCTGGTCTGCGCCAGCAGCAGCGCCAGGGCTATGGCAAGGTCGAGCGACGGGCCTTCCTTGCGCAGGTCAGCCGGTGCGAGGTTGACGATGAGCCGCCGCTGCGGATACTGCAGGCCGCTGTTCCTGACTGCAGCCCTGACCCGTTCGCGGGCTTCCCTGACCGCAGTGTCCGGCAGCCCCACCAGGTGCATTCCCGGAAGGCCGGGTGCCAGGTCAGCCTCAACCCGGACCGGCAGAGAGTCGATGCCCGCGAGGGTGGCGGAAGTGACGGCTGCGTACATGCAGCAAGCGTAGGCAGGACGGGGCGCACCTGCCGCGCCTCATG
The DNA here is from genome assembly GCA_937911855.1 of uncultured Trueperaceae bacterium. Taxonomy (GTDB): domain Bacteria; phylum Deinococcota; class Deinococci; order Deinococcales; family Trueperaceae; genus CALDPK01. The sequence goes on along the minus strand of CALDPK010000269.1, from coordinate 10,378 downwards.
GGGTAGAAGCCCGGAGGTTCCCGGCAAAAACCAAGGTGTCCACGACAGGCCGCGCGACGGGAACCACAATTGCCTGAAGGTGCAGCATCTACCATGCGCAGCGAAGAGACCTTTAATGTGGCGCTGTGCCAGCTCAGGCCACCGCGCCGGGAGGTGAACCGTGAGAACAGTCAGGATTTCACTCGCTGCCCTTCTGCTTGCAGTCTTGCTGGCTGCCTGCTCGATACCGCTGCCGCCACAGGAAGCCGACCTGGGCCTGCAGCTCGACCGGCACCCGATCCTGGTCACCGGGATCGCGGCGGCCACTGACATCACGCCGGCCCAGGATTCAGCCGCATTCGCCGGTTCCGTATCCGTTTCTGCCAGCAAGGTCGACGACAGGCTGACCATCACGAAGCTGGTCTTGCCAATCGAACTGCTGCAGCCGGTCAGGCTCATCAGTCCGCCTGGTGGCCTGACAGAGGACACCGTCATCCTCAGGGATTTCGTCATCTCGTTCAGCGTCAGCAGCGGGGCTGATTTCGTGCAGATCGGTCAGATCAGCCTGCCGCCCCAGGTAGAGATGAGGCTGCTTGCCGGCAGCGCCGACTACCGGCTCCAGTTGCCGGAAGGGAACCTGTTCGAGCTGGAGGTACCCTCCACCGCCCTGGATGGACTGAACGACATCGTTACCGGCCCGAGCGATGAGGAGTTCGCGTTCACTGCGCGGATCGACTTCATGGCGGACCTGCCGGCGGACACGGAGCTGGAATTCACCCTCCGGGAAGGCACTGCCCGCATCGAAGGCAGGGGGTCGCTGTGAACCGGGGCTGAGAACTGAAAAAGGCTGGCAGGCACGTCAGAGCCAGCCAGCCTGTCAAAGTGTGCTCTCAGTCGGTCAGGCGTCCTGGGTGTACATGTAGACAGCCCGCGTGCCCGGTCCGACGTGCGAGGCGATGACGGCGCCGATCTCGTAGATGGTGCCGCCGTCATACTCGATGCCGGCCGCGTCAATCGCGCCCTTCAGTTCCTGGGCAGCTGCGGGATCCTGAACGTGCAGGAAGGTCATGTACAGCTTGCCGTTCTGCTGGGCGGCGTGGTCTTTGGTCAGGGCCACGACTTCAGCCAGAGCCTTCTTGTTTCCGCGCGCGCGGCCTTCCGGCACGATCTTCCCTTCGCGGACGCTGAGGATGGGCTTTATGTTGAGCATGCCGCCGATGACTGCGGCAGCGCGGCCCAGGCGGCCGCCCTTCTGCAGGAACTCGAGGTTGCCCACGGTGATGAGGGGCAGGTTGGTGTCACGGATGCGTTCCAGCGAGGGCAGCATGTCCTCCAGGCTTACGCCCTGCTCACGCAGCTCGGCCGCCTTGCGCACGACGTGGGCGCTGCCGATGCTCGCAGCGCGCGTATCGAACACGGTTACCGGCACTTCGGCGTCCTGGCTGGCGATCATCGCCGACTGGTACGTGCCTGAAAGTTCCGAGCTGAGGGTGATGGCCAGGATCTGGGTGGCACCGGCAGCCACGGCTTCCCGGTACTTCTCGGCGAACGCTTCAGGGCTGGGCTGGCTGGTCGTGGGCAGGTCCGCTCCCGCCGCTACGCCGCGGATGATGTCGCCCGGTGTGATCTCTTCCCAGTCCAGCTTGTTCTCGCCCTGGAAGTTTACGGTCAGGGGGACCCGGACGACTCCCAGGTCGTTAAGTTCCTGCAAGGTCATGTCGCAGGTTGAATCAGTGATTATCTTGAGACTCATGTGTTCCCCTCAGTTTCTGCCGGAGCGTTGCCATTTACCGGCTGCCACAGTCGGCAGAACGCCCATCTCGGTGTGTTGTGCCGCTCCCGGACTGCGGCGTCAGGCCAGTTACACTTGCAGTATATATGTCAGCTGTTGAGTTGCGACTCCCCGTGAATCCCGGTGGTGCACAGTGAACGAGGCCTGGTGGTTCCTTCAGCCGGGAAACATAATCCTGATGCTCGTCCTGCTTGCCTTCCTGAGCCTGCTGGTCAGGTGGCGGGGGCTCGCTACGTTCATGCTGTTCGTCGCACTTGCCGTGGCCATGCTGCCGACGGTGTTCGGAGCTTCGGACTGGCTGGGCTGGCAGCTGGAACGGCAGGTCGAGAAGCCGCAGCAGCTGCCGGCAACGGTTGACGGAATCATCGTTCTGGGCGGTTCGATCGAGTGGCAGATCAGCCAGGAGCAGAACCAGCTGAACCTGAACGCGGCAGCCGAACGGATGATCGCGGCTGCGGCGCTGGCGCGCCGTTACCCGCAGGCGCAGCTGGTGCTTACCGGCGTTTACCGCGAAACGATGCCCGCGGATTTCCGGGCTACGCCGGCAGTGAACAGCATGTTCGCCGGCCCCGAGTTCGGCGGACGCCAGATCACCTTCATCGGCGAAGCGCGCAGCACTTACGAGGAAGGCCTGCTCGCGCTGCAGCAGCTGCAGCCGGCGGCGGGGGAGAACTGGATCCTGGTCACCAGCGCCATGCACATGCCCAGGGCGACGGCGGTCTTCTCGACGATGGGCTGGAACCTGATCCCCTGGCCGGTCGACTACCGGGCTCCCGACAACCCGCGCCTGCTTAACCTGAACATGAATTTCTCGGACCGGCTGGCGCACTTCGACGCCGTCGTGCGCGAATGGGCGGCACTTATCGTCTACCAGCGCACCGGCCGCATCCAGTAGTCAGAGCAGTTCGGCTATCTGCACCGCGTTGAGTGCGGCTCCCTTGCGGACCTGATCGCCCGCCACGAACAGCGCCAGGCCACCCGGGTTGCTGCTGTCCTGCCGCAGGCGGCCGACCTGCACGTTGTCACGGCCACTGACGGCCCGCGGCATCGGGAAGGTGTTGCTGGCCGGCTCGTCAACGATGTCCACACCCGCTGCCTGTTCAAGCACTTCGCGCGCTTCCGCCACCGTCACGTCACGGGCGAACTCGGCGTGGATCGCTTCGCTGTGGGCGCGGAACACCGGCACGCGGATGCAGGTGGCGCTGACCTTCAGGTCGGGCGCTGACAGGATCTTGCGTGATTCAAGGACGAGCTTGCGTTCCTCGTCGTTGTAGCCGTCCTCGCCGACGCTGCTGTCGTGGCTGAACAGGTTGAACGCGATCGGGTGCGAGAACAGTGATGGCACGGGTTCGCGGCCTTCCAGGACGTCGCGCGACTGCTGTTCCAGTTCGGTTATGCCCGCGGCCCCGGCGCCTGAGACCGCCTGGTAGGTGGCGACCGTCGCACGCGTAAGCGTGAAAGCACGGTGCAGCGGCGCGAGCGCCATTAGCGCGATGATGGTGGAGCAGTTGGGATTGGCGATGATGCCCTCATGTTCAAGGGCGGCCTCGGGGTTTATCTCGGGAACGACGAGCGGCACGCGCTGGTCGAGCCGCCAGGCGCTCGTGTTGTCGATCACCGCTGCGCCGTGAGAAGCCCAGTCCCAGGCGTGAGCCTTCGACAGGCTGCCACCGGCGGAGGAGAAGACTATGTCCACCTCGAGGTCGCCGTTCTCCGGCAGCTCCTCCACGGTCAGTTCCTCGCCCCTGAACTGCACTTTCCTGCCTGCTGAACGGGCCGAGGAATAAAGCCTGAGGCCGGAAAGCGGGAAGTTCCGCTCTTCAAGGAGGGCCAGCAATTCGGTTCCTACCGCACCTGTTGCGCCGACAATCGCAACGCGTGGACTTTTAATGCGGGGCCGGACCTGGTTGCTCGCGTGATTCATGGCCGCGATTGTATCGTTCGCCGCGACGAATAGGGCCATAATGCGATGCGTGACGCAGCAGCCGACTGAACAGAGATACAGACGCATGGTGGTCAAATTCGGCACCAGCAGCCTCACCGACGACAGCGGACGCATCAGCCTGCCCAAGCTCTGGGCCATCGGCCGCGGCCTTCAGCTGGTGCACGAGCGTCTGGGTTGCCAGCTGGTGCTGGTCAGCTCCGGCGCCGGTGCGGTGGGACGCGAACGCCTGGGCGTGAAACTGCCACTGACCCTGCCGGAGAAACAGGCGGCAGCCGCGGTGGGCCAGGCACTCCTGATGCTGGAATGGGCCCGCGCGCTCGCGCCGCTGCCCGTGGCCCAGCTGCTCCTGACGGCTTCAGACGTCCAGGACCGGGAGCGCTACGTGAACGCCCGCAACACGATCGAGACCTCCCTGAAGATGGGTGCCGTGCCGGTGGTGAACGAGAACGACAGCGTCGCCACCAGCGAGATCCGCCTGGGTGACAACGACACGCTCAGTGCCTGGACGGCCTACCTGGCCGCAGCTGACGTGCTGGTCATCGTCACCGACGTCGAAGGGCTTCACGATGGCGACCCGCGCCGGGACAAGGACGCAAGGCGCATCCCCGTGGTGGCCGATCCCGATGACGTGCAGCACCTGGCGCAGGGGACGCGTGACCAGCGCGGTACGGGCGGCATGGTGACCAAACTTAAAGCCGCGCGCATCGCCAGTCAGGCGGGTATCGAGACGCTGATCATCGGCGGGGGCGGTGCCGGGCTCGAGGCGCTGGCACGCGGCGAGATCCGCGGCACCCGTTTCCTGGCCCGCCCGCACGCCCCAGCCCGCAAAGCCTGGCTGGCCCAGCAGCCCGCCAAAGGCGTCATCACCATCGATGAGGGTGCGGTGCGCGCGCTGCGCAGCGGCAGCAGCCTGCTCGCCAGCGGCATCACCGGCGTTACCGGCAACTTCCACTTCGGCGACGCGGTTGCCGTTGCAGCAGGCGGCCAGACGGTAGCGCGCGGGCTCACCAACTACGACAGCGACGCGCTCAGCCGCATCCGCGGGCTGAGGAGCAGCGAGATCGCTTCCGTGCTTGGCGCCAAAGACTTCGACGAGGTCGTCCACCGCGACAACATGGTTCTCGACTGATGCAGCCTGCTGTTAATGTGGGAGCCTGATGCCGGGCCGCAAACTCCCTGAAGGAACCAGATACCAGCTGCCGGAGCAGGTGCGCGCACGCGACGCCGTGCTGCGGCGCCTGCAGGAGCTGTTCGACGCCTGGGGTTACCAGCGGGTGGAGCTGCCCGCCCTCGAGACGTACGATCCGGGTCACCCGTCGGCAGGCCAGTCGTTCAAGCTCGTCGACCACGGCAACAGGCTGCTGGCGTTGCGCAGCGACTTCACGCCCGCGCTGTCCCAGCTCGTGCGTCAGCATTTCCGGCAGGCTGCTGCCGGCGCAGATTCACTGTGGCTGCAGTACCGCGGACCGACCTGGCTGGCCAGTGGCGCGGACCTGGCGCACTCCCGGGAGTTCACCCAGGTGGGCATCGAACTGGTGGGTGTTTCCAACGCGCGGGCCGACGCGGAGCTGATTCACCTGGCACGGGAAAGCGTGCGGGCCGTGGGGCTCGCGCCGCGCATCGAGCTGGGCAACCCGGCCCTGGTGAAGGCGCTCTTCGATGAGGCCGGGATACCCGCTGGCGCGCGCGACGACCTGGCGGGCGCCATAGACCGCAAGGACGCGGCCATGCTGCGCGCGCAGCTCGGGCAGCTGAAACTGCCAGCGGAGTTCGAGGCCGCGCTGACGCTCATCCCCGACCTGTACGGCGAGAAAGACGTGCTGGACCGCGCCCGGGCCGGGCTGCCGTGGGACAGCACCCGCGCGGAACTCGACCGGATCGAGGCCATCCTGGACCAGTTCGAAGACCACAGCGAACTGCTCCTGGACCTGGGCGTGGCAAGGCGGCTCAGTTATTACACGGGCGTGACCTTCCGCGCCTACACGTTCGACTACGGTCAGCCGCTCCTGGGCGGCGGCCGTTACGACGGGGCGCTGCTGCCGTACGCGGCCGGTTTCAGCCTGGGCCTGGACCGGCTGCTGCTGGCCAGTCCCGAGCGGGAGCAGCCGGTGATCCCGACCATCCTGAGCGGTGACGATACCGCCGCGCGACTGCTGCGCCGCAACGGTTACACCGTCATCCGCGCCCTCGCCACGGATGACGCCCACCTGAGGGCCGAAGCGGCAACCGCAGGTGCCAGTTACGTGGTCGCTCAGGGCCGGGTCCAGTCCGTGGGTGCCGAAGCCAGCCTGCTGCGCGCCCTGCAGGACCTGCTGGACGGCAGCCAGTGACGCGCGCCGACGGCAAACTGACGCTCGCGATCCCAAGGGCCGCGTCCTGGAAGACAGCCTGCGCCTGCTGCGCGAAGCCGGGCTGGAGCTGCCGGTGGCCGAAGATGACCGGGCCATGCGGCTCGAGGGCGAGAGCGTCCGGATAATCCTGATGCGTAACAGCGACGTGCCGACCTACGTTCAGCTCGGCGTCGCCGATGCGGGCGTGGTGGGCAAGGACGTACTGCTCGAGGCCGGCACCGACCTGTACGAACCCGTCGACCTGGGCTTCGCCGTCTGCAGGCTCTCGCTGATCCGCCCGCGCGGCGAAACGCATGAGATCCGGCGCGTCGCGAGCAAGTACCCGCAGGTCGCCAGCCGCTGGCTGGCCGCCCGGCGCAGTCCTGCGGAAGTGGTGCAGCTGGCCGGCAACGTTGAACTGGCCTGCCTCACCGGCCTGGCTGACGCTGTGGTGGACCTGGTGGAGAGCGGCTCGACGCTGCGGGCCAACGACCTCGTTGAAGTCGAAACCCTGTTCGGATCAAGTGCGCGGTTCGTGGTCAACCGGGCGTCCCTCAAGACGAAAGACGCCGAGCTGCGGCCACTCATTCAGGCCCTGCGCGAACTCAGCGCGGGCTGACGGGTTCAGCCGGGCTGCAGTACCGGTTCCACTTCGGTCGGGACGTGATCCTGCTGCCCCGGCTCTGACTTGCCGCGCAGCGCCCGCACTGCAGCTGCCACACCGATGAAACTCAGCACGGCAGCCGCGAGGAACGGCACCCCGGGCTGCGGCACTGCGACCGACGGTGAGGTGAAGTGCGCGAACAGCTGCGTGCCCAGCAGTGGCCCGACCACTCCGGTCAGGCTGGCGATGCTCGCGAGCGCACCCTGGATGGTGCCCTGCTCGCGGGAACTCACGCTGCGTGAAACGAGCCCCTGGATGGCGGGTCCGGCGATGCCGGCCAGGCTGCCCAGCGCCATGGCGGCGTAGATCATCCATTCCTGGGTCAGCAGCGCGTAGAACGTCATGGCGACGGTGCTGGTGGTCATGCCGGTCAGGATGGCGCGGCGTTCGCCGAGGCGGGGCAGCAGCACGCGGATCAGGCCACCCTGCACGATGGCGGTCATGACGCCCATCAGCGTCAGTGACATGCCGTTCTGCAGTGGACCCCAGTCGAACCGGAAGCCGGTGAACAGTACCCAGACGCTCTGCACGATGTTCTGCGCCAGGTACGTGCAGACGAGGGTGACGGTCAGGCCGAGCACCACGGGGTAGCGGGCTACCGTCGCGAAGGCGCGCAGCGGGTTCAGGTGCGCAAGGCTGAAGCCCTGGCGGTTCTGTTCGGTGAGGGATTCAGGCAGCACGAAGTAACCGTAGAGCCAGTTCAGCAGCGCAATCCCCGCAGCGGCGAAGAACGGCAGCCGCAGGTCGAAGCTGCCGAGGAAGCCGCCCAGGGCCGGCCCGATGATGAAGCCGATGCCGAACACGGCGCCGATCAGGCCGAAGTTCTTGGCGCGGTCTTCGGGCCTGGTCACGTCAGCGATGTAGGCGTTGGCGACGGTCAGGTTGGCCCCGGTTATACCCGCGATCACGCGGCCCAGGAACAGCACCCACAGGTTGGGGGCGAGGGCCATGAGCACGTAGTCGAGCCCCGCGCCGAGCAGCGACACCAGCAGGATGGGCCGGCGGCCGAAACGGTCGGACAGGGCACCCAGGATCGGCGCGAACAGGAACTGCATCGCTGCGTAGACGGCTATGAAGATGCCGTAGATCGAGGAGCCGCCGCTCACCTCGCCGCCGGCCATCTCAACGATCAGGTCAGGCAGGATCGGCACGATGAGACCGATGCCCAGGACGTCGATAAGGATGGTGATCAGGATGAACGGAATTGCCGCCTGCTTGCGTTTCATGCTCTTTCTCCAGGTGCCAGAACAAAATGGCAGAAGAGGAGTATACGCCTGCCTTGCCGGGGGCGGGTCCCTCAAAAGTACGGGCCAGGGAAGGCGATATGATGCGGGGCATGACTGACTGGATTCAGGTCGCCCAGGCCGAGCTTACGAGGCTCGGACTGCCCGGCTGGCTCATATACGACTTCCGGGGGCTCAACCGGATCGCTGCCCGCTTCCTCAGGCTCGGACCGGGCATGCTGTCACGCCGGGTCTTCCTGTACGTGCCGGCTGAAGGCCGTCCCCGCCTGCTGGTGCACGCCATAGAGAAAGGCTCTCTGGACTCGGGCCTGCCGTTTGAAGTGAGCAGTTACAGCAGCCACGGCAGCCTGCGCAGCGAACTGAAAGCCATGCTGCCGGCAGGCAAGGTGGCCATGGAGTACTCGCCCGAGGGCGACATCCCCTACCTGTCGTTCGTCGACGCCGGCACGATGGAGATGCTGCGCGGGCTGGGCGTGGAGCCGGTCAGCTCCGGTGACCTGCTGCAGGTGTTCAGCGCCTGGACCCAGGAGCAGATGACCGCGCACCGCAAGGCCGCGGGGCATTGCCTTGCCGCCAAGGACGAGGCTTTCGCCTGGATCTCGGCCCGGCTGAATTCAGGTGATGAGGTCCGCGAAGCGCAGGTTCAGGACGTGATCAGCGGCTACTTCGACGCACACGGCCTCGAATACGGGCACGCGGCCATAGTCGGCTTCGCAGGCAACGCCGGCGACCCCCATTACGCCCCCGTACACGGTTCGGACCGCGTGCTGGAGCCGGGCGACGCCATCCTGATCGACCTGTGGTGCAAGCTGCCGGGCGCGGACAACCCATACGCGGACATCACCTGGTGCGGCAGCTACGGCGAGCCGTCAGCGGAGCACACCCGCCTGTTCGAGGTCATCACCACAGCGCGCGACCTGGGCGTCAAGTTCATCCGGGACAGCTTCGCGAAAGGCGTTTACCCGCGCGGCTGCGACATCGATGATGTCGTCCGCGGCCACATCGAGGCCCACGGTCATGGCGAGGCGTTCACCCACCGCACGGGCCACAGCATCGGCCTGGACGCAACTCACGGCGAAGGCGTGCACCTGGACAACTTCGAGACCCACGACACCCGGCAACTCATGCCAGGCATGGCCGTCACGATCGAGCCGGGACTGTACTTCGGCCACATCGGCGTGCGGACCGAGATCAACCTGATCATGCACGAGGACGGCCCCGAAGTGACGACCGACCTGCAGTTCGAACTGATCCGGGTCGGCAGTTAGCGTGCCCCTGCCGCTCGTGGTGCTGGGCGATTTCGCCTGGGACGTCATGATCCGCACCAACACAAACCTGCTAACGGGTGGCGACACCTATGGCGAGGTGATGCTCACCCCCGGCGGTTCCGGCGCGAACGTGGCCGTCTGGGCCCAGCGCTGCGGGCTGCCGACGGGCTTCATCGGCAAAATCGGCCGCGACCGCATGGGCGAACTGGCTGAGGAAGACCTCGCCAGCGAAGGACTGAGGTCGTGGCTGGTTCATTCCGAGCAGCAGCTGACCAGCAGCGTGGCCGTGTTCGTCGATGACACCGGGGAACGTTCGATGGTGTCCGGGCAGGGTGCCGACCATTTCCTGCTGCCCAGCGAACTGCCGCGCGACGTCATCGAGAAAGCCGGCCACCTGCACCTGACGGCGTGGTCGTTCTTCACCGATCCGCCCCGGGGCGCAGCGCGTGAGGCCGCCCGCATCGCGCGTGAAGCCGGCGTACCGGTCTCGCTCGACCCGGGCTCGTTCCAGCTGATCCAGGAAGTGGGAGTCGAGAAGTTCCTGGGCTTCACCACCGACCTGGAAGTTGCCGTGCTGATGCCCAACTACGAGGAAGGCAACGTCCTGTCGGGCGAAACGGAACCGGAATCAATCGCGGCGCGGCTCGCCGAGCTGTACCCGACGGCAATCATCATGCTGAAACTCGACGCCCATGGGGCGCTGGTCCATCAGGACGGTGTCTCGCAGCGGGTGCCGCCCAGCCCCGGCCGGCTGCTGGACGCGACCGGCGCCGGCGACGCCTTCGCCGGCGCGTTCCTGTCGCGTTTCCTGCGCGGCCATGATGCCGTCGAATCTGCGGCTTTCGCAACCGAGGTGTCGGCCTGGGTCATCGAACGGCTGGGGGCACGGCCGAAACTGGACGGTAACCGGCCGGCAGCCGAGCCGTCGCCGCGCGGGTCCGCCCCGCCTTCGTAGAAACCGGTCTCCTGGTTGACGAAGATGGCCTGGGCGTGACCCAGGGTTCCGTCCCAGGCGCCCACCATGCTGACAAGCTGACCCCTGAGCTTCAGTTCGCGTACGGTCTCGTCGCCGATCCGTGATTCGAGCGTCAGGCTGCTCGTGTCGGTGCCCCACGTGCGGCCCATCAGCCAGCGGGGCGCCTCGATCGCCTGCTGC
>CALDPK010000268.1 GCA_937911855.1 uncultured Trueperaceae bacterium | reverse complement strand
CCCGCCGTTCACACCGGCGGGCCCCTCCTGCGCTACGGATGCTCAGTCAGTCGCGGGGTCGAGGAAGATGTCGATATCTGAAACCTCTTGGCCGGCAAGCAAAGTCACCCTGCCGGGGTAGCGGCCCCATGGTTCTGAATCGTCGATGTCAAAGACAGGCGGGTTCACATCCAGGTTGGTTCCACCGTCCAGGTCCTGCCAGGCCTGCACGGTGTAGTCGCCAGGTTCAAGTCCGGTGAGGGAATACGGCAGGCTGGTGTCCGCCACGTCTTCGAAGGCAGCGTAGTACCAGGGAGTTGCGGTGCCACAGGCGGCAGAGTCACACCTGCTCAGCAGGAGGTACACCGCAGCGTCTCTGGTTGGGGGTGGCGGCTCCGGCTCGCCGGCAGAAGAGCCGAGCGCTGCAGCCGCATCAATCAAGCCTGCGCCGCAGCCGAAGCTGCAGACGGGATCGGAGGTGGTCGAGCGCAGCCTGGTGAGAATCTGGTTGAACGACAGTCCCGGATTCTGGGCGCGCATGAGGGCGATAACACCGGTCACATGAGGTGCGGCCATGGAGGTGCCGATCTGCCAGCCGTAGCTCTCGGCACCGTTTTCGTCCAGCACGGTGCTGAGTACCGCCAGCGGCCTTTCACGGCCATCCCACACGAAGCTGGCGTTGGGGTCACCGCCAGGAGCCATCAGGTCCACTTCTGCTCCGTAGTTTGAGTAAGCAGGACGCTGGTTGTTCTGACCGGTTGCGCCGACCGTGATCACGCCCGGGCAGTTTGCCGGGAAGACGCCGCTGGTGTCCTGCCCTTCGTTACCCGCAGCTGCTACCACGACGATCCCTGCATTAGCCAGGTCAGTGAAGAAACTGGTGTCACCACCCAGGACGGCCGAACAGCTCTCCCCGACCGAGGCGCCGAGACTCAGGTTGATGATTCTGGCCGGATTTGGATTCGGAAGACCGGGAAGCCGACCCGCAGCCCATTCGACGCCATCAAGGATGTCGAACATCGCGCCGTCACCATTGCGGCCGAGGGCGCGGACAGCAACGAGGTTCACGTTCCAGTTGACACCAGCGACACCACGGTTGTTGTTGGTGTTGGCGCCGATCGTACCGGCAACGTGCGCACCGTGATAATTGGTGTTTTCCCCTTCATCTGTGGGATTCCCATCCCGGCCGTCACCGTCGCCCGCTGAGCTGGCGTCGCTGATGAAGTCGTAACCGCCGACGAAAGTCAGGTCGCTATGGGGGATGCTGCCCGTGTCTACGACGGCCACCGTCACGGAATTCGAGCCGGTGGTGACGTCCCAGGCCGCCTCCATGTTTATGACGCCGTAATGCCACTGGGCACCGTAGAGCGGATCGGTGGGCCGCGCGAAACTGTGCAGAATATAGTTCGGAATGGCATTCTCGACGTTGGGCTGGGCCCGGAGCTCCTCCGCGAGAGCCACTGTTTCAGCCGCCGTCAGGTCTTCGGCGCGGTACAGGTGCCGGCCGCTCTCCGACGCGACTGCGTGTGTCAGGGCCACGCCATCCACTGACAGCGTGCCAAGTTCAGCCTGACTGAAGAGCGTGGACGAAGCAAACTTGACGATGACCTCGCCTGCCCTTACGGTTTCGCCCGACGTTTGCCCTACAGCGGGAACGCTGTCTGCGTCGAGCAGGGGCAGGCTGCTTTCCGCACTGCCGGACAGTCCTGTGGGGAGTGACTCCGCACCTGCGACGCGCTGGAGCTCGATTTCAGCGGCCTCGACAGACTCATTGGTGGAGAAGCTGCCGGGCAAGTAAATCGTGCCCGATATGGCTGCAGAGCCAGTTCCGCCACCACCGTCGCCACCGCCCGCACTGCAGGCCGCGAGCACGGTGGCTAAAATTGCGATGCTGCCAGCCTTGACCAGGGATTTAAGTTTCATTGCTGCCTCCTGCTGCGCACGGTAGCAGCGCCTCGTTTGCAGGAAAGTCTGCAGAAGCGCAGTTCGGTTCAGATTTTCTTAATGTGCTGCCACCCGCCGTTTCCAAGGCCATTTCTTGTACCTGAAGGTGGCGTGCCTGCCAGATGCTGTACCTTCGATTCGATTTCGGCTAGAATGGCCAACATGTCTAAGCTGAAGAAACTCCGGATTTTAGAACCAGTCAAACCCAACAAGAGCACGGGCATCGTCAACGGCGACGCCTCGGGCATCCTCAACTGGGACGACATCGCTTATCCGAGTTTCAACCGGATTTACAAGCAGCTCAAGGGCAACTTCTGGATTCCTGAAGAAGTCAGCCTGAATGATGACCAGCGCAGTTACAAGTCACTCAGCGCCGACGAGAAGCGCGCCTTCAACTTCATGATCGGCCTGCTGGCGACGCTCGACGCCCCGCAGGCGCGCCTGCTGTTCAAGCTCGCCGACTTCACCACCGACCCCGCTGCCCAGTCGAACCTGATCTTTATCGCACAGCAGGAAGTCATCCACAATCAGAGCTACTCGTACGTGCTGAGCAGCCTGACCGACTGGAAGGGCGAATGGCAGGTGTTCGAGGACGCGCGCACCAACACTGCGATCCACGAGCGCAACCGGCCCATCATGCAGGCGTACGACGCCTTCTTCGATTATCCGACGGCCGAGACGTACGTGCGTGCACTCGTGCAGAGCCTCATCCTCGAGGGCATCCACTTCTACGGTGCGTTCGCGTTCTTCTACAACCTGGCCCGCGAAGGCAAAATGGTCGGCACAAGCACGATCATCAGCTACATCAACAAGGACGAACTCGTCCACACCAAGTTCCAGACCGAGCTCATCCGGGCCGTCCTGGCCGAGAACCCCGAGATGCATACGCACGGGCTGGAGCAGTACATCCTGGAGTCGTTCGAGAACGCTGTGGACGGCGAACTTTTGCTTTCCGAGCCGCTCCTGCGCCCACTGCCCGGCATCGACCTGGCCGAGTTCGGCGAGTACGTGAAGTACCGTGCCAACAAGATGGTCGGCATGCTCGGCCTGGACGAGATCTACGACGGCGTCAGTCAGAACTCCATGCCGTGGATCAAGGCGTACGTCGACAACTTCGATGGCGTCAAGACCGACTTCTTCGAGCAGAAAGTCAGGCAGTACGCCAAAGTTGGGGCGGATGACGGGTTTGATGATATCTGAGCATTGAACAGCCGCTAGAATCGTACTTCTGAGGTAGTATGCTGGCAGCTACTGCAACAGGAGTTGTCAGCATTCCGTAATGCTCAGCACGATAGTCTAATGTCATGAGGCAGTTGTCTCCCATCAAGTCGCCTGGCGCAAACGCCGGATTCACAATGATTGAGTTGCTAATAATCGTCGCAATCATTGGAATCATTCTGGCGATTGGCGTCTTCAATGGACGACAGGCGCTCACGAGTCAACAGGAACGTGCAGCCGTCAATTCCTTGCGTCAAGCGTCGTGGCAGGGAGCCACGGCTGCAGCAGCCCGAGGCAGACCCGTGTTCCTCACGCACGAGAATTCTGAATTGTTACTCCGCGTGGGAAATGCGGATGGGAACGTAATCCGGCGGGAGCAACTGCCACCAGGTCTCGACTCGAACCTACCTGAGGGCACTGTACTTGTTTTTACTTCCCCAGGGAAGATTGATCCTGAGTTCGTCCCCGCACCTGGACAGTATTGGGTTGAAGCGGATGGACGACGGTTGGCACTGGAATTTTCCGTCATAGGAGAGGTCGAGGCTCGGTGAATACTAATCGTGTCGGGCTGACATTGGTTGAAGTTCTGATAGCTTTGTCCATATTGGGAGTTGTGGTGGCTGTTATTTCTACCGCGACTCTCAGCAGTGTTCGTAACAACGCCACCTCCGGTGGGCGTACCCAGGCAACACAGGTGCTGAATTACTTGGGTCGCCTCGTTGCTGGTGGGGATGAGATCCTCTTTCAAAAAGAGGGCTTGTCGTGGGATTATGGTGAACTGGGTGGCCACTTTCTTGAGCTGGCAACGGAATCCGGCCGGGCCGAACCCGCCCTGTACCGAGCGACGGTACAGGTCACATCCTTAGCCACTCTCCACAGTGTTGAGATGCCCATGTATACAGTGCACGTCTGCTGGATGGCTCCGCCAGGTGAAACTTGTGTGACGGCCCAAACGATTGGCCCAGACGTCGACACGACCGAAGCGGTTCCCGGACCGCTTCCGGGGATAGGTTAATGAAGCGCCGCTCCAGTTCAGGTATTTCTATGGTCGAGCTACTCGTTGCTATGGCCGTATTTGCAGTCGTACTGACCATCGCGTATGCAGCAATCAACGGCAGCCTGCGGGTACAGGCTGAACAGGAGGCTGTGACCACAACCCAGGGCAAGCTCAGGCGCATCGTGGAAGTTATGACCCAAGACCTGCGGAGTGCAGTCTTCGGCAGCATTACCGGTACGCCTTATAGTCCGTCGAACACGCAGGTATCGTTCATGCTGCTTACTGGAGGTGCGGGACACACTGTACTGCAACCAACATCCCTCAATGATTTTCCGTTCGAACGCAAGTTCTTGGTGCAGATGCCGGACGCGCGCCACCTGCAAGGCTCGAATGTTGTCATGATTAACAGCGCTACTGGCACTGGGGTAGTGATACCGATTTCTACGGTGGCGTCAGGACCACGTTCCGGAATATGGGAATTGCGGTCGACGAGGTGCAGGAACACGATACGCTACGACATCAACAACATGCTGATGTTTGAGATTGCCACCTTAGGACTTCGGTACGATGCGGAAACGGAATCAATCAAGACTATTG
>CALDPK010000267.1 GCA_937911855.1 uncultured Trueperaceae bacterium | reverse complement strand
CGAGGTGATTATCGACGGCGGCGGAGAGGAACGTCGCCCATTCGCGGGAGCGGTCCAGCTCCTTGGCCAGCATGGCCGAGCCCGTGGCCCGCAGACGGCTGCTCAGGTTCACGCCACCGTTCAGGCCGACGGTCGTACGCCCGAGCGAGAAGCCCGGCATGAGGCCGTCCTGGTTCGTCCGCGAGAGCGAGAGCCGCGCCGCGCAGGCGATCGCCGCCCGCTCCTACGTGCTCAACAGCCTGGAGCCGCAAAGCGACTACGACATCTGCGCAACGACCCACTGCCAGGTGTACAGCGGCACCGCCCTCGAGAACCCGCTCAGCGACCAGGCGATCGCAGACACCCGCGGACTCGTCCTGACTTACGGCGGCACGTTCGCCCGCACCTACTACCACTCCGATTCAGGCGGGGTGCTCGCCTCGAGCTCCGAAGTGTGGGGTGAAGACCTCCCGTACCTGCAGGCCCGCGCCGACGTTCAGGCGGACACGCCGCACCGGCGCTGGTCCTTCGCCATCGACCCGGTGCAGCTGGCAAGCGCAGTACGCGCAGCAGGCTTCGAGATCGGCACGCCCACCGGCCTGACCGTCCTGTCGTTCACTGCCTCGGGCCGGGTGGACGGGCTGCAGGTGCGCGGCACTTCCGGCACGGCGCAGTTCCATGGCAACGAGACGACGGCATTGCTGCGGGGAGTCGGACTCAAATCGACGCGGCTGACGGTCACCGGCCCCCTGTCGGTAAGCGGCGACGGCTGGGGTCATGGCGTGGGGATGAGCCAGTACGGCGCGCGCAGCCTGGCGCACGCGGGCCACGCTTACGACGAGATCCTGGCGTTCTACTACCCCAGCACGCAGCTGAGCCGCCTGTCGGTATTCGGGCTTGCCGACTGATCGTGGCCCGGCTGGTCCTGGTTCCCACGCCGATAGGCAACCTGGGTGACATCACCACCCGCGCAGTCGAAGTGCTGCAGGCAGCCGAAACGGTTGCCGCCGAGGACACCCGGCGCAGCGCGAACCTGCTGACGCACCTGAACATTGGCAGGCCGCTGGTCAGGCTGGACGCCCACACCATCCCTGAACGGGCGCCCAGACTGCTGGACGGCGAAGGCACCCTGGCTTTCATCACCGACGCGGGCACTCCCGGCATAAGCGATCCGGGCGCGGAACTCGTCCGAATGGCGCTCGCGCGCGGGCTTGAAGTTGAAGTGTTGCCGGGCGCAACCGCGTTCGTCCCGGCGCTGGTCCTCTCAGGGCTGGACACTGCCCGCTTCACGTTCGAAGGGTTCCTGCCGCGCAAGGGCAGCGCAAGGAACGAGCGGCTCGCCCAGATCGCGGCGGCGAGGGGCACGTCCATAATCTATGAAGCTCCGCAGCGGGTGCAGGCGACGCTTACTGACCTGGCTGCAGTCTGCGGTGACGGGCGGCGCGCCTCGGTCAGCCGTGAGCTCAGCAAGAAGTTCGAGGAGACACTGCGCGGAACGCTCGGTGAGCTGGCCGTACTCGCTGGTGAATCCGAAGCGCGCGGTGAGTACGTCATCTGCGTCGCTGCCAGCGACGAGCCGCAGGCGGGAGCCGACATCGCCCGGATCCGGGAACTGGCTGAGCTGCTGAGTGGCGCGGGACTCGGCCGGCGCGAAGTCCGTGAGGCGCTCCTGCTCGCCGGCGCCAGCCGCAACGATGCCTACGAGTTCTCGCTGACGGTCCGCAAGGGCGACTTGAAGTAGAATTCTCAGGTTGCCGGATTTCAGTCCGCGCCGTTTTGCCATGACAGAGACAGCCACAAAGCCCCAGGAATCGACCCGCATACTTGCACTGCCCGCCGCCAGACGGCTGCAGCTGTTCATGGCCGAGGCCGGACCAGCCGTCCTGCTGACGACTGCTGAACGCCTGCCCATGTTCCGTTCCGGCGAGGCGTTCGGTGGCCGCACCAGCGTCAATCCCGAGCTTGCCGACTGGCCGCAGCGGGCCGACAAGGTGGTCCTGGACGTAACTCACGCGCTCAAGGCGTTCCCGCGGGAACCTGCGACCTACTCGCTGCTGCTCGAACGTGGCGACGTCATCCCGCGCGAGGAACTGCTGGAACGCCTGGTGATGCTCGGCTTCGAGCGGGATACCACCCCCGGCTTCAGCGTGCGGGGTGACACTGTGTCGATCATGGCCACAGAAGACCCCGGCTCGGAACTCAGGCTGGAGTTTTTCGGTGACGAGATCGACCGGCTGCTGCGCCAGGACCGCGAAGTGCAGATGTGGGAGCTGGGTCCCCTTGAGGTGACCGACGACACAGAAGGCGCGCCATGGGATACCGCGCTGATCGAGCACCTGCCGGGCCGGGTTTTTCTGGACGTACCAGAACTGATCCCCGGTGAGCTCGGCGAAGACGCTGCCGCCAGGCTCTACGCGCTGCTGGAAGGCCGCAAGATCACGTCGTTCGGCCGGGACCACCTCGACCTTGAAGAGCTTGCGCCGGACGTGGAAACCCTGGGGCATTACCGCGGCAGGCTGACGGAATTCCGGGCGGACAGCGAGAAGTGGCTGAAACAGGGCCTGTCCGTGAACGTGATGCTCAACTTCGAACGGACCGGTACTTTCCTGGCGGCGAGAAGCCTGGAAGACCTGCCGGTCCGGTGGGCTGAAGGAGCCGTACCCGGCGAGCCCGGGGCGCTCACGCTCAAACTCGCTCCGGGCGTCACCGGCGGTTTCCTGGACCGTGAAGCCGGCGTGGTGGTCATCAGCGAGGAGCTGCTGTACGGCAGCCAGGGCGGCCGCCGCCTGAGCCGGCTGGCTGGCCGCAGCGTCCGGGACGCCGCCCAGCTGGCCAAAGGTGATTACCTGATCCACCCTGACCATGGCATCGGCATGTTCGAAGGCCTGGAACCCCGCAAGGTGGTCGGCGTGACCCGCGACTACCTGATCATGCGCTACGCCGGTGAAGGCAGGCTGTACCTGCCGGTGGAACTGCTGCCGCTGCTCAGGCGTCACCCGGGTACGACCGATGATCCGCCCCGGCTGTCGACCCTGGGTACCAACGAATGGTCCCGCGCCCGCGAGCGGGCCCGGGCAAGCGCCCAGGAGCTGGCCGGCAAACTGCTGCGCACGTACGCAGAACGGCAGGTTACCGAAGGCTTCCCGCTGCCTCCCGTGCCGGAGTGGGACGCGCTCATCGAAGCGAACTTCCCGTTCGAACTCACCCGCGACCAGGCCAGCGCGATCGAAGCGACCCTGGCTGACATGGAGAAACCGGTGCCGATGGACCGGCTCGTCTCGGGTGACGTGGGCTTCGGCAAGACGGAAGTGGCCATCAGGGCCGCCCACCGCGCGGTCGGCAATTCGAAGCAGGTGGCCATCCTGGTGCCCACAACCATTCTGGCGCGGCAGCACCATGACACCTTCCTCGAGCGTTTCAGGGACCTGCCGGTCACGGTGAGCCTGCTGTCGAGGTTCCAGACGGACAAGGAAGCAACGGAAATACTCAAGGGTCTTGCGGCCGGGACCATCGACATAGTCATCGGCACCCACCGGCTTCTGTCGGAGAACATCAAGTTCAAGGATCCCGGGCTGCTCGTCATCGATGAGGAGCACCGCTTCGGCGTCGCGCAGAAAGAACGCCTCAAGGCGCTGCGCGCCAACATCGACGTGCTGTCACTGTCCGCCACACCCATCCCACGGACGCTGTACATGAGCCTGGTGGGCCTCCGGGACGTTTCACGCATAATGACCCCACCCGAGGGCCGCAAGCCCATCCAGACGGTCCTGCAGCCTTACGACGCGCTGGCCGTAAGGGCCGCGATCATGCACGAACTCGAGCGGGGCGGCAAGGTTTATTACATATACGACCGCGTCGGCTCGATCAGCATGCGCGCCCGCACCCTGCAGCAGCTGGTGCCGGAAATCCGCATCGGCGTGGTGCACGGGCAGATGGAGACACGTGACATCGAGGAAGTCATGGTCAACTTCGGTGACGGTGCCTATGACCTGCTGCTGGCCACGACCATCGTCGAATCCGGCCTTGACGTCAGCGGGGCGAACACGCTCGTCATAGAGCGGGCCGACCGGCTGGGGCTGGCGCAGCTGTATCAGCTGCGTGGCCGCGTGGGCCGGCGTCAGACCGAAGCGTGGGCGTACCTGTTCTACCCGGGCCGGCTCACCGAGGATGCCCAGCGGCGCCTGTACGCCATCGCGGAACTGAATGACCTTGGCAGCGGTCACATGCTGGCCGAGAAGGATATGGAGATCCGCGGCGTCGGCAACCTGCTGGGTCCGGAGCAGCATGGCCAGATAAGTGCTGTTTCGCTGGCGGTCTATACCGAGATGCTGGCGGAGGAGATCGCGAAACTCAAGGGCGAGCGGCAGGCGGAGGAGCGGCCGGCAGTCGCCATCGACCTGAACATCGACGCCCGCCTCACGCCCGCCTACATCCAGGATGATGACCAGCGCATCGCGTTTTACGGACGGCTTGCGGAGACTGCCAGCCTCGCTGAGGTCGGCAGGATCGGTCGTGAGATGCGCGAAACGTTCGGCCCCATGCCTTCCGAGGTCAAGGCGTTCGTCGACCTGGTCAGGCTCAGGCTGCTCGCCGGCGCCAAGGGCGTCGTGACCATCAAGGAACACATGACCGACATCGAGATCGCCTTCGGCACGGAGACTGTCGACTACGACGCCCGCCTGGTCAAGGAGCTGCCGTTCACCGTCGAACCGACGCGCTACCCGCCCGGCTTCTCGATCCGCAAGCGTGGCCTGAAGGAGAGCGGGTACATCGACGCGATCTCGCGCGTCCTGTACGCCTGCGGCTGAACGTCGCCGTTCGCGGCAACCAGACAGAAAGAAGCGGGGAAACCGGAATCCGGTTTCCCCGCAGTGCTTTTGTCAAGCACGCTGTTCAGTTGCGGTCAGAAGTGGTAGTTGAAGCCACCCTTGAGGTTGAAGGCCGTGCCGGCCCCACTCAGGCTGAATGCGGGGCCGAACTCCAGGAACAGGCCGCCTTCAGTGAAGTTGGGGAAGCGGTACTCGGCACCCACCAGGAGACCCAGGCTGACGTTGGTACCGGCACGGTGGAAACCGAGGCCGAGGCCAGCGCCGGCGTAGATGCCCAGCGGAGCGTTGCCGGTGTTGACCGGCAGGTTGGCGATGACGTCAGCTGCGAGGCCCATCGAACCACCGTGGTAACCGACAGAGAAACGGGTGCCGACACCCTGGGTGATCAGGTCACTGATACCAAAGTGCAGGTAGAACGCAGCGTCCCCACCAGTGACACCGGCAGAGATACCGCCGTAATAATCGGGGCTCAGGGCGACCGTGGTGCCGAAAGCGTCCTGTGCCTGGGCAGTACCCAGTCCGATTGCGAAGAAAGCCATTACCGAGATGATCAGTTTACGCATGTTATACCCTCCGTCGGTAAGCGAGAAAAATACTTTTGCCATCGCTACTCAAACGGTTATAGCACGGGCTATGAGAGCCAACAAGTGTCAGTCACCACAGAAAATTGCCTGCCTGGCCTGTAGCTGGTTACTTATGAACCACTCACTCCGAACCGCTCAGTTCACCGTAACGGCGCGCTGCGTTTCGCTCCAGGGGCTTCGCGGTATTGCACTGGGGCAGACAGCCGTGCCGGTCGTTGAACTCCGCCAGCAGCCGCGCTTCCTCGGCTGCCGGTACCCGCGAGTATTCATAACGCCACCACCTGGCGCGTTCCCTTATCGGGCCGGGCCGGGACAGGTGCTGGCGCAGCCTGCCCGGCACGTCGCTCCTGCTCATGCCGATGTAGATGATGTTCCGGTCCTCGTCAGCCAGTTCGTACACGCCCGGCATCCGGTCGCGGCCACGCGGCCCGGGCAGGCTGTCGAGACTCCTCCACCTTGCAGCTATGGGCAATTCAGCTCTCCAGTCCAAGCTCCCGGAGTGACTCACGGTCTGAACGCCAGTCACGGCGGACTACCACTTCAAGCTCCAGGTAAATCTGGTGGTCCAGGAAGATCTCAAGCTGTCGGCGTGCGTTGCGGCCGATCTCGCGGATCATCTTGCCGCCCTTGCCGATGACCATCGGCCGGTGGTTCATGCGTTCAACCCAGATCTCCGCGCTGATGACGATGGGCCGTTCCTTGCTTTCAGCCTCTTTCCAGTCGGTCACCTGCACTGCCACGCTGTAAGGGAGTTCCTCCCGCAGCTGGATCATGGCGCTTTCGCGGATGAGCTCGCTGGCCCAGTCCGAGCGGGACTGGTCGCTGCGGATGTTGTCCGGGTAGTAGAGCGGGCCTTCCGGCATCATTTCCAGCAGGTCTTCGCGCAGGTCGTAGACGGCTTCCGGATCGTTCATGGCCGAGATGGGGATCTGGCGGGCAACTTTCGCAAGGTCCGCGTACAGTCCCAGGGCTTCCTCGGGATACTTCGCAGCGTCCACCTTGTTGCCGATCAGCCATACGGGCGTATCGGGATCGATTCCCTGAAGGAGCCGGGCGACTTCGCGGTCTTCCTCACCCGGCGGACGGCGCAGGTCAACCACCCACAGGATCGCTTCAACGTCCACCAGTGCGCCGCGGACTTCGCGGTGCATGAACTCGTCAAGGGCAGTGGCGGATGAGCTGCGGTGGTAACCGGGGGTGTCGACGAAGACTATCTGCGTCTTGTCGACCGTGTAGATGCCGCGCACGCCGCGGCGTGTGGTCTGCGGTTTGGGTGTGATGGGTGAAACCTTCACGCCGAGCAGCGTGTTCAGCAGTGTGGACTTGCCGGTGTTCGGCTTGCCCAGTATCGCCACGAAACCGGAGCGGGTCGGTTCGCCCGCCGCGCTCTCTTCGAAGCCGGTGCCGCTCTCCGGGGTGCTCATTCCTTCAGCAGGTTCAAGGTCGTCAGACTCGTGCATTCTGTCTCCTGTCTGCCCGCGGTGCGCGGGCCCCCGAATCGTAGCAGACGACCGGGCTGCCAGACTCAGTCGCTGATTACGTCGATTATCAGTTCGGGCTGCTTCACGTGTCCGCCCATCACGACGGAGGCAGCCAGCAGTTCGAGTGCGGCGTCCAGGCCGCGCCCGTCCCTGTGCCTGACCAGCATGAGCGGTTCACCTTCAGTGACCTCCTCGCCCACCTTGCGCAGCAGCCGCACGCCCACACCGTGGTCGATGGTGTCACCCTTGCGCCTGCGTCCTCCGCCCAGGACGGAGACGGCCTGCCCGATCTTCTCGGCGTCCAGTTCCGCCAGCACGCCAGCCCTGTGCGCGCGCACGTACTCGGTGCCGGCGGCGAGCGCCAGGTCAGCCAGGGCGGCTGTGTCGCCACCCTGGGCGGCGATCCAGTCCAGGGCGCGCTGCCAGGCGCTCCCGTCGTGAAGCATTCCGGTCAGCTTCTCGCGCGACACAGTCAGGCCGCTCGCGGCCAGAACCTGGAACGCCAGTTCGACGGACAGGAGCTCGAGGTCGGCAGGTCCTTCCCCGCGCAGGCAGGCCAGCGCCTCGTTGACTTCGCCGGCGTTGCCGATCTCGAAGCCCAGCGGCTCTTCCATGCCTGACAGCACCGCCCGCACCGACAGCCCCGCGTGCCGGCCGATCCGCAGCATGGCTTCCGCCAGCTCGCGGGCTTCAGCGACCGTCTTCATGAAGGCTCCCGCGCCGACCTTCACGTCCAGTACGAGCGACCGCGCCCCGCCTGCCAGCTTCTTGCTCATGATGCTGCTGGCGATGAGCGGAACCGAGCGGACGGTCCCGGTGGCGTCGCGCAGCGCGTACAGCACGCCATCCAGGGGAGCCAGGTTCCTTGACTGGCCCGTGATGGCCACGCCCAGTTCCCGGGCCTGTTTCATGAACTCATCGTCCTCGAGCTCGGCGCGGAAGCCGGGGATGCTCTCGAGCTTGTCGATGGTCCCGCCGGTGTGGCCGAGGCCCCGGCCGCTCATCTTGGCGACGGTTGCGCCGGCAGCGGCGAGCAGGGGTGCCAGCACCAGGCTGGTCTTGTCGCCGACGCCGCCGGTGGAATGCTTGTCCACCGTGTGAGGCAGTGCGGACAGGTCGAGCATCTCGCCTGATTCCGCCATCACAAGCGTCAGGTCGGCGGTCTCGCGGTCGGTCATGCCGTTCAGGCACACCGCCATGAGCCAGGCGGACAGCTGGTAATCGGCCGTGTCGCCGCTGGTTACGCCGCCCAGGAACTGTTCGAGTGCTTCGCGGGAATGTTCCTCGCCCCGGCGTTTGGCCAGGATGAAATCAGCAGGTTGCATGCGTCAAGCTTACAGGCTTACAGCGCGGCCAGTATTTCTTCCGCCACGGCGGTCTCGTTCCAGTCGAGCGTCTCATCTGCCCGCTCCAGCGTCTTCTCGACTCCCTTGCCCGCCAGCAGTACCAGGTCGCCCGGTCGGGCAGCGGTCAAGGCGGCCCGGATGGCCTCGCGCCGGTCGGGCTGCAGTACGAACTGGCCCGGCTTCGCCCCAGCCTGAAGCGCGCCCTCCTGGAGCTCCGACAGGATCGTGTCCGTGTCCTCGCTGCGGGAATCCTCTTCAGTGAATACGACCAGGTCGGCACCGCGGACAGCTGCGGCAGCCAGGGCGGAGCGTTTGCGGTGGTCGCGTTCGCCTGCTGCTCCGATCACCAGCAGCAGGCGCCTGGCCGTCACCTTGCGGACGGCGGCCAGGGCTTTCTGAAGTGCCGGCGGGGTGTGGGCGAAATCAACCAGCACGCTGAACGGTGCGGTCTGTACCAGCTGCATGCGGCCGGGAACTCCGGAGAAATCAGCCAGGCGGCTGGCGGCCGCATTCGCATCCACGCCAAGCTCTGCCGCAGCCGCAAGGGCCGCCAGCGCGTTATGCACGTTGAAGTCGCCCAGCATGGGCAGTGTCACCGGCCAGTCAGTCCCGACTGCCCGGACGGTGAACTGCAGGCCCGCGGGAGTCTCGCTTATGTCCGTGGCCCGCCAGTCCGCGCCTTCGGCAAGGCCGTAGCTGATGACCCGCTCCGCCTTCTCTGCGAAACGCGCGAAGTTTGAATCGTCGATGTTCAGCACGGCCACCCGGGCGCGTTCCACCAGGCTCCGTTTGGCCAGCAGGTAGTTCTCCAGGGTGCCGTGCCAGTCCAGGTGTTCCTCGCTGAGGTTGGTCCATACCGCCAGGTCGTAACTGACGCCGGCAAGCCGGTGCCGGTCCAGGGCATGCGAACTGGATTCAAGCACCACGTGGCTGCTTCCGGCGTCCCGCGCGGCGGCGAGCAGCGCCTGCACCTCCGGCGCCTCGGGAGTCGTGAAATGGCCCTCGGTGGGCAGTTCGCGCAAGCCGTCGTGCACGCCGGCCGTACTGATCAGGGCCGTGCGGTACTGGCCCGTCAGCAGGTGCCGCAGCAGGTAAGACGTCGAGGTCTTGCCGTCCGTGCCCGTGACACCGGTGACGGTCAGGTGTTGTGACGGGTCACCCAGCAGGGCTGCAGCAAGCGGGCCGGTCACGGCTTCTGCGTCAGCGACCAGGATGACCGGCAGCGGCGAGCCAGCCAGCAGGGGTGAGTCTTCTGCGACCACTGCCACTGCCCCGAGCGCGGCTGCTTCCGCGATCAGTTTCCGGCCGTCGTGCCGTGCGCCGGCCCGGGCCACGAACAGCGTTCCGGGCTGGCTGCGCCTGTGATCCTGCACGACTGACCTGATCTCGGGATCAGCACCGGACCAGTCCAGTGCGAGCGCCCTTTTGAGCAGTTCGCGCAGTTTCACCCGTGCCTCACAGTATCGGGGTGGACAGTCCGTGCTGCTCGAGGAGCGAGAACACGTATTCCCGGTCGGAAGGGTCGTTCACGAAGTCCAGATCGCTGCTCTGGATTATCAGCACCTTGCTGGCGTCGTAACCCGCGATCCACTCCTCGTAAAGCAC
Organism: uncultured Trueperaceae bacterium; assembly: GCA_937911855.1. Classification (GTDB taxonomy): domain Bacteria; phylum Deinococcota; class Deinococci; order Deinococcales; family Trueperaceae; genus CALDPK01. The sequence goes on along the minus strand of CALDPK010000267.1, from coordinate 1,580 downwards.
GTGCAGCTGGGTGAGGTACTCGTCGCTTATGTCCGCTTCGAATTCGCGGCCGCGCAGCCGGATCTGCTGGCGCAGCTTGGCCAGGTCAGCCTGCAGGTAGACGAGCAGGTCGGGCGGCCTGAGAGCCAGGCTGACGGCTTCGAACAGGTCCCAGTAGCTGTGGAAGTCACGGTCCGTCATGATGCCCTGGCGGTGCAGGTTGGTCGCGAACACCGCCGCGTCCTCATACACCGTCCGATCCTGAACCACGTGCTGGCCCGGGTTGACCTGATTCAGGTGCTGCTTCAGGCGGCGGGCCAGGAAGAAGATCTGCGAATGGAAACCGTACAGGTCCATGCGTTCATAGAAGTCTGCGAGGTAAGGGTTCTCGTCAACCGCTTCATAGACGGGCTTGAGCCCATAACGTTCTGAAAGCAGTCCGGTCAGGCTTGATTTGCCCGAGCCGATGTTGCCGGCGATTGCTAGGTACATTCTTTACTCCTGCGGTCTTACAGGCTCTGGCGCGCGGTCAGTCAGGGCTGTGCAGCCGCTTCACGCGCCGGCCAAGCGACGTCAGGATATCGTACGCGTTCGTGCCGGCGAGGCTGCCGAGTTCATCGGCGCCTGGTCCCTGGCCTCCGATGAAGGTCACCTCTTCGCCCGGTTCAAGTTCCACGTCGCCGGTGTCGACCAGGACCTGGTCCATCGCGATGCGACCCCGCAGGGGCAGCCGGCGGCCGCGTGCCCATGCCCACGCCATGCCTGACAGTGTGCGGCGGAAGCCGTCGGCATAACCCAGCCTGACCGTGGCGATGTTCGTGGGGTGGGTGGCAGTCCAGATGTGGTTGTAGGAGAGACCGGTGCCTGTGTGAACCCGTTTGGACTGTGTGACCCGGGCTTTCAGTTCCAGTGCCGTCGTAAGCCGCCCCGTGGCCGGCGTCTCTGACTCCAGGGGATTGTAGCCGTAGGTGATCAGCCCGGGGCGCACCATGTCCAGGTGCGCCTCCCGCATGGTCAGGATGGCCCCGGAGTTGCTGGCGTGCTTCAGCGGCGGTTCAAGGCCGTGCGCGCGGAGCAGGGCCACGGCTTCCAGGAAACGCTCCAGCTGCAGCACCGTCAGGGCGCGGTCAGTCTCTGACGAAGCGAAGTGGGTCCAGACGCCCTCCACGCTGAAACCGGCCCGCTCGGCCCGGACGGCCAGACCGGCAGCCAGTGCCGGGGGCAGCCCCATGCGGCTCAGTCCCGTGTCGACTTTCAGGTGCAGCCTGGTTCCGCGCGGCAGCCTCCAGTGGATAAACCGGTCCAGGGCAGCATGGTCTGTGAGCGGGAACACCGCGCCCGCAGCAGCGAGTTCAGCTCCCTGCTCCAGGACAGCGGTGAGCAGGAACAGGTTGGCACTGATGCCTGCTGAACGCAGTTCCAGCAGTTCCTCCGGCGTGGCAACCGCCAGCCAGTCCACGCCGGCTTCCGTCAGGGCAACCGCGACCGGAACGGCTCCATGACCGTAGGCGTCAGCCTTGAGGACAGGCATGACGCGAGTGCCCTGAGCTACCTGGGCGCGGATCACGGCCAGGTTCGATTTGAGGGCACTCAGGCTGATG
>CALDPK010000266.1 GCA_937911855.1 uncultured Trueperaceae bacterium | reverse complement strand
CTTCCGTCAGGTAAAACTCGCTTTCGACCCCGACTGGCTCATGAACCCCGGCAAAATCGTGGACTCGCCACCCATGACGGATAACCTGCGCTTCGGGCCTACCTACCCGCGGGACACGCTCAAGACTCACTTCGCATTCGCTGAAGAAGGCGGCATGCTGGCAGCAGCCGAAGCCTGTGTGGGCGTAGGCGCCTGCCGCAAGGTCGACGTGGGCACCATGTGCCCAAGCTACATGGCCACGCGCGATGAAATGCACTCAACCCGCGGCCGCGCCAACGTGCTGCGCATGGCACTCAACGGCCGCCTGCCCGGCGGCATCGCCAGCAAGGAAGTCAAGGAAGCACTCGACCTGTGCCTGGAATGCAAGGCCTGCAAAGCTGAATGCCCCAGCCAGGTGGACATGGCGAAACTGAAGTACGAGTTCCTGCAGCACTGGCATGACGAGCACGGCGTCTCACTGCCGACGCTCGCACTCGGCAACGCCGCCAGGGTCGCGCCCCTGGGTCAGAAGCTCGCGCCGGTCGCCAACACATTCCTGCCGCTCGCCCCGGTCCGCTGGCTCATGCAGCGCACCGCCGGCATCGACAGGCGCCGCACCCTGCCCCGCTACGCCCGCCAGGACTTCGGCAGCTGGTGGCGCAAGCGCAAGGCACCTGAAGCGAAGCATGGCGACCGGCGGGTGGCGCTGTTCGCTGACTCCTGGACCATGTACAACGACCCCGAGATCGGCAAGGCAGCCGTCAGGGTTCTCGAAGCACTGGATTACGAAGTGGAACTCGTTTCTTACGGCTGCTGCGGCCGACCCCAGATCTCGAAGGGCCTTCTGCGCGACGCCAAGAAACTGGCCGAAGACAACGTGGCCCGGCTCAGCCGCTACGCCGAGGAAAGCATCCCGGTAGTCGGCCTGGAACCGTCATGCGTGACCGCCTTCCGCGACGACTACCGCGACCTCATCCCCGGCGAGCAGACCGAACAGGTAGCAGCCAACACGTTCATGATCGACCAGTTCCTGGCCCGCGAATGGGCAGCCGGACGAATCAATCCCAAGGAAGCCTTCACCAGGCAACCGGGCGAGGTGATGCTGCACAGCCACTGCCAGCAGAAAGCGGTCATCGGCTCGAGCAGCACCAAGGCAGTACTGGAATGGACCAGCGAGACGGTGAACGAGCTGGACGCCGGCTGCTGCGGCATGGCCGGCAGCTTCGGTTACAGCCACCACGACCTGTCGATGCAGATCGGTGAGCAGCGCCTCTTCCCCGCTATCCGCGGGCACGAAGGCACCACGGTGTCCTGCGGTTTCAGCTGCCGCCACCAGATCAAGGACGGCACGGGCGTTGCAACCGAGCACGTCGCTGAAGTACTGGCAGCGGCGCTGAAGCAGGACGCTTAAGCGGGTTTACATCTCCTGCGGAGCGTCGATTCCGAGTAGCCCCAGGCTGTAGGCGAGGGTCCGGCGCACGCTGGCCACCAGCTGCAGCCTGGCTTCACGCAGGCCGGTCTCGGCTTTAAGTACGGCAGTATCGGGCCGGCCGTCCGCTGCGCGGTGGTTGTAGAACGAGTTCCAGGCGTTGGCCAGCTCGAGTGCGTACTGCGCCACCTGGTGCGGGGCGAGGTCCGCCGCGGCCTGCGCCACGACCTCATCCACGCGGGCGATCTCCTGCGCCAGCTTCACTTCCAGCTCGCCCACCTTGCTGAAGTCGGCAGCGGCAGGGTCCAGCCCGGCGGCTTCCGCGCCGCGCAGGATGCGGCTGGCGCGGGCATGCGCGTACTGCACGTACGGGGCGGAATCGCCCTGCAGGCTCAGCGCCTGCTCCCAGCGGAAGTCGATGATGCGTTTCGCGTCGCTCTTGAGCATCGCGAAGCGCAGGGCGCCCAGGCCCACCTGACGTGCGACCACGTCGGCGTCCTCGAGTTCGGGGTTCTTCTCGACTATCACGTTCCGGGCGCGCGACACGGCTTCAGCAAGTGCTTCGTCGATGGACAGGGTGATGCCCCGCCTGCCGCTCATCGCTTCGCCCTCGAGCGTCACGACCTCGTACGCCAGGTGGTGGGAGCTCTCGTAGGCGGCTTTGCCGGCTTCGGTGCCGGACAGTGCCAGTGCGGTGCGGACGATGGCCTGCGGGTGCGACTGGCGCGTGTCGATCACGTTGATGACCTGGTCGCCGTGCGCGAAGCTGCGGCCTTCAGGGGTGTGCTCGCCTTCGGGGCTGGAGGTGAACAGGCGGCTGCCGTCGGGCTGCACGGCGAACTCCTCGAAGTTCAGTCCTTCGAACAGGCCGACCTTCCAGTACTGGTAGCCGATGTCCTTGGCCACGTACATGGCGTTGCCGTCAGCGCGCCGGATGACCACCAGTGGTTCCTCGAGCCCGGGCAGGAACTCGGACACGTCCATCACGAGTGCGCCGCTGTACTTGCCGTCCTCGGGGGTGAATGCGTGCCCGCCGCTGGTCAGGATCTCAAGGCCCGCGTCCAGGAAGCCGCTGCCCACCACGTCCGATTCCCAGACGAGCAGGTCGTAGCTGGCGCCGAGTGACCAGAAGGTCTCGAGCTGCGAGCGGACGACGCGCTCGACCTCGGCGCGCAGTTCACCGCGCTCGAGGCGGTGCATCGTGTCGCTGACGCCCTGCTCGATTGTTTCGGCGTCGGTCTCCTTCGCCTTGCCGAGGCGCACGTACAGTT
>CALDPK010000265.1 GCA_937911855.1 uncultured Trueperaceae bacterium | reverse complement strand
ACCAGCAGGTCAGCTTCAATTTCAGCTCGCTGTTCACCGGCGCGCGGGATTTCTTCAACTTCTTCCCGCGGCTGGCGCCTGACTTCACGGCGTGGCCCCAGATCTGGCCGCCCCTCGTCGACACGATCAGGATCGCGTACGTCGCCACGATCATCGGCACGCTGATCGCGATGCCCCTGATCTTCCTGGCGTCAGAGAACACGACCATCAACACGCCGGTCCGCATCATCGCGCGGACCATCCTGACGATACTGCGCAGCATCCCGGACATGCTCTGGGCTGCCCTGTTCGTGGCCGTCATCGGCCTGGGCGAGCTGCCGGGTGTCTTCGCACTGGTGTTCTTCACCATCGGCGTGCTCTCGAAACTCGGCTCCGAGACCGTGGAAGCTGCCGATCCTGGTCCCATCGAAGCGCTGCGCGCCACCGGCGCCGGCCGCAACCGGACTATCATGTTCGCGGTCGTGCCCCAGGTGGCTGCGACGATGATGTCCTACATCCTGTACTCGTTCGAGATCAACGTGCGCGCTTCTGTCGTCATCGGCTTCGTCGGAGCCGGCGGCATCGGGCAGCTGCTGCAGCGTTACCTGAACTTCTTCGATTACTCCGGACTCGGCGCCCTGATCGTCATCATCTTCGTGGCTGTCCTGATCATCGACGCCATCAGCGTCTGGGCACGCTCGAAGCTCATCTGAGGCCCTTGTGACCAGAACACAGAAAACTCCCCCGCACATCCCCGCGCCCCCACCCGAGGTGAAGCGCAGCCGCATCCTCATGAACGTGGGCATCCTCATCGCCCTTGCCCTGTTCGTCCTGGCGATAGTCACGATGGACACGCCGACCTGGTCGCGGTTCATGACCGGCATCCAGCGCAACCTGGTGCCGCTGATGCGTGGCCTGGTCAGCCCGGCCACCGAAGTGTTCCCGCTGGCCTGGTCTTCCATGCTGGAGACGTTCTACATGGCAGTCCTGGGTACGTTCCTCGGCGCACTCCTGGCGTTCCCGCTGTCGTTCCTGGCGGCAACCAACCTGATGAACGGCACCATCTGGGCAATGCCCGGCAAGGCGCTGCTCGTGGCCGTCCGCACGTTCCCCGAGATACTGCTGGCAGTCATCTTCGTCGCAGCCCTCGGCCCTGGCCCCACAGCCGGTATCATGGCGATGGGCCTGCACTCGATCGGCTACCTGGGCAAGATCTTCTCTGACGTGATCGAGGGAATCGACGGCGGCCCCATGGAAGCCATCCGTGCTTCCGGCGGCAACTCCGTGCACGTGTTCCTGTTCTCGGTGGTACCGCAGGTGCTGCCGGAGTTCATGTCGAACACCCTCTACCGTTTCGAGATCAACCTGCGCGCAGCCACGATCCTGGGTCTGGTGGGCGCCGGCGGCATCGGCCTGCCGCTCATCCAGCGCCTGCAGTTCCGCCGCTGGGATGAGGTGTCGATGTTCCTCATCGTGATCGTCGCCTTCATCATCATCGTCGACTCCGTATCGTCACGGATCCGCCGCAATCTGGTCTGAGCAGACTCGCGTAACGCAATAACAGAACGGCCCCGCCGGCATAACGCCAGGCGGGGCCTGCTTTTGGTTTCGTCAGTGCTCAGTGGTGGTGATGCGCGTGGTCCAGCTCGCCTTCGCTGATCTTCAGCTTGTCACCGCGGAACAGCAGGGCCGCGATGAGGGTGGTCAGTGGTACGCCCAGGATCAGGCCGAGCGAACCGACCAGCGTGTGCACCACCTCGGTGGCGACGATCTCCATGTTCAGCGTCTGCAGGAAGCCGGCGTCGTTGATGTGCAGCAGCATGAGCAGCGGCAGGGCCGTGCCGGCGTAGGCAAGCACCAGGGTGTTGACCAGCGAGCCGATGTGGTCGTTGCCAACGTTCATGCCGTGGGTGTAAAGCTGCCGGAAGGTCATCTCGGGGCTGGTGTGCGCCAGTTCCCGTACCACGCTCGCCTGGACGATGGTCACGTCCGTGAGGGCGCCCAGGGCGCCGATGAGCATGCCGGCCAGCAGCAGGCCGCGCATGTTCACCTCACCCGCGTGGTAGTTGATCATCATCGCGTCCTCGGTACCGAAGCCCGTCAGGTGCGCGAGGTCCGTCCAGATGATGCCCAGCACCATCGTGACGACTATGGCGGCGAACGTGCCGATCACCGCCGCGCTGGTGCTCCAGTTGATGCCGTGCACGAAGAAGATCGCCAGCAGCAGGATGCCGCCCGTGCCGAGCAGTGACACCAGCACCGGGCTCGCACCGCCCAGGATGGCAGGCACGATGTACATGATGATGATGACGAGGCCGACTACCGTCGCGGCGAACGCTCGCAGGCCCTTGAACCCGGCGATACTTACGGTCGCCAGCAGGAACAGGCCTGCCAGCCACCACAGCGCCGGGCGCCTCACCCAGTCGGTCACCGCCCAGGCTGCCTCGCCGGCAGGTGTCATGTACCAGTACGTCTCAACCCGGTCACCGACTTCGAAATCCGGGAATTGCGGGCCCACGTCATCACTCGGCAGTGGCTGACCCAGGTCCGCATCTATCATGCGGCCGTCGTTCAGTTCAACGGTGGCCCGCAGGGCGACCTCGTCAATCGCAACGATGCGGCCTTCCTCGTAACCGAAGGTCGTTTCCTGGGCCTGGGCCAGGGCCAGCTGGCCCACGGCGCACAGCAGCAGGATCACAAGCAGTTTCTTCATTGATATGTGCACGGCTCAGGCCCGGGCGCCGGTCTGACAGTCAGGGCAGGTGCCGTAAAGGGTCAGCGCGTGACCGTCAACCCGGAAACCTCCAGGCAGGGTCACACCTTCAAGCACCTCTACGGGACAGGGCTGTTCGAGAACGAACACGGCAGCGCACACCTCGCAGCGGAAGTGATGGCGATGCTGCGTGCCGGCCGGCTCGAAGCGGGCCGGATCGCCGGGCAGGTGGACCGCGTTGATCTCCCCTGCGTCCAGAAGCGCGTTCAGGTTGCGGTACACCGTGGCCAGCCCCAGGCTGGAAAGCTCACGGCTGGCCCGCTCGAGGATCTCCTGCGGCGTGAGCGGTCCGCTGGCCTGCTCGAGGACCTCACGGATGGCGCGCCGCTGCGTCGTCTGCCTTGGAACTGTCTGCTCCGTCATCAACCGGGATTGTATCAGGGGGCGTGCCTGCGTCCGTCGCGTGTGCGCAGAAGCCAGGCGCGTTCACCTGTTTCACGCGCAGGGTGTCATGCTTGAGGCATGAGCATCAAACCAGACTGGTGGATCCGCGAGCAGGCACAGGCCGGCATGATCGAGCCCTTCACGGACGGCCTGGTGCGTGAAGGAATCATCTCCTACGGGCTCTCCTCCTTCGGCTACGACCTGCGCGCTGCGCCGGAGTGGCGCATCTTCGTGAACGCGTTCAACACGGTGGTCGATCCGAAGAACTTCGACACGCGTTCGCTGGTTGAGGTGGATGAGGACGTCTGCATCATCCCGCCCAACTCTTTCGTACTGACCCGGTCCGTGGAGTACCTGCGGATTCCGGATGACGTGATGGTCGTGGCGCTCGGCAAGTCGTCCTACGCCAGATGCTTCAGCGGCGACACGCGAGTGGCGCTGGTTGACGGGACTTCTCCCACCCTTGAGGAGATGGCAGAGCGGCACGCTGACGGTGAGATGTTCTGGGGCTACTCGATCGGCCAGAACGGCCAGCTGATTGCTTCGCTTCTTGATGCACCGCGCTTCGTGGGACGGGACTCGCTCGTCGAGATAACCCTGGACGACGGGGCAGTCATTCATGCCACACCAGATCACGATTTCATGCGAAGGGATGGCAGCTGGACTCAGGCATCTGAGCTCAGGCCAGATGATGCGCTCATGCCGCTGTACCGCGATTCATTCCGCGGCTACGAAATGACGTACCAGCCGATTACCGGCTTTTATTATCCAACCCACCGGCTGGCAGACGAGTGGAATATCAGGAACGGCATCTATGAACAACAGGACGATACGCACCGTCATCATGTAGATCACGACCGCCGCAACAACAATCCCTGGAACATCGTCAGGATGAGTGCCGCTGAACACATCCGCTATCACAACTCACGGACTTACGGCGACGATTTTGACCCCGTTGAGCACGGCGAAGCAATCAAGGCCTCGTTTCGTCAGCTCGCAAGCGATCCGAACTGGCTGGAACAGCGAAATATCCAACAGCAACAGCGGGCCCATGCCTTCTGGCACGAGCCGCAATACAAGGAACGGCGTGACCGGCTGCTTGAAATCCACAGAAGCCGCTGGACCGAGTCTGAGCGTGAAGCTCAGCGGCAGAGACAGGCACGATTCTGGGACGGAAATATTGAAGCGCGCCGGGCCCAGGGTGAACTGTCAAGGGTTGCCTGGTCCCGGGCAGACGTGGAACGGAAGTCCGCCCAGGCTGAGCGGGCCCGGCGTATTCGGCTGCACGAACATATTGACGCTGATGTAGTCAGGAGCGCACTCAAGGAAACCGGATCCATTCGTGGAGCAGCGAGACTGCTGGGCATCGATCGGGCCGTGTTCCGCCGTTTCCCGGATGTCATCGCGGAACACAGAGGCGTCCCCCTGCGAAACCACAAGGTAGTCAGCGTCCGCCAGCTGAAAGGCGAACACGACGTCTACTGCCTCACGGTGCCGGAAGCCGGAAACTTCGCTCTGGAGGCAGGCGTCTTCGTTTCGAACTGCGGCATCGTGGCGAACGTAACCCCGCTGGAACCAGGCTGGGAAGGGCACGTGACCCTGGAGTTTTCCAACACCACGCCGCTGCCGGCGAAGGTTTACGCCAACGAG
>CALDPK010000264.1 GCA_937911855.1 uncultured Trueperaceae bacterium | reverse complement strand
GGCCTTGTCGCCTACGGGCACCGCTCGGAGGGTGACTGCCGCGATATCGAGACCCTTATCGAACCGGGACAACTCGACCGGACGCGCTTCATGATCAGCGTGGCGGTCATCAACGTCACGGCACCTCCCGCCGCTGACCCTGAACCGCTCCTGCTGGTTCAGGTCGACCGCTTCAACCTGGGTCCATCCATCCATGCCGAACTCGTCCAGTCCGTCGGCGAGGATCAGGTGGCGCAGATTCACGAGTTCGGCGAGGGTCCACACGTCTCCTGGCGCCTGGTGATGCAGCAGCTTATGGGCCAGGAATCCGCACTCGTTGCTGCCGGCCGCCTGGAGATTCCCGCGGAAGACGCCCTGAACCACGACTGCTTCGCTGGCGCCTGCCTCCAGACGGCGTCACTGATCGACGAACTGGCGGTGTGGTCCGAACTCACCGATGCCACCGGCAGCACGGACTCAGCAGCTGACGTCCTGACGGCTGCCGGCATGCTGGCTGCGCTGGCAGACATGACCTCGTTCAGCGCTTACGAACATGAAGCTGGCTTCGACGCGTACGACAGCCCCGTGGTCGTCGCCCGGGCCGTAGTCGAAACAAACCTGGCTCAGGATTCAGGCGCAGAAGGCGCCCTGCGCATCGGTGAGCTGCGGGATGATTCGCTCGAGGCGATGTGGGCGCGGGCCGCCGCTTTCCCGGGAGCTGACGGAACCCAGCAGCTGTTCGGCGCAGTCGCCTACGAATGCCGCCGCGGCGCGGCTGAAGGCGGCCTCTGCCTGTAAAGCCTGCTCAGTCGCCAGCCATCGCCAGCCCGGCAAGCCAGCCTGTGGTCCAGGCGCTCTGAAAATTGAACCCGCCGGTGATCCCGTCGATGTCCAGGATCTCGCCCGCGAAGTGCAGCCCGGGAACCAGGCGGCTCTCCATCGTCCGGAAGTCGACTTCCTTCAGGCTCACGCCGCCAGCCGTAACGAACTCCTCCTTGAAGACGCCCTTGCCCTGCACTTCGAAGCGTCCCGCGTGGACCTCGGTGTGCAGGGCTTTCAGCAGCTTCTTCGAGGCGTCCGCCCAGCGTGTTCCCTCTTCGGCTCCGGCCGCCGCTGCCAGCGAGCGCCACAGGCGCTGCGGCAGCTCGAACGGTCCGGCGGCAAGTATGGTGCGGCGGGCGTCCCCGTCCCTGGCGCGGGCGAGCGTTTCGCTCACCTGGTCCGGGTTCAGTTCAGGCAGCCAGTTCACTGTCAGCCCCAGCCGGTAATCATGTCCGTGCAGCAGCCGGGCTCCCCAGGCTGAGGCTTTTAGCACCGCCGGTCCGGACAGGCCCCAGTGGGTCACCAGCAGCGGGCCTTCGTGCGTTTCCTTCGCACCGTCAAGCCGCACCCGCGCGTGCGGTACCGACACTCCGGCCAGGTCTGTCAGGCGCGGGTCTTCGATGTTGAACGTGAACAGTGACGGTACCGGCGGTTCGACCGCGTGGCCCATCGCTTCCACCCACTTGTATGAAGCGGGAGCACCGCCGGTTGCAAGCAGCACCCGGTCAGCCTCCAGCACCGAACCGTCTTTCAGCTGCACGTCGAAACCACCATCCTGGCGCCTGGTCACACCGGTGACGGCAGTGCGGGTGCGGATGTCCACGCCTGCCTGTGTGGCTGCGTCAACAAGGCAGCTGATTATCGTCTCGGATTCGTCGGTCACGGGGAACATGCGGCCGTCAGCTTCGGTTTTGAGCTTCACACCGCGCGATTCGAACCAGTCGATGGTTTCCCGGGGACCGAAGCGGGTGAACGGCCCGCGCAGTGCCTTGCTGCCGCGCGGGTAGTTGCGCACCAGCAGGGCGGGGTCCGGCTGGTCGTGGGTGACGTTGCAGCGGCCTCCTCCGGAGATCCTTACTTTGGAGAGCAGCGAAGCGCCGCGTTCCAGGATGGTGACCTCAGCGGACGGGTTCGTTTCCTTGCAGGCTATGCCCGCGAAGAAGGCTGCTGCGCCTCCGCCGGCTATCACAATTCTGTGGGTCTGGTTCGGCATCACTGCATGATAGCTGTGGTCCCTGAGCGGAGTCTGCCCCAGCCGCCCGCTGTGCGTTGCGCAGGTATGCGGCGAGCTGATCCAGCGGCACCAGGCTGAGTCTGCTTGCAGCCGCCTCGAGCGCGGCCGGGTAACCCTTCAGGTAAGTGCATACCTCGTGGACGTGCGGCAGGGTCATTTCGTCCAGCCTGAACTCGGGCTGGACATGCTTGGCATGCCACCAGAAGAGCAGCATTGCCGGGAGGAAGTCCACCTCGTCTGCTGCAGGTACGGACCTGGGGACCCGCAATCCTTCGAGCCGCAGTACTTCACCTGGCAGTGCCGGCGGTGCCGCGGCGGTCGTGACGATCAGCACCAGGCCCGGGCAACGTCGCAGCAGCGCCTGAACCAGCTGCTCCTGCCCCGGGATGAAGTCGTCAATGATGACGATCCCCTGCCGCTCAGCGAACACGGCCTGCCCGGCCAGCCACGGCTCCGTGCCTGCCGGCAGGTTCATCCCCAGCGCCGTCACCAGGGCGGCGCCCAGCTCCTGCAGTCCTTGCACGTCACGCAGGTTTATGGCGAGCAGTCCGTCGGCGAACTGCCCGCCTGCGACTGCGTTCCGGGCGGCCTGCAGCGCCAGGCTTGACTTGCCGGTACCGACAGGACCGGTCACCGTGATCAGGCGGACGCCTGCTTCGAGCAGTCCGGCGATGTCGAGCAGTTCAGCGTCCCGGCCGATGAGGGTACTGCAACCGCTCAGGTGGCCAGTTTCCGGAAGCGTTCGGGCGGACAGGTCCAGGCCGAACGAGCCCGCCTCCCGTTTCACCACGCTGGCCAGGGGACTCGCACCGAGTTTCAGCAGCAGATGCAGCCGGGCCAGGTCTTCGGCAGCCAGCTGGCTGCGGCCGGGCAGGTACCAGGCTGCCTTCGCATGCGCGAGCGTGGCGTCCAGATCGCCTTCCATCGCTGCTGTGTGGCCGAGTCGCAGGTGCGCGTCGACGATGCGGTCAGCCAGCCCTTCGCGTATGCCGAACACCCACTCCTCCAGCTCGGTGCTTCCCGGCGGCGTCCGTACGTTGTGCAGGAACTCGCCTGCGTAGGCGCTGATGGCGGCCACATCATCGCCGGCAGCCAGCCGGGCCAGAAGCTCCGCTGCGTCACACTCCACGTCGGCCATGAGTTCATGCGCATCAGTTGCCAGGACACCGGGCAGGTGGCGGCGCAGGCTTGCCACCGCGACACGCAGGCTCGTCAGGGGGTCGGCAGCACCCGCCCAGAAAAGTTCCGCGATGAACCTGCGGTCCCTGGGTCCTTCGATCGCCAGATATGTCAGCAGCAGCCATAGTTTGGGCCGGTTGTAGTCACTCCCGACCAGCCTGAAACGCCCCAGTGTCTCAAGTCGCATTACCCCGCCTTACCCCGTAGCCGCCAACGGCCCATGTATAAATTCGGCCCAGTTTACGCCTATTTAACGGCCGGCAGTCAAAGGTGTGCGCAGGCATAAAATTCGGAGGGCAGCAAACAATGGAATATTCAATCCCCCGCGGCGCATACGTGGGCATGATCATCGCGCTGCTTGCAGGTCTGGCGGCCTGCGGCAAGGCACCATCTACCCGGCCACCGACGGCAACTGGCGGACCGGCTTTCGTGATCAACAGCCCCGCAGACGGGTCGTTCACGGCGGGAACTTTCGTGTTCTCGGTCCAGCCGCTTGATCCCGGCGAGATAAGCAAGGTTGAGTTCTCGGCGGGCGGCAAGAAACTGGACCCGTCAGGCGACCTGCGTGCCTTCGTGACGGCCGCGGAGCACCCTGAGGGACCGCTGGAACTGACAGCCACCGTTACCGGCACGGACGGCCGCAGCCGGAGCAGGTCCGTAACCGTTCAGAACGTCCCGGTTCCGGAATCAAGCGCGACCGTGTCGAACAGGGGGGCCGTACTCGGAACGTTCGAGGAAGACGGCTCGCTCAGTACGCTGGTCGTTCCTCCAGGCGGCATCATGGGCGGCAACGTCTCCTTCGAGTCCCGCACCCAGGACGAGGTACGGGCTGAAACCGGAGTCGACTACGACTCACTGGGCATCACTTTCCTGGGCGCCCAGTCGATCGGGACCGACACGGAGATCGACCGCACGCTGATGGTTACTTCCGGCGGCTTCGGACCGGCGGTTCAGCCGGGCCAGGTGGTCGTCAACTACCTGATCATGCCGGACGGCAACGGTGACGGCGTCGGCGAGATCATCGTCGCCAACACTGCGAGCGTCACTCCCGGCGGCGACGTCATCTCGGACCCGGTACCGGCCGTTCAGGTCGGCGACACAGCCACGGCCACCCGCCTGGGCAGCAGCTCGATCCGCTCCCTGGACGGCACTCTCAGCGGCCCGCCGGGCACCCTGCTGGAGATCCCGGTGGCGGGCTTCAACCCCGCAGCAGCCTGGAACAACGTGGCAATATTCGATGGAGCGGGCGGCCAGCTCGAGCAGACCGGCGTGATCCACACCTCAGCTTCCGGCGCCCAGACGTTCGTGACGGTCATCCCGCCCCTGCGGCCGGGTACGGCAACAGTCACGCTGCACAACATCGGCAGCGGACTCTCGAGTGATCCGTTCCGGCTGACGGTCGAAGCCATGCCTGCCGTCAGTGGTGATCCGCTCACGGTCATCAACTCAGCTCACGCGGACATCCTGGCGATGCTGCAGGACTTCGACTCCGCTTTTCCCGGCACCGATTCAGCGGAACTGCGCACCGCGCTGTCAGCAGTACTCGAGTACTGGATCACGTCACTGCAGGCTGACGGCTCGGCCGAAGCGGAAGCGGCGCTCGCCGGCATGGCCTCGATGATCGAAGTCAGTGACCTGCGCGGCACCGTGAGCGACGTCCGCGGCCAGCTGGCCGGCAGGCTGAGCGTCTCCCAGGCCGGCTGCAACGACATCCTGCAGAAGGCAGACAAGGCCATCGAAGTGGTCAACTGGGTCGGCCGCGTGCCCTACACGCAGCTCAGCCCGACCAACGCTGTCGACATCCTGGGCGCGGAACTGCAGGGCGGTATGGTCGGCGAAGGCTGGAAGGGGATGAAGAAAACGGCACTCGAGATCGACCGCGCCCTGGGCGGCAACGCCTGCGACAACGGTGCACCCCCGCTGCCCGGCCCGACCGGCCCGTCGCGCTCGAATCCGAACGGAACCGGGGCAATTTCCGGCATGGGCGCAGCGTTCACCTCCGGCGGTCCCCTGGTCGGTTCCGTGAACGGCGAAGGCTTCAATGCGTTCAGTCCGTCGTCCAGCGCTCAGAACCGCGGCCGTTATTCTGTGCAGCTCTCCTCGTCAACGACCATCCCGTTCAGCGGCTCCACTGACGCAGGCGGCTACTTCATGATCCCGATGACGCCAGCCGGCGAGACGATAGAAGTTCACGTGATCGATACTGAAACCGGCGATGTCGAAACCGTCGAGGTTGAGGCGCCGCCAGCAGGTGAATCGACCTTCCTTCACATCGATTTCTCGGAAGAATCAGTGACCGAGACGGTCACCTGGACCGGACGCGCCGGCGACGACCTGTGGTCCACGCCCGCGAACTGGAGCAGCAACGCACTGCCCGGCCCCAACGATCACGTCGTGATCTCCTCGGCGGGCTCGACAGTCACGCTTTATGACGGCTTCCCGCAGACCACCATCCGCAGCCTGACACTCCAGAGCGGAACCCTCTTCCTCGATGGCTCTGCGAAGCTGACCCTGATGCAGGAGTCGAGGATCGGCGTTGCGGGGGCTCTGTACCTGGTGAGCGGTAACGCGCAGCTCGACATTTTCGTAAGCCTCAGCAACGAAGGCAGCGTGGTCTGGTCAGGCGGCACCATCGGCAACGTCGGTGTCCTGACCAACCGCAACCGCCTCGAAGTGTTCCCCGGCCACGGCCTTCGGGTTCTGCATGGCAACGTGGTCAATGAAGAACTGTTGATCATGCACGGCAGCACGAGAGACGGCCTGCGCGTCGGTCATGGCGGCACCATCCGCAACGCCGAAGGAGCAGTGATGGACATCCAGGATGACTTCGGAATCGCCTTCGGCGGAAAGCTACGCGGGGTGATCTACAACGCCGGCACGCTGCACAAGAGCGGGGGCACCGGGACCGCACAGATCGATGCGACGTTCAACAACGAAGGCGGCCATCTTGCCGTCACGAGTGGCACGCTGCTTCTGCGGTCCGGAGGAAGCCTTAATGATGGCAGTACTTATAACGTCGGACGTGATGCGTCGATCGCCATCGGCGCGGGCACCGCGAACTTCACGATCACGGGTCAGCACAATGGAACGGGAGCGGGAACTTTAGCCTTGACCGGAGGCTTCCTCGAAGTGGCTCCCGCCGGTGCCACGCTGACGTTCCCCGAGGGCGGGGTGCAGCTGGCCGGCACGACCATCAGGGGCGAGGGTGAACTGCGCAACGCCGGCGAGCTTGAGGTTGTAAGCGACTCCACCCTGTATGAAATCGTACTGGTGAACGAGGGGCGTATCACTCTGCACGGCCCGTCGACCAGGTCACTCGGCATAGGCCAGGGTGGAAGCATCCTGAACCTTGCAGGCTCGGTCATTGAGGTGGCAGGCGATGCTGACATCTACTTCGATGGCGTACCTTACGGCACCCTGATCAACCAGGGTACCGTCCATAAAACAAGTGGCACCGGTGGCGCACGCCTAAACGTGGACTTCCGGAACGAACTCGGGACCGTCGCCGTAGATTCGGGTGCCCTGACACTCGAGTACGGTTCAGGTACAGGTGGGACCTTCAACGTGGCAGGTGGCGCAACCCTCAACCTGGGTTGGAGCAGCACCAGAGAACTGCATCTGGCCGGCAGCTACTCGGGTAACGGTTTCGGAGCGATTCGCCTGGCAGGCACGCTGATCGCCGATCCGGCCGGTGTCTCACTGAACTTCCCGAACGGAGTGTTCCAGTGGCAGGGCACCATTGAAGGCCCGGGCGCAACCGTGACAAACAACTCGCTGATCGAAGTCGACATGGGCAGCGCCAATGCGTATCTGTACGACGTCACACTGGTGAACAACGAGAGAATCGTGATGCTTCGTTCCGGGACTGGCAACCACACCTTCCGGGCGGGTATCGGAGCGATCATCGACAATGTGTCTGGTGCCGAGTTCGATATCGAGGGTGACCTGGACATCACTTTTGGCGGCGGATACCCTGCCAGCATCCGGAACGCGGGCACGCTGAACAAGTCTGCCGGCTCGGGCATCGCCCGCCTGGCCGTCTGTTACTCGCAGTTGCCAGGCGGAGTCCTGTTGCCCAACCCGGCGTCGTTCGAGTTCAGGCCAAATTGCAACTGACATCCCGGCTCTCCCTCGCCCTGCTGCTGACGCTTGCGGTCCTGACCGCCTGCGTCAGCAGCGGCAATCAGAATCCACCGGGCCCGCTGCCATTCGCACCGCGGGTCAGCAGCTCCTCCCCCATCGCCATCAGCGCCGATGGTCAGACCGTGTGGGTGGTCAATCCTGACGCCGACACCGTCACGCCGCTGGATACCGGCACGCTCGAAACCGGCGCGCCATTCGCAACCGGCCGCGAGCCGTGGGGCGTGGCAGTGACACCCGCTGGCACCGTGGTTGTCCTCAACCGCCAGGACGGCAGCGTGTCGATCCTCGAGGACGGCCGCCGCACCGACGTCCCGGTGGGCCCGGAACCCGGCGGCCTCGCCCTGTCCTCAGACGGCAGCCACGCCTGGGTAACCGTGTCAGGCTCGGCGGAGACAGTGCTTCTGGACCTCAGCGCCGCCCGCGTCACGGAGCGGCACACAGTGGGTCCGCAGCCGTGGGCCATAGCTGTCATCCCCGAAGCTGAGGGCGATACGGTAGTGGTAACGCACCGGCTTGCGCGCGACCGGCCTGGCAGCATGCCCAACGACAGCCGGGAAGGCTGGCTTACGGTTCTGCGCGCCGGCACCAGGAGCGAGACGGCCCTGCCTCCGCATGAGTTCGGTTTCCCCAACGTGCTTGAATCCATCGCCGTCACTGGTGAAACCATCTGGCTGAGCCACCTGCTGAACAGCCCTGAACTGCCCAACAACTTCCAGACGACGGTGTCGGGCGGCGTGTCGGCGGTCGACCTGGCCTCCCTCGCTGAGCTTCCCGCGCGGCGCCTGAACCTGAACGACCCGGGGTTTTCAACGCCCACGAACTTCCCGCGCGCCATTGCAGC
Source organism: uncultured Trueperaceae bacterium (assembly GCA_937911855.1). GTDB lineage: Bacteria > Deinococcota > Deinococci > Deinococcales > Trueperaceae > CALDPK01. The sequence goes on along the minus strand of CALDPK010000264.1, from coordinate 1,529 downwards.
AACCGCAGACGGTCAGCTGCTGCTCGTCGTCCTGGCCGGCACGGACGCGGTGATGGGCATCGACATCAGCTCGCCGGCGTCCGCACGGCTGGCCGGTTTCTGGCCTACCGGCGCCAACCCCCGCGGGATCGTGCTGAGCCCAGATGGCCAGCGTGCTTACGTGATGTCGTATCTGGCGCGGGCAGTGAGCGTTCTGGACCTGTTGGATCCCGGCAGGCTCGACAGTCACGTGGAACTTGCCCGCGTGCCGGTGACGCAGGAAACGCTCGACGGGGAGCTCCTGCGGGGGCAGATGCTGTTCAACAGTGCGCGCGATCCGCGCATGTCGCGCAACGGCTGGATGTCGTGCGCATCCTGCCATCCGGACGGTCGCGCCGACGGCACCACCTGGGATCTGGGCGAAGGACCCCGGCAGACGATGCCGCTCTGGACCTTGGCGGGAACCGCACCGTTCCACGCTGCCGGCACCAGGGACGAGGTGCAGGACTTCGAGTTCGACATCGAGAACCTGCTCGGTGGCATCGGTGTCGTCTCCATCGCCGCCGGCATCGCCTTCCAGACTGTGCTGGGCAATATGTTCGCCGGGATCGTGATCCTCACCCGCGACCGGTACCGCGTCGGGGACCAGATCTCGGTGGGCGAGCACCGGGGCACGGTCGTGGAGATGGGCCTGACCAGCACGTCGGTGCGCACGTATGACGGTCGGCTCGTGCTGATCCCCAACGGCACGCTGCACTCCGAGATGGTCACCGTGCAGACCGGCTTCGAGCACGTGCGCAGCTCCGTGCTGGTCGACATCGCGGACAGCACCGACCTCGCGCGGGCGGCGCGCGTGGCGGTCGACGCCATGCGGGGGCAGTCGCAGGTCCTGGACGAGCCCGCGCCCGAGGCCTTCCTCACCTCCGTGGGCACGGCCACCGTCCAGCTCGAGCTGCGGTTCTGGTCCGGCGCACGCCAGCTGGAGACCAAGGAGGCCACCCACGCCGTCGTCATCGCGGTCCTCGCCGCCTTCGCCGAGCATGGCGTGGAGGCCGGCTCCGACGTCGTCACCATCGACTCCGGTCCGCGGGTCACGCGGCTGCTCCTGGGTCGTGACCGCGACGAGACCGGCGACCCAGGCTCGGAGCACCCCTAGAACGACCGAGCGCTAGATCGACCGAGCGCACGGTTTCGACGCCTACGGACGGGCCGCCGACCCGGCATGGTCAAGGGCGGGTCAAGACCGCCCCAAGGTTCGGTCAAGATCCTTGACCTTCCGAAGCCGGGCGTGGGTACCGTCAGAAGGATCCCTCGTCCGCCGCTCGCGCGGCCATGCGGGGTGGGTGGCGCACGGGGCTGTGCGCCCGAACCATCTTTGGAGAAGCAATGTCGCTGCGCCCGATCTCGTCCCGCCTGCTCGCCCTGCTCCTCGGGTGGGCTCTCGTCCTTCCCGTGACGGGGGTGACAGCGACGGCGGCGGAGGCCCCGCCGCCCAACGAGCGCACCTCGACTGCGAGCGCGAGCGCCCAGGCTGACGGTGTCCACGCCGG
>CALDPK010000263.1 GCA_937911855.1 uncultured Trueperaceae bacterium | reverse complement strand
TGTTTCCCCCTCTTCCTTCCGCAGGCTCAAGGCTCTTCAGTCCTTCCCTGCTGGGGGAATCGTAAGACCCGCACCAGTTCGGAATTAGCGACGCAGGCGTCAAACGCTCAGCCGAAAACACTCATTAAGGACGACGCATCCGACAGCCTCTGCGTTCCAGTCACGAACGTCGCGTCTGGTGGCCTGTCAGTTCGGCCGGATTCACCCATCAGCGCGGGCCGATGCTCGCCTGAAGCGCTGCCCTTGGCCGCCCGCGTTCATAGCCTTGACGAATACCGCATACGGGTGTATATTGAAGTTATCAATCGCGCAAGAAGCGCGATATTTTTTTGCCCACTACAATTAGCGCAGCCGCAGGCAGTCACTCCTCTTCAGCCGGTGACCACACAGCCAGTTCATACCCATCGGGATCGATGAAGTGGAACCGGCGACCACCAGGAAAAGGGAACGCGGCCCTGCTGATGCGGGCTCCGGCAGCTTCCAGCCGGCTTTGCTGCACCCGATGTCAGTCACGATGAACTCGATGTTGTCGATTCGCAGGTTCATTTCTCTCCTCGCTCGGGCAGCTTCAGCAGCTGCGTCAGCGCCGCGATCGCTGGTACGTTGGGAACCGTGAAGGCATTCAGTGAGAAACACCATGACGGTCCCATTTTGTGGTCCGAGGTTCCCGCCGGCCGGGCAGACATCCGCCTGGTCGCGGTTGACATGGACGGCACGCTGCTGCCGCCGGACGGGCAGCTACCCGATGCGCTGTGGCCGCTGCTCAGACAACTTGCGGCGCGCGACATAACGTTCGTACCCGCCAGTGGCCGCCAGTACGCCACCCTGGCAGGGATGTTCCCCAACGACGAGAACTCGCTCTCATTCATAGCCGAGAACGGGAATCTTGTAGTGCACGCAGGCAAGGTCATATCGAGCGACCACCTGGAGTTCAGCGCCGTACGCGAGGTAATCGACACAGTGCGCAGCTCGGAGCGCCATCTGGGGCTGGTCGTCTGCGGTGTCAGAAGCGCCTACATCGAAAACGCCGACCCACATTTCGTGGCCGAAACCCGCAAGTACTACGCAGAGCTGGCGATAGTCGAGGACCTGATGGACGTCAGCGACGACATCCTGAAACTGGCCATCTTCGACTCTGACGACGCCGCCACGACTGCGGACACCGTACTGAGTCAGGTCGCGGACAGTCACCAGGTCGTGGTCTCAGGCAAACACTGGGTCGACATCATGACTCCCTGGGCTGACAAAGGTCGCGCCCTCCGCTCCCTGCAGGAGGAACTCGGCGTGACGCCGGCACAGACCGCGGCGTTCGGCGACTACCTGAATGACCTGGAACTGCTTGAGGCAGCTGACTGGTCGTTCGCGATGGCCAACGCGCACCCGGACGTGAAGGCTGCCGCCAGGTTCCTGGCGCCCAGCAACACCGACAACGGAGTGATCACGGTACTCCAGCACCTGCTGAACCGGTAGTATCGAAACTCAGGATTAACCGGCTGAAAACTCTTCTGGAGGCAACGTGTTTCCGATTCGCGACTCAATTGGCTACCGGGGGCCGGCGGCAGTCACCAGACTGCTCATCATCGCCAACGTGCTCGTGTTCCTGTGGCAAATCTCAGGTGGGACGCAGGGCTTCCAGATAGCCGTCTTCAACTACGGTTTCATCCCCGCACTTTTCTTCGCCGAGCCAGCCAACGAAGCGCTGCGCCTGCTCACCAGCATGTTCATGCACGGCGGTATCTCGCACATCCTGGGCAACATGTGGTTCCTCTGGGTGTTCGGCCGGTCCCTTGAGCAGCGACTCGGCTGGTTCCGCTACGCAGCGCTCTACCTTGTGGCCGGCGCACTCGCCACCCTGATCCAGGGACTGTTCACGGCCAACAGCATCATCCCCGTGATCGGCGCCTCAGGCGCGGTCTCTGCCGTGCTGGGCGCGTATTTCGTGCTGTTTCGAAGCGAGTTCATATTCAGTGTCGCCTGGTTCGTGCTGCCACTGTTCTTCTGGGTACCCGTCGTGATCTACCTCGGCTACTGGGCACTGATCCAGCTGCTGCAGGCGATGGCAGGTACGCCCGGCACCGCCTGGTGGGCGCACCTCGGTGGCTTCGTCCTCGGCGTCCTGGCCGGCAGGCGTTACCTGAGGAAACGGCCGAACGTTTCGACCACCTGGCTATAACGCACCAAGCCGCCCGCGCCCACGCTACAATCCGCTCAATACAAACCAGTGGAGGCAAGCCGCATGATTGATTCAGATGCTGGACCAAGGCGCATTCAAGAGCTTGACCCGTACCCTGCAGCGACTCCAGAGGTGGGAACCTGGCTCGGCGCGATGGAGAAAGTTCGCGGTGGACTCCTCAGAACTCTCGGGCGTATCGACGCCGCTGGCTGGGGCAATGAGTTCCTCGACTGGCGCGGACCACAAGGCGACGACAACTCAGTCGGCACCCTGCTGTACCACATCGCCTGGGTTGAACTCGGCTGGCTGTACTTCGACATCATGCTGGGTGACGCACCTGCTGACCTGAAGGAACTGCTGCCCGTCCACGGCTGGGACGACCAGGAACGCCTCACGCACATTCCCGGCAAATCCATGCAGGAGCACCTGGAGCTGCTGGCAGAAGCCAGGCGCCGCTTCCTGGAGCAGATCGCACCCATGATGCTCGAGGACTGGCGGACCTTACGCTCACCTGAAGGCGATGATTATTCGGCGACGCCCGAATGGGTCGTCTTCCACCTGGTCGAGCATGAAGCGGGTCACATGTACGAGATTCACCGCATGGTCAGGAAATGGCGGGCGCAGCAGGAAGCCTGACTACGCCTGCCTTCACTGGGCCTTGATGCGCTGCCAGATTTCAGCCCCGGACGTAGGCGGTGACGACCTCCGTGTAGAACTCCCTGGCGTATGCGCCCTGCTCTCGTGGGCCGTAACCGGATGCTTTGGTTCCTCCGAACGGGGCGTGGTAGTCCATGCCGGCGGTTGGCATGTTGACCATGGTCATGCCCACTTCAGCGTGAGCCTTGAAGTGGTTGGCGGCGCGCAGTGAGTTGGTCATGATGCCGGCAACCAGTCCGTACTGTGACGCGTTCACCTGTGCGAGGGCCTCGTCATAATCGGTGACTTTCGTGACTGTTGCCACTGGTCCGAATATCTCCTCGGTGTTGATCCTCATGTCCGGACTCGTGTCGACGAACAGTGCCGGGCTCAGGAAGTGCCCACGGGTGGGCGCGTCCAGCAACTCACCGGCTACCAGTTCCGTTGCGCCTTCCGCGCGGCCGATTTTCAGGTACTCCTGCACACTGGCCAACTGCCGGGAGTCGACGACCGGACCGACCTGCGTCTCGACATCGAGTGAAGCACCGGTCCTTACCTTGCGCACCGCGGACGCCAGCCTGTCTACGAACTCGTCATGAACTCCGCCGGTGACGATCAGGCGGGAAGACGCCGTGCACCTCTGCCCCGTTGACCAGTAGGCGCCGTTGACTGCGTTGGCCACTGCGAGGTCCAGGTCTGCGTCATCCAGCACGACCAGTGCGTTCTTGCCGCCCAGTTCCAGCTGCACTGGCGCCAGCCGCGAGGCAGCGGCGACGGCGATGCCCCGCCCGGTGTTCGTGGAGCCGGTGAAGGAAATCGCGTCAACGTCTGGATGCTCTACCAGTGCGTTGCCAACAGTGGAACCGCTGCCGAGAACGAGGTTCACGGTACCGGCCGGCATGCCTGTCCTGGACAATATTTCTACGATCGACCAGGCGGTTCCGGGTACGAGCTCGGCGGGTTTGAATACGACGGTGTTCCCGTACGCCAGGGCTGGGGCCATCTTCCATGCGGGAATGGCTGCCGGGAAGTTCCAGGGCGTGATGATTCCGATCACGCCACGCGGCTTCCGACGTACTTCCACTGTGACGCCGGGTTGGAAGCCGGCCAGCAGTTCACCTTCCGCGTCAAGCAGTCTGGCGGCGAAGTAGCGGAAGATCTCGCCAGCCCTCCTTACCTCACCGATCCCTTCGGCACGCGTCTTGCCTTCCTCCATCGAAAGCAGAGTGCCAAGTTCCTCGCTCCGGGCCAGAAGTTCCTGGCCAGCCGCGTCGAGCGCCTGGGCACGTTCACGCGGGACGCGTCTGCTCCACTCCGGGAAGGCGCCCCGGGCAGCCGCTACGGCCTGATCGACCTGAGCAGCACTGCCGCGGTGGTAGTGCCCGACCGGGTTGTCGAGGTCGGAGGGATTTTCTATTTGGTGCAAGTCCCCGTCAGCGAGCCATTGTCCGCCGATGAAGTGTGCGAGCTCAGGCAGGTTTGCGTTCATCAGTAGCCCAGCTCGGGATGGCGCATGGTGTTGGCCAGAGTCTCACCAGTCAGGTAACGCTCGAGGTTGTCGCCGAACTCTTTGAACACGCGCGCGCGGATGTTGGGCGTGCGGTAGGAGGCGTGCGGGCTGATCAGGACGTTCGGCAGGGTCCACAGCGGACTGTCGCCTGGGAGCGGTTCCACGGTGTAAGCGTCGAGCGTCGCGCCGGCGATGACCCCGGCCTGCATCGCTTCCACGAAGTCATTCTCTACAACGAGGGCTCCGCGGCCCAGGTTGATCAGGTAGGCGTGTTTGGGCAGCAGTTCCAGCCTGCGGCGGTCGATCATGCCTTCGGTTTCCGGCGTGAGCGGCGTGGTGAGCAGCAGGTAATCAACCTGAGGCAGCAGTTCGTCCAGTCGGTCAGGCGCATGCACTTCGTCGAATCCAGCTACCGGTTCTGGCGAGCGCTTGATGCCAGTTACCTTCATGCCGAATGCCTTGGCAAGTGGTGCAACGCGCTTGCCGATCGCGCCGGCGCCGACTACCAGCAGGTGTTTGTCCCCCAGTTCCGAGTGCATGGGCGGCTCCCAGGCATTCCGCGACTGCGACTCGCGCAGGGCGAACATGTTCTTGGCATGGGCGAGCATGCTCGCCATCGCGAACTCGGCCATGGGGATGCTCATCACGTCAGCTGAGCGGGTGATGGTTATCTGGCGCTCTTCGACCTCGGGTACCTGCACCCAGTCGAAGCCGGCGGAGCCGGTATGGATCCAGGTCACGTTGCGCGCCGCCTGGAGCAGGGCGCTCAACTGCGGTTTCTTCAGTCCGGCGAACAGGAGGGCCTCGGCTGACTCCAGTTCGGGAGGCCAGGGTGGGTCCTGGGGCAAGTGGATGAAGTTCACCTGCGGGAAGCGGTGCCTGAGGCGTTCGATGTGCTCTGTCTCGTACAGGTGGTTGATGAGGACGACGGGTCTGTTCCCCGTCTGCTGGGTCGTGTTGGTCATTGGTCTCCAGGTCAGGCGCCGGAACGCAGGCGCGGGTCGAGTGCGTCGCGGAGGACGTCACCGAGTGAGTTGAAAGCCAGGACGGCGAGCAGGATGAGGATACCGGGGTAAACGGCCAGAAGGGGCGCGGACCACATGTAGAACTGGCTGCCGGTGAGCATGTTGCCCCATGACGGGGTGGGTGGCAGGATGCCCAGTCCCAGGAAGCTCAGGCCAGCTTCGATCAGCATGACGTCCCCCACTCCGATCGAGGTGGCGACGATGAGCGCTGGCATGGCCTGGGGCAGCAGGTGCCGGAACATTATGCGCAGGTTGCCTGCTCCCATGCTTCTGGCTGCGGAGGTGAATTCCTGTTCCTTGAAGCGCATGATTTCGCCGCGGATCAGGCGGGCTGGCCCCATCCATCTGGTCAGTGACAGGGCGATGACCAGCACGGTGATGCTGGGTCCCCAGATCGCGACGACCACGAGCAGCAGGAAGAAGGTGGGGATGGCCAGCAGGCCATCGGTGAACCTCATGATGATCCGGTCGGTCAGCCCGCCGAAGTAACCTGCCAGCACTCCGAGTACGGAGCCGACGATGATCGTGAGCAATGCCGAGGCGAAACCGACAGCGATGGAAACACGGCCGCCGGCAATCAGTCTGGCGAGCACGTCGCGGCCGTTTTCGTCGGTCCCCAGCCAGTGTTCTGCGCTGGGTGGTGCGAAGGAGTTGATGATGTTGATGCGCGTAGGTGAGTGGAGCGACAGGACCGGCTGAAGGATTATGACCGTGACGATGATCAGCAGGTAGATGACGCCGAACAGTGCCAGACGGTTGCGCATCAGCCTGGACATGAACACTGCCCACAGGCCGCGTTTCTTCTTCCTTGCTGGTCTGAAGCTGGTGCCGGGTGTTATGGGGGTGGTCGGGTTCATCAGTCGAACCTGATCCTTGGGTCCAGGAAGCCGTAGAGCGCGTCGATGAGCAGGTTGCTCAGGATTACCGCGGTGGCGATGAAGATGGTGGTGCCGAGAATCAGGGTGGTGTCGCGGTTGACTGCTGCGTTCACGGCCATGGAGCCGATGCCGGGCCATGCGAACAGCGATTCGATGATGGCCGAACCACCGACGATGCGCGGCAGGGCCAGGCCGAGGATCGTAACTATGGGTATGAGGGCGTTCTTGAGGATGTGCTTGTTGTGGACGCTCCGTTCACTCAGCCCTTTTGCGCGCGCTGAGCGGACGTAATCCTGGTTCATGTTCTCCAGCCAGCTGCTGCGGGTGTAGCGCATGAGCTCTGCCGTGGTTGACGTGGCCAGGACGATGGCGGGCAGTACCAGATATGACAGCCGGTCCAGTAGTGAGAAGTCGATGCCGAGCGTGCGCATGCCGGCGCCGGGCAACCAGCCGAGCTGAACGGAAAATAGGATTATCAGGAGGATGCCGAGCCAGAAGTTCGGGATGGCGAGCCCCACCATCGCCAGGAAGTTCAGGAACTGATCGACCGGGCTGTTGGGGTATCTGGCCGCGATCACGCCGGCGGGAATGCCTACGGCTATCGTGATCAGCAGGCTGGCTAATCCCAGCGTCAGTGTTGCCGGCAGGCGCTCCACGATCATGGTCAGCACGGGCCGGTTGAACACCAGGCTGTTGCCCATGTCGCCCTGGGCCAGGTTGCTGATCCAGCGGACATACTGAACGAAAGGCGGCTGGTCGAGGCCGAAGCGGCGTTCGATGTTGGCTCGCACTTCCGGTGCCATATTCGGGTCGGTGAGCACGCTCAGGCGGCCGGGTGCCAGCTGGATCATGAAGAACGTGATCGTCACGACCAGCAGCAGCACTACGGCACTGGCTGCAAGTTGTCTCAGCAGGTATAAGGTCATTGCATCTTTTCTGTTGTTGTGGGTGCGGCTTCAGGATCTGCACCCTGAAGCCGCGTAGTCGATGGTGTGATTTCGAACTTACTGCTCGATGTACAGCAGGTGCGAGTACAGCATTGAATCCTTGATGTTGTTCGGCGGGATGTTGCCGATGTTGGCAGCATGCGCTGTCATGCGGTCACGGAACAGGAGCACCATGTTGGGCGGATCTTCGTAGAGGATCTCACCGATTTCGGTGAGGAGCCGCGACTGCTCTTCCCGGTCGGCGGTGTTCATGACTTCACCGAACAGCCTGTCGACTTCCGGGTTGGAGTACGACTGGGCGTTGAACGGACCGTTGGTGGTGAACAGGCGCTGGGCCCAGTCGATGTTCGGCATCGGGAACGCAGCGAGCCTGGAGTCGAACGAGCGGGCGTTGGTCTCGTCCAGCCAGCGGCCACCGCGTTCTGCGAGGACGTACTCGACGTCCATGCCGATGTCCGTGAAGTACTGCTGCAGGATGAGGCCGAGCTGTTCGCGCTGCACGTCGCCGCGGTCGACGAGGATGTAGAACTCGAAGCGTTCCCCGGCTTCGTTGGTCAGGATGCCGTCAGGACCCGGGGTCCAGCCTGCGTCTGCAAGCATGGCCAGGGCGCGTTCGGGGTCGTACTCGCGGTACTCGACGTCGGGGCGTTCGATCCATTCGATGCCGGCGGGGATGTACACGTCGTCAACGTAGCCGAGTCCGGGCGCGACTGATTCGATCATGCTCTTGCGATCCACTGCGTGGGTCATGGCCTTGCGGACTTCGGGGTCCTGGAAGAGCGGGTTGAGGAGGTTCCAGGCGAAGAGCTGGTAACCGAGGCTGTCGAACGTGGTCACTTCGATGTTGGGGTTGTTGCGTACGGCCGGCAGCTGCGGGGCTTCGATGTCGACCCAGCCGAGCTGGCCACTGAGGAGCTGGGTGACGCGGGTGTTGCCGTCAGGAACCACCTTGAAGACAAGGCGATCGAGGTTGGGCTCGCCCAGGAAGAAGTCCGGGTTGGCTTCCAGCTCGTAGGTCGTGCCCTGCTGCGCACGGACCATCCTGAACGGTCCGGTGCCGATGGGACTGACGGTCATGAACTCCGTGTTGTCTGAGAGGAGTTCAGTGTCGCCGAGGATGTGCTCGGGGATGATCTCGTTGCCACCAAGGGCCAGACGGTCAGCGAAGAACGAGTCACCCTCGGACAGGCGCACGACGACCGTATGGTCGTCTGTGACCTCGATGTCCGTCACGCCAGCGAAGTCCGGCAGGGTGGTGGCTGCTTCTTCGGGATCGCGGATGCGGTCGAACGTGAACTTTACGTCGTGAGCCGTGAGTGGTTCACCGTCATGCCATGTGACGCCTTCACGGATGTGGAAAGTCCATTCGGTGAGGTCGTCGTTGACTTCCCAGCTCTCAGCCAGGAACGGCTCAAGGTCCTTGGTCCAGGGGTTGATGGCGGTCAGGGGCGAGAACATTGTCCAGTTGATGATGTTGGAGGCCAGCTCGGATGGCAGCACGGGGTTCAGTGAACCGGGTGTGGTTGCCAGTGGGATCTCGACCACGCCGCCTTTGGGGGCGTCCATCTCCTGGGCCATGCCCAGGCCGGCGCCACCGATGACGAGAGCTGCTCCTATGGTCTGTGCCAATCGTTTGATCATGCTTGATTCCTTTCAACTGGTCCCGATCGCCATCGGGCTGGACGTAAAGGTCGACAAGCCTGCTGTATTACATTACCGATACAGCGGAAGTATAGGGTCAGCACTGTGGGCTGTCAAGGGCATGTCATGGACGGCGTTCTTGACGCCATGTCCTGATGCTGCGTATAGTCACGCTGTACCGATACACCGGCGCAGCAGCTGGAGCGACGCCACGCCCCACAGCGCCACAACGACTAACGCTCCTTACCAAGGGGCACCTTTTCAGAAATGGGGAACGGCATGGCCATAGTCAGAGTCGAACTCGGCAGGCGTCCACAGGAACAACGTGACGCCATAATCAAGGGAATAACAGAAGTCCTGGTGGCCAACGGCGCGCAGACGGAAGGCGTGCAAGTGGTACTTTACGAAATAGACATGAACTGCTGGGGCAAGGGTGGCAAGACATTCACCCAGCGTGCTGCCGAGCAGGGAATCACCTTAGATCACTGAACCGCAGTCACGCGGGCAGTGATCCGGAGCGATAACCCGAATGAATGCTGCGCCAAACAACGAGGCTGACACCGACCTGCGGATACTGCTGACCGGCGAGGAACACGTACCCCTGTACATGCAGATCGTCCATCAGATCCGCTACCTGGTCACCAGCGACGAACTCGCACCCGGAGCGCAGCTGCCATCAGTGCGGGCACTCGCCAGGTCACTCGACATCAATACGGGAACCGTCGCCCAGGCTTACCGGGTGCTGAAGGACGAAGGGCTCATCGACAGCCAGCAAGGTCGCGGAACTTACGTCGTGCCTCAAGGCACCGACGCAGGCAGCGACCCGGCCCGCCAGATCCGCTTCGCCCAGCTGATGGATGAACTGGTAGCCAAGGCTTACGCCATGGGTTACGACCGTGCGGAGATCCGCCGGCAGGTAGCGACCAGCCTGCAGACGCAGGTCATGACGTTCCCGGTCGTACTGATCGCGCCGAACGCCTCAGCTGCACACAAGTACGCGCAACTCGTACGGGAAGCGCTGCCAGCCAGCCTACTGCCGACGATAATTCCCGGCACTCTCGAGGAAGTTCAGCGCGGCGACGCCCGCCTGCTTGACGCGTACAAACGCGCCTACTTCACGGTCGTGGCTTTCGTTACCAACGTCTCGCTCGTGCAGGAAGCACTGACCCGGCACGGCGTGACTTCCGAACTGATCGGTCTGTCGGCCGTCATGAACAAGGACACGATTGACGCCCTGCACGCGCTGGGACCTGACCGTTCCTACGCGCTCATGACCGAAGCCCGCAACGTGAACACGGCTCTCAGCCTGTTGAGCCAGCACACTTCGCTCGATCTGAACTCACTGCAGATCTACACGGAGCTTTCCAGCCGTGAACAGATCAGCTCACTGACGGCCGAGAAAGTCATCCACACGTTCGGGGTCACCGACCTGCTGATCGAGTGCGGCATCCCGCCGGAGCGCCGTATGCAGATGACTTTCACCCTCAGCGCGGAAAGCTACGAGCGACTCAAGTACATCGCTGCCGGAAGCGCCGTCCCTGACTGAGACTTGCCCAGCCAATACCAATACTTCTTTTCCTGGCCACCTGTAGGAGGCACAATGCAACTTCCCGATTTCCAGCGGGTAATACTCGCGGCAAAACTGTACTCGTACCTCGGCGCGCATTCCGATTCAACCCGCGTCCTGTCTGAAGGCATCGAACGGAACCCCGACGTCCCCCACCTGTACCGCCACCGGGGACATTTCCTGATCTCGCAGCGCAAATACGAGGAATCCCTGCCGGATTTCGAGAAAGCCACAGAGCTCCTCGAAAATTACGGGGACGACGAGATCGAGTACTACCAGGCTGAACTCGTTCCTGAGATGATCCGCCTCATCATGGGCGAACCGGCCGAGCTGCTCACCGAACCGACCCCGATCAACGACGAGACGCTCGCGGAGCTCAAGGACGTCTATAAGGGCACCTTGAAATCCAGCACCTGGTACCACTACGGCCTGGCTCATTACCTCCTCGGCAACTTCGACGAAGCGGCGCGCATCTACGAGAAAGCCTTGGAATATGCCATCGACGATGACATGAAGGTGGCCACGCTGGACTGGCTCTACATGAGTCTGCAGCGCGCGCAGCAGACCGAGCGGGCGAAGGACCTGCTGGACTCGATAGACACCGACATGCACATCGTCGAGCCTTCCTACTACCGGCGCATGCAGCTGTACAAGGGCCAGATGAAGCCGGATGAACTGCTGGGAACGGATGTGGATGGCCGGACCATCGCGACGCAGGGTTACGGAGTCGGAAACTGGTACCTGTACAACGGGGACACCGATAACGCCGTGAAGACGTTCCGCAGGGTCCTGGAGCACGGCCAGTTCCCGGCGTTCGGCTACCTGGCAGCCGAAGCAGACCTGAAACGCCATGGCCACTGATCAGGGGTCACAACGGAACCAGCCGCTGACCGAATCGCCACTTCCGCGTGACCCGCTGCACGACCGACCCAACCGCGGCTTCCATCCCGTCCTGGAGCAGGAGCAGCCGTACCTGTTCGTGGACGGCTGCATGCAGATCTGGCCTGACGCTGACCTGCCGAACGCGCACCGGCACGGCTGCAACGTGTTTGCGGTCACGGCCCTGACGCCTCACACAGGACTGGCTCCATCACTCGATGAACTGCTCGGTTGGCACGCGCTGGTGCGCGCCAACTCCAACCTGAGACTCGCACTCTCAACTGACGACATCCGCCAGGCACGCGCCAATGGTCAAGCCAGTTTGCTGCTCGCGGCCCAGGACGGTGAGTTCCTGGGTGACAACCCGGCCCGCCTGGAGGCGTTCGCGCGCCTGGGACTCAGGATGCTGATCCCAGCGTACAACCGCGATAACCTGTTCTGCGGCGGCGTCCTGGAATACTCTGACGCCGGCCTTTCCGGCCTCGGCCGTGACCTGGTCACGGAATGCAACCGCTGGGGAGTGGTCATCGACCTGTCGCACGTCAGCCGCCGCTCGTCGTTCGACATAATGGAGCAGTCGACTCAACCGTGCGTGTTCAGCCACTCGAACCCCTCCGCACTGGTCGACAACCCCCGCAACATCGACGATGAACAGCTGAAGGCAGTTGCAGAACAGGACGGCCTGGTTGGCCTGGTTAACTGGGGACCGCTGCTGTTCCGCGAAGGCATGCAGCGCCGCCCGAACCTCTCGGATTTCCTGGATCACATCGATTACGTGGCTGATCTGCTCGGCTCCACCGCCAACCTTGGCATCGGAACCGATTTCAGCCTGGGATCCTACCCCAGGCACAACTACGACAGCCAGCCGCACTACAGGAGGGTGGCCAGCCGCATGAACGAGTACGTCACGGACTACTGGCGGGCCCCCGAGCGATTCGCTGAAGGGTTCGACAACTACCCGGCGATTACAGCCGTCATCCAGGGCCTGAGCGAACGCGGCTACAGCAACGACGACATCGCTGGAATACTCGGCGAGAACTTCATGCGCATCTTCGAAACAGTCTGGCCCGCCGGCCAGGCCAGCACCACAGCGTGAAACCGAGTCTGAAGGAGGCCTGACATGGCGATAGTGACAGTGGAAATATTCGAGCGCACTCAGGAAGTGCGCGAGGCAATCATCGAGGGCATCACCCAGGTGATGGTCGACAACGGCGCGCTGCGCGAGGAAACCCAGGTGATCCTGTACGAACTTACAGCCGACGTGTGGGGCAAAGGCGGCGACAGCTTCGCGCGTCGCATGGCCGCCCGCGCGGAAAGCTGATCCAGCTCGTAATCCTGACGGCAACACCTGGCGCCTCGGAAGACTGGCGATTCCGAGGCGCCGCAAATTACGCAGTCTGGTATCGCGGATTCGTGCTGGGCCAGTTCGGATGCGTCATCGCCTTCTGAGTGCAATTGGGGCATGCTAAGTTCCGTCTTGTGACGCTCGACGACCATTTCGCTGGCCTGGAGACATCGCGGCGGCTATTTGACGCACTTGCCGAGGCGGTTGCCCGTCTCGGCGATGTCGACGTCAAGGTCACGAAGACCCAGGTGGCGTTCCGGCGGCGCGTGAACTTCGCCTATGCCTGGGTGCCGCAGAAGCACCTCGGGCGCCCAGCTGCGCCGCTGGTGCTCACCGTGGCGCTGCATCGCCGCGACACTTCACCGCGCTGGAAAGAGGTCGTAGAGCCCGCGCCTGGGAGGTTCACGCACCACCTTGAGCTGCATCAGCCCGACGAGTTGGACGAAGAGGTCACCGGTTGGCTACGCGAAGCTTGGGAGGGAGCGGGCTAACGGTGCTGGCGGCGCCAGCACCGAACAGGACCCCGC
>CALDPK010000262.1 GCA_937911855.1 uncultured Trueperaceae bacterium | reverse complement strand
CTTTTTCTGATAGGTAGTACCCACTGTAAAATTAAAATTGTTTACGCGGTTCCTGGTTTCGTAACCGTTGATAAGTTCGGCGTCCGAATAAACAAGCTCGTCAATATCGTACAGATTGCCAAAATAGTAATTGATCATCTCTGGGTCCGTGCCTTTGTACCCCACGGCGGTGGTCAATTCCATGAGCTTGGCGTTCTTGCCGCCCATCATAGTAAACATCGATGCGACGGAGATGACGGCGGCGAGACGAAGATTCTTTCGCGCCAGCAGGTCATCCAGTGCTTCCGCCTGTGCGACCGTGCGCGGAAAGCCGTCCAGAATGAAACCCTTGGCACAGTCCGGCTGCTCGATGCGCTCCGAGATCATCTCGATCATCAGCCCGTCGGGCATGAGCGCACCGCGATCCATGATCTCCTTCGCCTGCCGACCGAGCTCGCTGCCGCGCTCAACGCTGAGCTGGTCTCAGCCGACGTGGTCGGCCCGTCAGTCGGCGCGTCGCTCCGCAGCGGCGCCGTAATCGCCGTGATCCTTTCACTCGTGCTGATCCTGGCCTACACGGCCTGGCGCTTCTGGCCCAACTGGATCCTCGGTGTCGGCACGACCCTGTCCACCGGTCACGACGTACTGCTGACCCTGGCGATCCTGTCGCTGTTCAACATCGAGTTCAGCATCCCCGTCCTGGCGGCACTGCTGTTCGTGGTCGGTTACTCGCTGAACGACTCCATCGTGATCTCCGACCGCATCCGTGAGACGGTGAACAGCTCGCGGCACATGACCTACGGCCAGATCGTGAACTCATCGATCAACCAGACGCTGTCCCGCACGATCCTTACCTCCGCGACCACGCTGCTGCCGGTACTGGCCCTGCTGGTCTTCGGTGGACCGGTGCTCCGCGGCTTCTCGATCGTCCTGTTCTGCGGCGTGATCATCGGATCGCTGTCCAGCATCTTCATTCTCGGACCGATCCTCGTGTGGTTCCGCAATTACCAGGGGAGCCGCAGCAAGGCTGCCCGCAAGGTTGCTGGCAAGGCCAACGCCTGATTCAGCCGCAGGGAGACAAAACACCAATGCTGGATGAAGCACTGAAAGAGATTGGAGCTGCTGCCGATGCGCGGCAGCTCCAAGACTTAAGAGTCACCTACCTGGGCAAGAAAGGCCGGCTGACCAGTCAGCTCAAATCGCTGGGCGCCATGGCGCCCGAAGAGCGGCGCGAGGCCGGCGCCCGCATCAACGCCATGCGCGACGAACTCGAGCAGGCTTTCCTCACCAAGCGCGAGGAGCTGAAGCAGGAAGAGCTTAACGCCCGCCTGGAAGCTGAACGGGTCGACCTGACACTGCCCGGCGACGCCTTTCACGTCGGTGGCGAGCACCTGCTCACCCGCGTGACCAATCGGCTGCTCGACGTGTTCACCACCCTCGGTTACGAGGTGGCAACCGGACCGGAGCTGGAGACCGACTGGTACAACTTCGGGTCGCTCAACTTCCCGCCGGAACACCCGGCCCGTGACGAGCAGGACACGTTCTGGACCACAGACGGCCGGCTGCTGCGCACCCACACCAGCCCGGTGCAATCCCGTTACATGGAATCCCACAAGCCGCCCTTCAAGATAGTGGCGCCCGGCAAGGTGTACCGCAACGAGGCGGTGGACGCCACTCACGAAGTGCAGTTCCACCAGCTCGAGGCTCTGGTCGTTGGTGAACGCATCACCATGGCCGACCTGCGTGGTGCCATCGACGAGATGGCCGGCGCCATATTCGGCAAGGACACCAGGACCAGGCTGCAGCCCAGTTACTTCCCGTTCGTCGAACCCGGCGCGGAGTTCGCCATCTGGTGGACCCACCCGCGCACCGGCAAGGAAGAATGGCTGGAGCTGGGCGGCTGCGGCATGGTGCACCCGAAGGTGTTCGAAGCGGCCGGCCTGGAAGGCGTCACCGGCTTCGCCTTCGGCTTCGGCATCGAACGGCTGGCGATGGTGCCCAACGGCATCACCGACGTCCGTCACTTCGCGCAGGGTGACCTGCGCATCCTGAGCCAGCTGCGGGGTGAGCTGTGAACGTTCCCTACAGCTGGCTGAAGGAGTTCGTACCCGACCTGCCGGGACCGGAAGCCACCGGCGACCTGCTCACTTCCATCGGCCTGGCCACCGAAGCGCTGCACGCGTACCCGGGCGTACCGGGAGGCGTGATAGCGGTGCGGCTCGAATCACTCGAGCCGGTAGCTGACTCCGAGCACCTGCAGAAAGTACTGGCCTGGGACGGTGAGAAGCACTGGCAGCTGCTGACCGGCGCACCCAACGTGCGTGAGGGAATGATCGCTGCTTTCGCTCCGCCCGGCACCTTCCTGCCCGAACTGGAGGCCAAGATCGGCATTCTCGGCCCCAATGGCGCCGGCAAGTCGACGGTGCTGAGGATCATGGCCGGGCTGGACAGCGAAGGAATGCTGTGCAGCGCCCGTGAACTGGGCATATTCGACCATGCTGCAGGCCTGCTCGAACTGCCAGCTGAGGTGGAACCGGGGGCGGACCTGAGCGCGCTCTGGCCAGCGGACACGATCCTCGAGCTGGAACTGACCCCCAACAGGGCAGACGCGTTCAGCATCATGGGCGTGGCCCGCGACCTGTCCGCGAAACTCGGCCGGCGCTTCGAACTGCCCTTCACTGTCGACCTGGCGCCCACCGCAGCTGACTCCGCCGGGGGCGTGAGCATCGACAACCGCGACCTGACCGGCTCGCCGCTTTTCACGCTGCGCCGAATCGACAACCTGAGCGTGGCCCCAAGCCCGCTCTGGCTGCAGCGCCGCCTGGCGATGCTGGGCTTGCGGCCCCGCAACAACGTCATCGACATAACCAACTACGTGAACTTCGAACTGGGCCAGCCTTCGCACGCCTACGATCTGCGTGCGCTTGCTGACGGCACGATAGGCATCCGCCGCGCCCGCGAGGGCGAGGAACTCACGACCCTGCAGGACCAGCAACTGGAACTGCACGCTGAGGATCTGGTCATTAGCAGTGGCGAGCGGGCCATCGGCCTGGCCGGAGTCATCGGCGGGCTGCACGACAGCGTCCAGGCTGACACCACTTCAGTCGCCCTGGAAGTCGCCCACTTCCAGCCGGTAACCATCCGCAGGACTGCCCGGCGTCACGGCCTGCATACGGACGCGCACTACCGGTTCGAGCGGGGCGTCGACCCGAACCTGCCGTTCCTGGCATCCGCACGCATCTCAGCGCTGATCGCAGAGCTGGCCGGGGCCGAACCGGCTCCGCAGCTGGCCGTCTCCGGTGCCGTCAGCGACCTGAGCGTGCTTTCGTTCCGGCCCGAACGCGTTCATTTCCTGACGGGAGTCGACGTGCCGGGCGACGTGCAGGCCGGTTACCTCGAGGCGCTCGGCTTCGAAGTCGACCGCACTGACCCGAACAGCTGGCAGGTGACCGCGCCCAGCTGGCGCTTCGACATGCAGTACGAGGAAGACCTGATCGAGGAAGTCATCCGGCTGCACGGTTTCGAACACATAGGTTCCACGGTGCCGCACATGCAGTTCGTCCCGGAACTGACCGACCCGACCCACCGCAGGCTGCGCGCCAGGCTCGCCGCCCAGGGTTTCAGCGAGCTGATCTCTTACAGCTTCACGAGCGACGCTGAACTGAAGCGCGCCCGCGCTCCGGAAGCCGTGGTCAGGCTTGCCGACCCGCAGGGTGTGGAACGCGCCGTGCTGCGCACCATGCTGTACCCGAGCCTGCTGGCAGCAGCCGTACAGAACCGGCAGCGCAAATCACTCGCGCTGTTCGAGATCGGGCACGTCTTCAACGAGTCCGAGACCGAGAAACTGTCGCTGCTCGCGAGTGGCCACTGGGTGCAGGAAGGCTGGAAGAAGCAGCCGCTGCGGCTCGATGCTTTCGTGCTCAAAGGCCAGTTGGAAGTTCTGGCAGCTTCAATGGGCGCGACGGTAGAACTGCGCAACGAAAGCTTCCCACCCCTCCATCCCGGCGTGAGCGCCGGCGTGTACTGGAACGGCGAGAGACGCGGGTTCCTGGGTCAGCTGCATCCCGAGATCGCAGCCTCACTGGAGATCGCCGACACGTTCATCTGCGAACTCGACCTGCCGCTTGCAGGCAGCCGCCTCAGCTTCGCCGAACCAAGCCGCCAGGAACGCATCGAACGTGACCTTGCGCTCATCACCCCAGCTGACGTCAGCTTCAGTTCGCTGAAGGAACTGCTGGCGCCGCACGCGGGGCCGGAACTGCAGTCACTCGTGCCTTTCGACGTCTATACCGGTGAACGGATCGGGGAGGGACGCCGCAGCATCGCGCTGCGCTTCACGTTCCGCCATCCTGAACGACCACTTACGGATCAGGAAGTAACGGCCCATATGACCAATGTCATTCAGGCTGCCAGAGACGCGGGCTATGATGTCCGCGACTCATGACCTGGCTCGACGCCCTTCTTGTAATCCTGGTGATGGCCGTGGCGGCGCTCACAGCAGAGCGCCGCTGGACCGGCGTGCTGATGGCAGCAGCCGGCATCATCCTGGTGGGACCGCTCATGCGGATCGGCCAGGGAGCACCGCTAATCGGCCTCCTGCTGGCCATTGCTGCCGGACTGATCCTGGCAATCGTGGCTGCCCGGCTGATCAAGGCGCCGCCAGCCGGCATGGACCGGCCCGGCCTCATAGCCGGCAGCGTCATGGGACTGGTTTTCGGTGCAGTACTGCTGCTGGCGACGCTGACCAGCTTGCCCCTCGCGCGTAACAATCAGGGCCAGATCGTCTATCCCGGCGTGACATCGCCGCCTGCTGTGGCCGACGCGCTCGTGCGCTCGCCGCTCGTGGCTTACGGCCGCAGCGTCCTGCTGCAGCCGCTGCTGGCGGGCCAGCCGAACTCGCCGGCTTCAAGCCAGTGGGAAGTGACCCGCCTGCTGCACGATTGGCTCGTGCCAGGCGAGCCGTGGAACTGATTTCGGAACCTTAGAACGAAAACTAGATGGTGCCCCTGGAGCTCAGGAACCAGTAAACACCGATGGCGACCAGGCCGTAGGCAGCCCACTTCAGGTACTTGCCGCTGTTGCCCTGGGTCACGCCGCGGGTCATCTTGCCGAGCTGCTCGCGGGCTTCAGCCTGCTCGAAACGCTGCTGCGCCCGCTGCCCGGCCTTGAGGGCAGCGATGCTTTTGGCGATGTTGCCCTTCTTGCGCCAGGCGACACCCAGGTTGTGGTGCGCGTTGGCGAAGTCGGAATTCAGGTTGATCGCTTTCTGGTAGTACTCGATCGCTGCGTCCAGGTCACCGCTCTCAAGCGCGGCGTTGCCCAGGTTGGTCACGGCCCGGTAGTGCTTCGGGTCGATGGTCAGTGCCTGGTCGAACTCGGCGCGGGCAGTGTCGAACTCACCCTTGAAGATGAGCGCCGTACCACGCACGTTGGCAACCTCTGCCTGGAACAGCGGGTGCTGGCAGCCTGCCAGAACTTCTTCGACCCGGTCGGCTTCACGTTCATCCAGCGCCGCCACTGCCTGACGCAGGGCGGTGAAGCTGCCTTCGAAGGCAGCCCAGTCGAACCAGTCGGGCCGCTGCTCGAGCCGGGCGAACGCGCGTTCAGCCCGCGCCCAGGCTTTGGCTTTCACGAGTGTCAGGATCGCATGCAGGTCTTCCAGGGTTTCCTGCACCCCGGCTTCTTCAGGACCGAATTTCAGGTAATTGCCGAGGGCGCCTTCGAGCTCACCCACGGCCAGTCTGTCCCGCCATGAAGCCTCTGTTGCAGCGCTCTGGCTGACGGTCTGTTCGCTCATCATCACGAATCAACAATAACCGAGTACAGCTCGGAATATCGTCGGGCGGACGCCTCCCACGAGTTGTCCTGGGCGAGCGCGGCGCGCTGCATCGCCTCGAAGCCGCTGCTACCGTAAAGCTCGCGGGCGAGTTGCGCCCCGCCGAGGAGGCTTGCCGGGCTGCTGTGTTCGAACAGGAAGCCCGTGCGCAGGTGATCCACCGTGTCCAGGAGGCCGCCGGTAGCGCGAGCGAGCGGCAGCGTGCCGTAACGCATGGCGATCATCTGGTTCAGTCCGCACGGTTCGAAGCGGCTGGGTATGGCCAGGACGTCGGCAGCGGCGTAGGTGAGGTGGGCGAGTGACTCGTCAAAGCCAAGCCAGGCAGCCACGTGCGGTTCGGCCGCTGCTATTGACCGCACCGATTCTTCCAGCTGCTCGTCGCCGCTGCCCAGGATGAACAGCGACCAGCCCTGCCCGACAAGGTGGTCTGCCGCGTCGACCAGCAGGTCCATGCCTTTCTGATCAGCCATCCGGGACACCGCGGCCATGAGCGGCCGGCTCGCGTCCAGTCCGAAACGCCGGCACAGTGCTTCCTTGGCAGCCCGCTTGCCCTGGCGGAACCCGTCAGTCCCGAAGCTGCGGGGGAGATGGCCGTCGTTCATGGGATCCCACACCCGGGTGTCAAGGCCGTTGAGGATGCCGCTCAGCCGCCCCTGCTGTGCGACCTCGCGGAAGCTGTCATCAAGGCCGTGACCGAACTCTGCGGTCAGGATCTCGCGGGCGTAGTTTGGACTCACCGTGTTGACGTGGCTGCTGTGCCCCAGACCGGCCTGCAGGGCGTTGCCGCGGCCAAACCGGTTCAGCCAGGTGTCGCGGGCGCTCCCGGGCAGGCGCAGCCACCAGGTTGCCTCATCAAGGCCGGATTCACCCTGGAACTGCACGTTGTGGATGGTCAGGAGCGACGGGAGGTCGCGCAGCCCGTCCGGCAGGTGCCAGCCCATCTGCAGCAGCAGCGGCAGGCAGGCGGAATGCCAGTCGTTGGCGTGCACCAGGTCCGGCTGGAAGTCGAGCCTGGCCGCAGCCTCGGGAACCGCGCGGGTGAACAGCGCGAACCGTTTCGTGTCGTCCGGGTAGCCGTACAGTTCTTCACGACTGAAAGCTGGGTTGCCGATGAAGGCGTAACGGACGCCGTCCTGCTCGAGCGTGCCTACGCCCGCTGTTTCGAAGCGGCCGTCGAACGGCACCTGGATGTCGCCGATCCAGAACGGTCGGGCGTTCAGGCCGGCGTACCAAGGGCTGACGACCAGCACCTCGTGGCCCAGCCGTACCAGCGCGGCAGGCAGCGCCCCGCTTACGTCGGCCAGCCCTCCGGTCTTCGAGAACGGGTAAACCTCGCTGGCGGCGAACAGTATCCGCATGACCAGGAGTATAGCAACGGTCCCGACCTCCGCCGCACGACAAAGCCCCCGTCAACACACTGGTAAAACGTGCAGCAGGGGCTATACTGCGGCGTGCAGCCAGCTCCTTGGGAGGACCGATGAAGCGCAGATGGATTATCGCCGCAGTCTTGGCACTTGCGGCCGGGGTCATGTACGTGAACGCACAGTTCTCGCGTGACTTCACTAACGAGTTCCTGGATTCAGCAACGGCGCGGGCCCTGATACAGTCTTACGGCGCCCTGAAATCCGGTTATCTGGAAGACGTCGATGACGACGTGCTGATCGAGGGTGCGATCCAGGGCATGCTCGGAGCACTCGAAGACCCCTACACTTACTACAAGACACCCCAGGCAGCAGCCCGGGACATGCAGGACCAGAGCGGTTCCTTCGAAGGGATCGGGGCGGTCCTGACTTCACGTGACCGCACCACCAACCAGGGCGTGGAAGTGCTGCAGGTGTACTCCGGCGGACCGGCCTCACAGGCAGGCGTGCAGCGCGGCGACATGTTCGTCGAGGTCGACGGCGTCGACGTGACTGCCATGACGCCCACCGAGGTCGCTGATCTGGTCCGCGGACCGGGCGGCACGGTGGTCGAACTGGTCATGCGCCGGCCGGGTCAGGAAGAACTCGTCAGCTTCCAGATCACCCGCGGAACCATCCAGATCGTCTCGGTCGAGAAAGCCATGCTGGACAACAACGTCGGTTACATCGCGCTGACCACCTTCGCGAACCGGCAGCTGACCGAGCAGATGACCCAGGCCATCGATGACCTCCAGGCACAGGGTGCCACCTCGCTTGTACTGGACCTGCGCGACAACTCCGGCGGGTTCCTCGATCAGGGCATCCTGGTGGCGGACGCGTTCCTGAACACGGGCGACATCGTCTTCCAGCGCTCACGCGGCGTGACGCAGCGCATCGCTTCAGCTGATCCCGGCTGGTACGACCTGCCCATGGTCGTGCTGGTGAACGGCAACTCTGCCTCCGCCAGCGAGATCGTCGCAGGCGCACTGCAGGACCACGACCGCGCGCTGGTGGTCGGCGAACAGACGTTCGGCAAGGGCGTCGCGCAGAACGTGCTGCCGCTGAGCAACGGCGGGCAACTCGTCTACATGAGCTTCGAATGGCTCACGCCCGAGCGCCGCAGCATCAGCACCGAGGGAATCACGCCTGACGTGGAAGCGATCGACGACCGTTACCCGCAGGTCATCGCAGCAGAAGGCACCGGCGCGCGCGAAGGCCAGGTCATCGAGATCGTGGTCGACGGCGAAGTGCTCGGCAGCGCAACCGCTGACGAAGACGGCAGCTTCACCTTGCTGACGCTCGGTGAATCCCGCGCGCCCAGCGAAGTGCAGGGCCAGGCGCAGCTTGACCTTGAACACGACAACGCGCTCAGTGTCGCAGTCCAGGTGCTGCTCGACCAGGTCGTAGCCGGCCAGTAAAGCCGCTACAGGAAAAGCACAAAGGCGCGGGGGCGGACTTGCTGAAAGTCCGCCCCCGCTTCATGTAATGGTGACCCCTGGAGTTATTCCGTGCGGGGTCCGGCGCTGCTGATGTGCTCGCCGACGCTGTCACCGAAGCGGCTGAAGTTGTCCCGGAACATGTCCGCAAGCCGTCGGGCCTGCTCCCCGTATGCGTCGCTGTCAGTCCAGGTGCGCACGGGATCCAGCAGTTCCCCGGGCACGTCAGGGCATGACTCGGGCATGGCGACCCGGAATATCGGATGCTCGCTGAAACTCACGCTATCCAGGTCACCGCGGAGTGCGGCGTTGATCATCGCCCGCGTGTAGCGCAGCTTGATGCGGCTGCCGGTGCCGTAGGGCCCACCGGTCCAGCCGGTATTCACCAGCCAGACCGTGGAGCCGTGCTGCTCCAGCCGCTCACCGAGCAGTTCGGCGTATTCCACCGGCCGCCGGGGCATGAACGGTGCGCCGAAACAGGCGCTGAAAGTGGCGCTGGGTTCGGTTACGCCCCGCTCGGTCCCCGCCACCTTGGCGGTGTAGCCGGACAGGAAGTGGTACATGGCCTGCGCCGGCGTCAACCTGGCAATGGGTGGCATGACGCCAAAAGCATCGGCCGTCAGCATAATGATATTCTTCGGATGGGGCGCAAGGCCAGTCTCGCTCGCATTGGGGATAAAATCCAGCGGATAGGCGCAGCGCGTATTCTCGGTCAGCGTGGCGTCGTCGAAATCCGGGACGCGTGCCTCGTCGAGAATGACGTTCTCGAGCACGGTGCC
>CALDPK010000261.1 GCA_937911855.1 uncultured Trueperaceae bacterium | reverse complement strand
CCAGGACGCGCCCACCTGGGCCTACCAGCTGGACTGGGGCTCGCCGGTCGACGGCGGCCGGCTGCGCGCCTTCCACACCCTCGACATCCCGCTGGTGTTCGACAACACCACGCATCCGGAAGCGCGCACCGGCGGTGGCCCGGATGCGCAACGCGTGGCCGCCTGCATGCGCGATGCCCTGCTGCATTTCGCGCGTCACGGCACGCCCGCGCATCCGCGATTGCCGCACTGGCCGCAATACCGTCTGCAGCAACGGGAGACGATGCTGTTCGACATCGCACCGCGACTCGCGCACGACCCGCGTGGCGGCGAGCGCACGCTGTTCGCGCGGGTGCCGTTCATGCAGCGGGGGACGTTCTAGGGATCCAACCGGCACGGCCACGCGGCCGTGCCGGCGTGCAGGCTCAGAACCGGTAACGGAAGCCCAGCAGGTACTGGCGGCCGGTGTGGGTGTAGGAGATCGGGCGGTCACCGAAGGAGTCGATCCACATGTCGCTCCACTCGTCGGTCAGGTTGAGCCCTTCGAGCGAGACCGAGAAGTTGTCGTTGAAGTTGTACGACACCGACGCATCGATCGTGGTGGTGGCCTTGGTGCCTTCCATGTCGCTGCCTTCGCGGCCGACGACGAGCGTCTGGTCGTCCCAGGTCGCGATGCCGGACAGGGCGCGCTGGCCCAGCGCGGCTTCCAGTCGCCAGTCGCTGCCGTCGAAAGTCAGGACGGAGCCTTCCTCTTCCTCGGTTATCGCCCAGGGATCGTGGGTGGCGATAAGCGGCGCGAACAGTGCCATCGCGATGATGCCGAGCAGGATGACGCTGCCGGTCAACGCCAGCGGATCGGCGGCCACGAGCCTGAGTGCAGGCAGTATCCGCCTCACTTGAGCTTCACCCGCGGGTCAAGGAAGCCATAAACCATGTCGGCCAGGAAGTTCATGACGATGACGAGGACCGCGAGCAGCAGGAAGGTGGCCTGCGCCAGCGGGAAGTCCGACGTCCGCACGGCCTGGAGCACCTCGCGGCCCAGGCCAGGCCAGCTGAAGACGACTTCGACGACCACCTGCCCTCCTGCGGCCAGGCCGATGGTGACGGCCAGCTGCGTGATGACAGGCAGCAGCGCGTTGCGGGCAGCGTGCCGGTAGAGGATGCGGCTCTCGGTCAGGCCTTTCGCCCGGGTCATCTCGATGAAATCTTCCCCGTAAACCTCGAGCATCGTGTTGCGCATGATCAGCAGCGGCGTGCCCAGATAGAAGAGCGCGATGACGAGCGACGGCATTATCAGGTGTTGCAGGAAATCCAGCGTGAATATCTTGTCGAAGAAACCCGTCGCCTCGTAAGGCAGGGTCCGCATGCCCGATGTAGGCAGCCAGCCCAGGGTCACCCCGAAGACCAGTACGGCGATCATGCCCGTCCAGAACATCGGCGCGGACCTGAACATCAGGCCCAGGATGATGCCTGCAGTGTCTGCGGGCTTGCCGCGCCGCCAGGAAAGCCAGGCTCCCAGCGGGATTCCCAGGCCGTATGCACCTGCGATGGCGACGACCATCAGGACCATCGTGTTGCCGAACTTCTCCCAGATGATGTCCGCCACGGGCGCGTTGTAGTAGAAGGAGGTGCCGAAGTCGCCCTGCAGGATGTTCCACAGGTACAGCAGGTACTGCTGGATCAGGGGCCGGTCCAGGCCGAACCGTTCCCGCAACAATGCCCGGTCTTCCGGGCTGAAGCCCTGGGTGACCAGCGCAGCGGTCGGGTCGGGCAGGCCCAGCCGGAACAGGAAGAAGAGGAGCGTGACGATTATGAACAGGGTGCCGAGTGCCTGCAGGCCCCGTTTCAGGACGTAAGAACCGCTAGGCAGCATTTGTACTCCAGGAAGTGCTCAAGATGGTCGTTCCAGACGTCGCTTCAGGTTCAAGTCAGGGCCGGGAGGCTGAAAAGCTTCCTCCCGGCCCTGACGTCGGTCTGAAGTCGGTTGCTGCCCGCGCTCAGCGCAGGATGCGTCCCTCAGAGTCCCAGCTGTAGCCTGCTTCTGTAAGCAGTTCGCGGGCGCGGTCCAGGTCGTAGTCGAAGCGCTCGACGAACGGGTTGTGCCAGAAGGCGTTGACGGGTGCAACGACGCTGGTGCCTACTTCGCCACGGCCGTCGAGCAGCACGTTGACCATGCGCTCCTGGTCCACGGCGTGGGCAAGGGCGCGGCGGGTCACGACGTCATCGAACGGGGCGCGGCGCAGGTTCCAGGTCAGGTGGTAGTAACCGAAGTCGGGAACGCTCACGACGGTCAGGTTGTCGTCGCCTTCAGCCAGGGGGATCTGGCCGGGCTCGAGGCGCCAGGCGGTGAAGTCGATCTCGCCGGTGATGAGGCCGGTGAAGACGCCTTCGGCGTCGGCGTAGACGGTCATCTCGATGGCCGTTACGTCGATGTCGTCAGCCATGAAGTGGTTGTCATTCTTGACGAGGCGCATGAATTCGCCGCGGTCGTAACGGTCGTAGATGAACGGGCCGGAGCCGACCGTGGGGATCTCGGCGGGGGTGAGGTCGCCGGCGTTCTCGATGCCGGACCAGATGTGCTCGGGCAGGATCGGGATCTGCGAGAAGGTGACGGTGACGAGCGGTGCGAACGGTTCGCTGAGGTTGAAGCGGACGGTGTTCTCGCCGGTGATCTCAACGGACTCGATCTGTGCCAGGAAGGCGTTGAAATAGGCGTAATCCTGGGCGGCGTAGTAGTCGTAGGTGAACTTGACGTCGTCTACGGTCACGGGCTCGCCGTCGTGCCAGGTCTGACCGGCGCGGAGCACTACGTCGACGGTGGTCTCATCGACGGCGTCGATGCTTTCGGCCATCCAGGGGATCGGTTCAATGTCCGGGCTCAGACGCACGAGCTTGTCGTAGTACATGCGCATCCACTTCCAGCCCCATACCGAGGTGCTGGATACCGGGTTGAGGTTGTCGGGTTCCTGGGGCGAGCCGATGCGCAGGGCGGTCGAGTCGGTCAGGGGCGTGACTTCCATGGGGGTCCACTCGTTATAGAGCGCCTCGCCGGCCATCGTGATGTAGTCGGTGAAGGTTCCGGTGTTGTAGGCCACGACCTCGTCGCGGTGGTAGAGGACGACCAGCGGTGCATCGGAAGCGGACACTTCCTGCATCTCATGCACGAGCGCCTGGCGGGCGGCCGTGTCGAATTCGCGTGACTGGGCGTCGAAGAGTGCGTCGTATTCCGGGTTGTTGTAGCCGCCCGGGTTGTTGGCGCCCAGCTGGCTCTGGCGCGAGTCCAGGGTGGCCAGGTAGTGCTGCGGATCCAGGCGGTCGACGCGGCCGGACCAGCCGACGACTGCAGCGTCGAAGTCCTGCTCGTCATAGAACTGCGCGAGCAGCGTGTTGAATTCGGTCGGCCGGACGTTCACTTCGAAGCCGAGTTCACGCCAGGCCTCAGCCACGATGAACGCGGATTCGTAACGGATGGGGTCGTACGCCTCGGTCGTGGTGAGCAGCTCGATGGGTGGTGCAGGCTGCTGGGCGAAAGCGCCGGCGCTCAGCGCAAGGGCTGTGCCGACAACAGATGAACGTAACGCGAAGCGCAACTTATTCTTAATTGTCATGGAGAGAACAGTAGCATTGGCTGCAATTCTGCGCAACGCTATGGCGCTGTTGTCATGACAATGGTTTCAGGCTCTGTGCTAAAGTCCCGGTATCAAACTGCGCGCCAATTGCAGTTCGGCTCTGAGTCCGAACCGGTTGAAGCATCCCCATAGCCAGCTGCAATCACGTGCCGTTTGTACGTGCCGGTCGACCTGCAAGCGGATGAAATCCCAAGGGGGGCCCGCCGGCAGAAACTGGAGAGGTGAAGCATGAACCGAAAAACGCTGTTAGGAATCGCTCTGAGCGGAGCACTCGTCTTCTCGGCCGCGGCTGCACAGACCATCACGGTAGCCGCTGGCGCCGTGGGCCAGGAACTCGAGCTGACCCGTGCGGCAGCCGAACGCTACATGGAACAGAACCCGGGAGTAACCGTCAACGTGCTCGACACGCCGGACATGGCAGACGACCGGCTCGGCCTGTACCTGCAGTTCTTCCAGGCGCAGTCCAGCGAGGTTGACGTCTACCAGATCGACGTGATCTGGCCCGGCGACCTGGCCGAGCACTTCGTCGACCTGAACGAGTACGGAGCCGCCGAGGTCACGGACGAGCACTTCCCGGCGATCGTCGAGAACAACACCGTCGACGGCAAGCTGGTCGCCATCCCGTGGTTCACCGACGCCGGCCTGCTCTACTACCGCACGGACCTGCTCGAGAAGTACGGCTACGACGGTCCACCCACCACCTGGCAGGAACTGGACGAGATGGCGACCACCGTCCAGGAGGGTGAACGCGCAGAAGGCAACAGTGACTTCTGGGGTTACGTCTTCCAGGGCAACGCCTACGAGGGCCTGACCACCAACGCGCTCGAGTGGATCGCTTCAGCCGACGGCGGTACCATCATCAGCCCCGAGGGTGAAGTCACCATCAACAACAGCAACTCGGTAGACATCCTCGAGCACATCGCCAGCATGATCGGCCGCATCAGCCCGCAGGGCGTGCTCGGCATGGACGAGGAAGGCGCCCGCAACTCGTTCGAGTCCGGCAACACCCTGTTCATGCGCAACTGGCCCTACGCCTACTCGCTCGGCAACGCTGAAGGCAGCGCCGTCGCCGGCCTGTTCGACGTCTCACCTCTGCCCGGCACCGAACAGGGTTCGCCCGCAGCAACCCTCGGCGGCTGGCAGCTCGGCGTGAGCGCCTACAGCGACAACCCCGAACTGGCAGCTGATGTGGCACTGTTCATGGCCAGCTACGACGAGCAGAAGATTCGCGCCGTCGAAGGCAGCCTGAACCCCACCATCATGGCGCTCTATGAAGACGAGGACGTCCTCGAGGCGGTTCCGTTCTTCGGCAGCCTCTACGACGTGTTCATCAACGCAGTAGCCCGCCCGTCAACCGCAACCGCCCCGCAGTACGCCGCGGTATCGCAGCTCTTCTACCGCGCAGTTCACGAAGTGCTGAGCGGCACCGAGGAAGCCGGCACGGCCATGACCCTGCTGGAACTCGACCTGATGGACCTGACCGGCTTCGAAGTCGGCGCTCCTTAAGGACCGTGACCTGACGCTCCAGCCAGCTTCCATTTCTGGCTGCAGCTGAATCTGGCTCGGGGGCTGGTCCGGCAAGTTTGCCACCAGCCCCCGAGCTTTCCAGTACCGACGGTTCCGGCTCAGGCCGCGACGGTTGCACGGGAGGCAAAAGAATCAGTGACTGACCAGCAACGGAACCCTGTCCGCGGCCTGTCCAGGCTGGCCCGGCGCGAGGAACGAAGCGCACTCATGCTCCTGCTGCCTTCCTTCCTCATCATCCTGCTAATCGCCATATATCCACTTTCCAGGGTCTTTTACTCAAGTTTCACGGATGAACGTTTCGCCACCGGAGCCACTGAAACCGAGTTCATCGGCTTCGACAACTATCGGGACCTCCTGAGCATCACCTTCCGGGCGCTGCCACCCCAGGTGGACGCTGAAACCGGCGAGGTCCGTACCGACGCGGACGGCAACACCCTGTACGAGAACCCGCGCCTGTTCCTGCGTCAGCTTGATACCGAACGCACTTACGGTTCAGTCGGGACGTTCAACCTGTTCGGCCAGCGCTACGTGCTGGGCGCCACGACGCCAACCTTCATCAGGGCCGTCTGGGACACGCTGGTATTCACGGTCAGCTCGGTCGCACTGGAAACCATCCTCGGCCTCGTGATCGCCATGGTGCTCGTGACCAACTTCCCGGGACGGGGGGTGATGCGCGCCGCCATGCTCGTCCCCTGGGCCATCATCACCGTGGTGTCGGCCCGCATCTGGGAATGGATGCTGCAGCCCAACCGCATCGGCTTCTTCAACACCCTGCTCTACGACCTGGGAATCACCGACGGCAACTTCGCCTTCTTCCAGACCGAATCCTTTCAGATTCCCAGCATGGTCATGATCGACGTCTGGAAGACCACGCCGTTCATGGCCCTGCTCCTGATGGCGGGCCTGACGACCATCCCCAAGGAGCTGTATGAGGCCGCGGAAGTAGACGGAGCCACCCGCTGGCGCCGTTTCGCGAGCATCACCCTGCCACTGCTCATGCCCACCCTGGGTGTGGCGCTCATCTTCCGCACGCTCGACGCGATGCGGGTATTCGACCTGTTCCAGGTGGTGCTGGGTGACTCCCGCAACTCGATGGCAAGCTACGCGTACTACCAGCTGATAAACGCGCGCAACGTCGGCATGTCCAGCGCGGCCAGCGTCGTGATCTTCCTGATAATCTTCATATTCGCGCTCCTGTACATCCGCGCCCTGGGGGTGAACCGCAATGAGGAATAGCCGCAGGAATCCGCTGGGCAGGTTCTTCTTCTGGGTACTCATCGTCGTGATCTTCGTCTACCTGATGTTCCCGTTCTACTGGGCGTTAATCAGTGCCCTGAAACCCGCCAACGAACTCATCCGGATGCCCGCCACCTACTGGCCCGAGACCGTGACCTTCCAGAACTTCCGGGCGGTGTTCCAGAACCAGGCCTTCCTGCGCGGCCTGCTCAACAGCACCATCGTCGCCGGCTCCGTCACGCTGCTCAGCCTGCTCGTCGGTGCGTTCGCCGGTTATGCACTCGGCAAGATGCGCTTCCGCGGCAAAGGCGCGTCGCTGTACCTGATCCTGGGCATGACGATGTTCCCGCAGATCGCGGTGCTGTCCGGCCTGTACGCGGTGATCCAGGCTTTCGACATACCCGCGATTCCCAGCATGATCCTGTCCTACATGCTGTTCACGCTGCCGTTCACGGTCTGGGTGCTTACCTCGTTCTTCCGGGGGCTGCCCACCTCACTGCTGCAGGCTGCCCAGGTGGACGGTGCCAACATGATGCAGGCCTTCTGGCAGATACTGCTGCCACTGAGCGCACCCGCCCTGGTGACGACCGGCCTGCTGGCGTTCATCCAGGCGTGGAACGAGTACCTGTTCGCGCTGACCTTCACGAGCATCGAACCGTCCGCCCGCACGGTGCCCGTCGCCATCGCGCTGTTCACCGGTCAGGTACAACGCCAGGAGCCGTTCGGCGAGATTATGGCAGCGGCCATCGTCGTGACGATTCCGCTCATCGCGCTCGTGCTCATCTTCCAGAACCGGATCGTGGAAGGACTCACCTCCGGCGCGGTGAAGGGCTGAGGCCTGTGCTGTAATCTCGGTCATGACAGCCGAGTTCAGCACAGATTTCCCGTACCCGTCCGCGCGCATGCCGGTCCTGGCGCGCAACGTGGTTGCCACCTCACAGCCGCTCGCGGTCCAGGCCGGCATGCAGGCGCTGGCCCGCGGCGGCAACGCAGTCGACGCAGCGCTCGCCGCTGCCATCACCCTGACGGTCGTCGAACCGACCTCCAACGGCATAGGCAGCGACCTGTTCGCGATCATCTGGGCGGATGGCAGGCTGCACGGGCTCAACTCCAGCGGCCGCTCACCCGCGCTGCTCGACTTCGCACAGCTGGTGGGCCAGGAGAAGATGCCGAACCACGGCTGGGCGCCCGTCACCGTGCCCGGCGCAGTGAAAGGTTGGAGCGAGCTGTCCGCCCGCTTCGGCAAACTGCCCTTCAAGGAACTGTTCACTGCAGCGCACGGTTACGCAGCTGACGGCTTCATGGTGAGCCCGATCACGGCAGCAGCCTGGCAGCGGGCTGCAGCCGGACCGCTCTCTGCGCAGGCCGACTTCGTCCGCGACTTCACGGCTGACGGCCGGGCTCCCAGGGCCGGACAGGTGATCACCCTGCCAGGCCACGCGCATACACTCGAGCAGATAGCCGCGACGGAAGGCGCAGCGTTTTACCAGGGCGAACTGGCCCAGGCCATGGACGCGCATGCCCGCGCCACCGGCGGCTGGCTCCGCCAGGACGACCTGGAAAACCACACGGCAGACTGGGTCGACACGATCAGCATGGATTTCCACGGGGTCGAGCTGCACGAGATCCCGCCCAACGGACAGGGCATCGCCGCGCTCATCGCACTGGGCATCCTCAAGAACTTCCCGCTGGCCGACCTTGAACCTGACTCGGCTGAAGCACTGCACCTGCAGCTGGAGGCGATGAAACTCGCCTACGCCGACACGTACCGCTTCGTGGCCGATCACGCGTACATGCAGGTAACCGCCAGCGAACTGCTGAACCCCGCCTACCTGCAGCAGCGGGCCGGTCTCATCCGCTTTGACCAGGCCCAGGACTTCGGTCACGGCGAACCGCAGGGGAGCGGCACCGTCTACCTGACCACGGCCGACGCGGACGGCATGATGGTCTCGCTCATCCAGTCGAACTACATGGGCTTCGGCTCAGGCATCGTGGTGCCCGGCACCGGCATCGCGCTGCAGAACCGTGGCGCCGGTTTCTCGCTGCAGCCGGGCCATCCGAACGTCGCGACACCCGGTAAACGGCCGTTCCACACGATCATCCCCGGCTTCACCACCCGCGCAGGCCAGCCGGACATGAGCTTCGGCGTCATGGGCGGGCCGATGCAGCCACAGGGTCACCTGCAGATGGTGCTGCGCACCGAGGTGTGGGGTCAGAACCCGCAGACAGCGAGTGACGCACCCCGCTGGCAGGTGATGGAGGGACTGAAAGTGATCGTCGAAGAGGGCGTGGACGCGGCCACCCGCGCTGCCCTGGCTGAACTGGGTCACCAGGTAACCGTCAGCGAAGCGGGAGCGTTCGGCGGTGCCCAGCTGATAAAACGCCTGGAAGACGGACATTACCTGGCTGCCAGCGACCACCGCAAAGACGGTCACGCCGCAGGCTTCTGACCCATGGACGGCGGCTGGCTGATAACGGAGTTCGCTGAGCTTGACTCCACCCAGGATGAACTCAGGCGCCGCGTGAGCGCAGGTGAGGAAGCAGACCGGCAGGTCATCCGCGCGGCCGTGCAGACGAAAGGCAGGGGCCAGCGGGCCCGCGACTGGGCGAGCGGGCGGGGTGGTTCCTGGCAGTCAGCAGCCATCAAGGGCCCAGCGTTGCCCGCCAGCAGCCTGTTCATCGCGACGGGCGTGGCTCTTGAGCTGAACGCGGCGCTGCCCGGCGGGCCGCTGCGGCTCAAATGGCCGAACGACATCCTGCTGCCGGGCGGCGCGAAAGTGGCGGGCATCCTGTGCGAGTACACGCGCGGCTTCCTGCTCGTCGGGGTCGGCGTGAACGTGAACAACGAACCCCCGGCT
Source organism: uncultured Trueperaceae bacterium (assembly GCA_937911855.1). Classification (GTDB taxonomy): domain Bacteria; phylum Deinococcota; class Deinococci; order Deinococcales; family Trueperaceae; genus CALDPK01. Next base: position 9,343 of record CALDPK010000261.1, on the reverse strand, counting down.
GGAGCGGGCAGGATCGACGCGCTTCCGCTCGCGGTGGTGAACCGTCTGGTACTGGCCGGCATCCAGGCCGGCTGGCAGCTCATGCGGGAACGTCCCCAGGACCTGCCGGACGCGTATTCCCGGCTGGACAGCCTGCGCGGTCAGATGCTCAGGTTCGAGCGGGACGGCCGGATCATGGAAGGAACAGCCGACGGCATAACAGCCGCCGGACAGCTCAGGCTGAACGGTCCGGACGGCACGGTGACGGTCGACAGCGCTGCCGCCCTGCGCCCTTCTGAAGCCGCCTGACGCCGGTTTGCCGCAGGACTCCTTTGCTATGCTGAGCCGTTGGATGATACCGGGCACAGGGCGGCCGCCAGGCCCCCGCCCGTTGGAGGTGTACTCATGCCATCCGTGCGTTTGACGGTGGCCCAGGCGCTCGTCAGATTCCTGGCTGCGCAACATTCGGTGCGCGACGGCGTGCGCCAGCGGCTGATCCCCGGCATGTGGGCGATCCTGGGACACGGCAACGTCGCCGGCCTCGGCCAGGCACTGCAGGAGCATGGTGCCCGTAACGGCTTCCAGAGCTGGCGCGGCCAGAACGAGCAGGGGATGGTGCACGCAGCCGCAGCGTTCGCCAAGCACACCAACCGGCTGCAGGTACAGGCCGTCACGGCCTCGATCGGCCCGGGTTCGCTCAACATGATCACGGCGGCTGCCGGAGCGACGGTGAACCGCCTGCCCGTGCTGCTGTTCCCCAGTGATTACTTCGCGAACCGCGTACCCGATCCGGTGCTCCAGCAGCTCGAGCACCCGCAGTCGTTCGACCTGACCGTCAATGAGGCGTTCAGGCCGGTCTCACGTTTCTACGCCCGCATCGAGCGTCCCGAGCAGCTGATGGCCACCATGCTGGCTGCGCTGCGGGTACTGACCGATCCGGCCGAGACCGGAGCCGTGACGGTGAGCCTGCCCGAGGACGTGCAGGCAGAGGCGTTCACCTGGCCCGAAGAGTTTTTCCGCGAACGTGACTGGCACGTGCGCCGTCCGCCGGCCGAAGCCGGACCGCTGACGGCAGCCGCGGAGCTGCTGGTCGCGGCAAAGAAGCCCGTCATCGTGGCGGGCGGCGGCGCGATCTACTCAGAAGCGAGCGCGGAACTGTCGTCGTTCGCTGAGACTTACGGCATCCCCGTCCTTGAAACGCAGGCGGGCAAAGGCGTCCTGCCCTGGAACCACCCGCTGAACGCCGGGCCGGTCGGGGTGAACGGCGGCAGTGCCGCCAACGCCCTGGCGGCTGAAGCCGACCTGGTGCTTGCCATCGGCACGCGCCTCGGTGATTTCGTCACCTCGTCACGCACCGCGTTTCAGGCGGAAGACGTGCGGTTCATCGGCCTCAACGTGGCTGCGCTCGACGCCTTCAAACTGTCCGCGCTGCCGCTTGTCGCTGACGCGCGCGACGGCCTGAGGCAGCTTGCGCAGGAACTGGGCGGCCGGCGTTCGCCCGACCAGACGTACCTGGAGGCGGTCGCGGCCCTCAAGAGTGAGTGGGACGAAACTGTGGACGAACTCCGCAACTTCAGCAGCCGGGGCGGCCTCGCCCAGTCCCAGGTGATGGGCATGACCAACGACGTCTTCGGCGGCAAGGCCACGGTCATCAACGCCGCCGGCAGCATGCCCGGCGACCTGCTGAAACTGTGGCGGCCCGAGGATCCCAAGGCGTACCACCTGGAGTACGGCTTCTCCTGCATGGGTTACGAGATCCCCGCGGCACTGGGCGTGAAGATGGCCGAACCGGAACGCGAAGTGGTCGTGTTCATCGGGGACGGCACCTACCTGATGATGAACTCCGAGATAGTCACTGCGGTTGCCGAGGGCCTGGAGTTCACGGTCATCCTCGTTAACAACCACGGTTACCAGTCGATTCACGGTCTGCAGCGTTCGGTCGGCTCGCCCGGCTTCCTGAACGAGCTGCGCAGCCGTGACAGCAAGGGAGCACTGAACGGACCGTACCTGCATCTGGACCTGGCGGCGCACGCCCGCTCGCTCGGCGCGCACGCGTTCCACGTTGAGACTGTCGGTGAACTCCAGTCCGCCCTCGAGGGCTCGCGTGAACTGGGCGGGGTGCGCGTCATCGTGGTGGAAACCGATCCCGAGAAGCGGGTGCCGGGCTTCGGTGGCTGGTGGGACGTGCCCGTCGCGGCAGTCAGCGGCCAGAAGGACGTCAAGGCCGCCCGCCGGGAGTACGACAAGTCCCGCGCCCAGCAGAAGGATCACCTGTGAGCCGCAACCCGCTGGGCGTCGGCCCGATCGGCTGGGTGAACGACGACCTGCGCGACTGGGGTGCTGACCGCGACGGCCAGGAAGTCATGGCCGAGATAGCTGCCATCGGCTTCGACGGTACCGAGATGAGTTACCGCTTCCCGCCCGAACCGGCCGAGCTGAAGGTCAGCCTTGCAAACCACGGCCTGGTGCTCGCTGCCGCCTACCGCTGGACGAACTTCACGGTGCCCGAACAGACGGCACGGGAGGTCGAACTGGCCAGGCAGCACGTGGACTTCTGCAAGGCGGCGGGAGCCAAGTTCGCGACGCTCGCTGAGGGCGGCTTCTCGCAGCACTGGGATTCACGGGGTCAGCGGGACACGGTACAGAAGCTCAGCGAAGCGGGCTGGGAACTGCTTGTTACCGCCCTGCACGAGGTCGGCAGTTACGCCCGCTCGCAGGACATGCGCGTGACCATCCACCCGCACGGCGGAACGGTCATCGAGAGCCCCGACGAGACGGACAGGCTCATGAACTCGCTCGACCCGGAGCTCGTGGGTCTGTGTTACGACAGCGGGCACGTCCTGTACGGCGGCGGCGACCCCGGTGCCGTCGCTGAGCGCTGGGCCGGGCGCATCGATTACGTGCACCTCAAGGACGTCCGCTACCGCGTGCTTGAAACGGCGCGCAGCGAAGCATGGGATTTCGCGACGGCCGTCCGCAACAACATCTTCTGCACCCCCGGCGCTGGCATGATCGACTTCGATCCCGTGATCAGCGCGCTGAAGACCGCCGGTTATGAGGGTTGGTATGTCGTCGAAGCCGAGCAGGATCCGGCCCGGTACGACGCCCGGACCGTCTCGTCGCGGGCTTTTCATCTCCTGAAAGACAGGTACTCATTGTGAACGCTGACCTGGAACTGTCATTCGGCGTGATCGGCGCCGGCCGCATCGGCCGGCTGCACGCCCGCAACCTGGCTGGTGCCATCGATGGGGCGCGGCTCGTCACGGTCATGGACGCCAGCCTGGCAGCCGCGCAGTCCGCTGCCTACGGTGGCGCGCGGGCGACCACCGACATCGACGACATCATCGGCAACGACGAGATAAACGCTGTACTCATCGCCTCGCCTACCTCGCTGCACGCTGGCCAGATCGAGCTTGCTGCCCAGGCCGGCAAGGCGATCTTCTGCGAGAAACCCGTAGCGCTGGACCTGGGCGAGACCATCCGGGCCATGCGGACGGTGGAAGAGCGGGGTGTGCCGTTCCAGATCGGCTTCAACCGGCGTTTCGACCCCGGTTACGCCGCCCTGGCACGCGAAGTCAGACTGGGCACCATCGGCAACGTCGAGCTGTTCCGCAGCCAGTCATCCGATCCTGAGCCGCCCTCACTCGAATACGCCCTGACCTCCGGCGGCATCTACCTGGATTCGGTCATCCACGACATCGATACCGCCCGCTTCGTGGTGGGGGAGATCGACCGCGTCACCGCCCTGGGGCGCGTGTTCGCAAACCCGGAACTGCTCGAGATGAACGATGTCGACACGAGCGTGCTCACCCTGGAGTTCACGACCGGCGCGCTGGGCGTGATCATGAACTCGCGCCGCACTGTGCACGGTTACGACCTGCGGGTTGAAGTGCACGGTGAGAACGGCAAGCTCGTGAGTGAAGACGAACGGGCCACCAAACTGTGGCGCTACGGCCGCGATGGCATGAACGCCGACTACTTCAACTATTTCCTCGACCGGTTCGTCGACGCCTACCGCCTGGAACTGCAGGCTTTTGTCACCGACGTGCGCAGCGGCACCACCCCCGGACCGGGACCACGTGACGCGGTCGAATCACTGCGGGTCGCCGTGGCTGCCACGAAAAGCCTGCACGAGAAGCGCACCGTCAGCCTGGACGAGATTCCCGGCCTGGCTTCCTGACTCCCTTTAAGGAGGAGAGAATGAAACACGTCGTCCCCCTGAACCCCGCTATCGGCTTCCGCCAGGAAGTATCCGTGAAAGACGCGGGCTGGCGCTTCCTGGCTTTCCACGTCCATGGCATGACACCGGGCCAGACGTACTCGGACAACAGCCAGGACCAGGAGATGTTGCTGGTCTTCCTGAGCGGCGGAGCACGCGTAACCGTTGACGGCAACGACTGGAGCTTCACGGGACGCGACAACGTGTTCGCTGGCCGCCCCTACTCCGTGTACATCCCGCCTGGCACGGACTTCACGCTGGAAGCAACCACGGGCCTGGAAGTGGCGGTCGGCTTCGCTCCCGCCGAAGGTCGCCTGCCAGCCCGGCTCATAACTCCCCAGGACGTGAAGATCGAGATCCGCGGTGGTCACAACGTCACCCGGCAGATCTCCCACATCCTTGACCCCGGTGACGCCGAGAAGCTGCTGTGCGTGGAAGTGTACACGCCCTCAGGCAACTGGAGCAGCTACCCGCCGCACAAACACGACGTCCAGAACCCACCCGAGGAAGTGGACCTGGAGGAGATCTACCATTACCGCTTCCAGCCGCAGGACGGCTGGGCCGTGCAGCGGCTGTACAACGATGACCGCAGCCTGGACGAACTGCTGCGCGTCGGGGAGGGCGACACCGTCATCGTCCGCGAGGGCTACCACCCCGTGGTGACCGCGCCCGGTTACGACGCGTACTACCTGAACTTCCTGGCGGGTGAAACGCCCTCCTGGGTGGCCAGGGACGAGCCCGACCTGGCCTGGGTACGCGGCCAGTGGGCGGGACGCGAAGACCGGCTCAAACTGCCGCTGGAATGATCAGTAGCCGCCGCGTTCGCTGACGAAACTGCTTACTTCGGCGAGCGAGGCCATCGAGTTGGCGCAGCCCTGACGGGTGACGACGATGGCGCCGCAGGCGTTGCCGTGCCGGGCGCTCTTCAGCCAGTCCCAGCCCTTCTGCCGGCCGTAGATCAGGCCGGCAGCGAAGGCGTCACCGGCGCCCAGCACGTTAACGACGTCGACAGGGAAACCCGGCGCCACAATCGTCTCGCCGCTGCGCAGGTGGACAGTGGCGCCGGAGGAACCGCGTTTGACCACGAGCGCTTCCGGGCCGCCGCGCATCTCCATGACCGCGCGGATGTTGGCCTCCACGTCACCGCGGATCACGGGCGCCGAAATCTGCTGGTGGCTGATCTCGATGTCCTCCGGGTCGGTGAGCATCATCGCGTTCAGTTCTTCTTCGGTTCCGATGGCCACGTCCACCAGCGGCAGAAGTGAACGCGCCGTGACGCCGTAGGCACGCGGGTCATGCCACTGGTCGGCCCGGAAATCCAGGTCGAAGTAAACGGTCGTGCCTGCGCGCCGGGCGGTCTCCGCCGCGAAGAAGGTAGCGCTGCGCGACGGTTCCCTTGCCAGGCCGGTGCCCGAGACCTCGAGGGCGGCGGCCTCGGCAATGGGTGATGCGATCACGTCATCGATGTCGAGCTGGAAGTCAGCTGCGTTGTCGCGGTAGAAAACGAGCGGGAAACGGTCCGGCGGTTCGATGCCGAGCAGCACGGCGCTCGAACGTGCAGTCGGTTTGCGCGGCGTGAAGCTGGTGTTCACGCCTTCCCGGCGCAGGAACTCAAGGATGAAATCGCCCACCTTGTCTTCACCGACAGCCGTCAGCAGACCCGTGGACAGGCCGAGCCGGGCGGCGCCCACGGCAATGTTCAGTGGACTGCCACCTACCAGGGCGGCGAAGCTCGTGATCTGCTCGAAAGGAGCACCGATGTCGTTGGAGTACAGGTCGATGCTGGAGCGCCCCATCGTGATGAGGTCAAAAGCCTTGGTCATGCGCTCAACCATACCGCCTGTGCCGTGCTGGCCACAGTGAATAATGAGGAAACAGCCGCCTGAATGCGGTTCAGATTCCCAAAAGTCAGCACATCCGTGCTAGGATGTCAGACTGGTACAGCGTCCCCTGGGTGTTCCCTCGGTGTGACGCACCTTTTTCGTGCCTGAATCCGGGACTCCTGAACTGGGAGTTCAAGGTGGGCACGTGTTTCTCACGCATTATGCGACAACCAGGAGGGTTGAATGGCAAAAGCCACCACCAAATCCGCTACCGAAACTATCACTGCTGCAGCTGCGGAAGCTCCTGAGGTGAAGACCCCGGCAGCGCGCAAACCTGCCGCGAAGAAGACGACCGCCAAGAAGACGACCGCAGCGAAGCCTGCTGCTGAGAAGAAGACCGCCGCAGCCAAGCCTGCTGCCGAGGAGAAGAAGACTGCAGCTGCCAAGAAGCCCGCAGCCAGCAAGGCCAAGGCTGAACCTGCCGAGAAGAAGGCTGCTGCCAAGAAGCCCGCGGCCAGGAAGACGGCTGCGAAGGGCAAGACAGCCGAACCCGAAACCGAAGCAACACCGACCGGCTGGCTGGGCGCTGCCCCCATCCTGTCGCTGCTGGAGCACGGCGCGAAGTCGGGCAGCCTCGACACCGAGGAAATCACCGACGCGGTGAACCGCACGACCCACCTGCTGCAGGTGGAAGCCGAGGAGCTCAAGGTCGAAGACCTGATGGAGCTCATCGAGAGCAGGGGCATCACCATCCAGGAACTGGCCGAGGACGAACTCATCGATGATGATGAGCTGGATCCCGACGCGGCAGACGACCTGGATGAGGACGAGCGTGACACCGAAACCATGGACCGCGAGGAGATGGAAGCCCGCGCAGAAGCCATGGCTGACTCACGGGTCAAGACGAACGACCCCGTCCGCCAGTACCTGCAGGAGATCGGCCGCGTCAAGCTGCTGACCCTGGAAGAGGAGATCAGTCTCGCCCGCCGCATCGAAGACGGCGAGATCTCCAAGGCCATCCTCGAGGAACTCGAAGAAGGCCAGATGGACGAGCGCGAACAGCGCCGCCACCAGCGAATCGTCGAAGACGGCGAACTCGCCAGGCGTCACCTCATCGAGGCCAACCTCAGGCTCGTCGTGTCGATCGCCAAGAAATACAACGGGCGTGGCATGAGCTTCCTGGACCTCATCCAGGAAGGCAACCAGGGCCTTATCCGCGCGGTCGAGAAGTTCGAGTACCGCCGGCGTTACAAGTTCTCGACCTACGCCACCTGGTGGATCCGTCAGGCCATCAACCGGGCGATCGCCGACCAGTCGCGCACCATCCGCATCCCGGTGCACATGGTCGAGACCATCAACAAGCTGACCCGCGCTTCCAGGCGCCTCCAGCAGGAGCTTTCGCGCGAGCCGAGCTACGCCGAGATCGCCGACGCCATGGGACCCGACTGGAACGCCGAGAAGGTCGAGGAATCATTCAAGCTCACCCGTGAGCCGTTCAGCCTCGAAACCCCAATCGGTGACGAGGAAGACTCCTTCTACGGAGACTTCATTCCTGACGAGAACATCGAATCCCCCGTCGAGCAGGCCAGCCGCATCATCCTGAGTGAAGAGCTCGAGGAAGCACTCGGCAAGCTCAACGAGCGCGAAGCCATGGTCCTCAAACTGCGCAAGGGACTCGTCGACGGCCGCGAGCACACGCTCGAGGAAGTGGGCAGCCACTTCGGCGTGACCCGCGAACGCATCCGTCAGATCGAGAACAAGGCGCTGCGCAAACTCAAGTACCACGAGAGCCGCACCCGCAAACTGCGCGACTTCCTGGACTGAAGTCCTCAACAATAGACTGGTATCGCCCCGGGCTGCATTTGGCCCGGGGCGGTTCTTTTTGGCAGGCCGCAGGCAAGGATGTTCATACCCTAGCTCGCCCGTAGACATTTACTATTTGCGCGTACCAGCATAGAATGACGCACCAAAACCGAGAGAAGTGACTTCTGCCCGCCTGGGGTCACAGTTGTATTCGGCTAGAAAGGTTGCTGGAATGCCAGATAAGAGTCCCGCCAACCGGGCGCAGCCAGACCTTGAATCGCTACGCGACCGTTTCAGCGAGATAAAACCGCCGATGACGTACCGCGAAGCGACTCTTGAGGCCAACCGCTGCCTGTACTGCTTCGACGCCCCCTGTGTGCAGGCCTGTCCCACGCACATCGACATCCCCCTGTTCATCCGCCAGATCGCTACCGACAACGAAACCGGTTCGGCCATCACCATCCTGGAATCGAACCTGCTGGGCGCCACCTGCGCCCGGGTATGCCCCGTCGAGGAGCTGTGCGAGGGCGCCTGCGTCATGGGCGCCCATTACAAGCCCATCGAGATCGGCAGGCTGCAGCGCTACGCGACCGACCATCTGTTCGACAAGGGCATCCAGCCGTTCGAACCGAAACAGCCGAACGGCCGCAAGGTCGCGGTCATCGGCGCCGGGCCGGCCGGCCTGAGCTGCGCCGGCCAGCTGGCGCTGGAAGGCCACCAAGTGACAGTGTTCGAGAAGAACGAACTGCCGGGCGGCCTGTCCACTTACGGCATAGTCGTCATGCGCGAACCGGTGAGGGTGAGCCTGAAGGAAGTCGACTTCATCCGTTCGCTGGGCGTGGAGATAAGGACCGGCATCGAGGTCGGCGTCGACGTGCCGGCCAGCGAGATCCTGGAGAACTTCGACGCGGTCTTCCTGGGCGTTGGCATGGGCAAGGTGCCGGACATGCGCATACCCGGCGAGGAACTGCAGGGCGTGACCGAAGCCCTGTCCTTCATCGCGGACACGAAACTCGCGGAGATGCAGGGCCTGGAACTGCTGAACGACATTCCGGTCGGTCAGCACGTAGCAGTCATCGGGGCCGGCAACACCGCCATCGACGCCGCAACCATCGCCAAACGGCTGGGAGCGGAACGCGTGACCATCGTCTACCGCCGCACCGACCGCGAGATGCCCGCCTACGAGTTCGAGTACGACTTCGTGAAGCAGGAAGGCGTCGAGTTCCGCTTCCTGAGCCAGCCCATCCGGGTGCTGGGCGAGGACGGCCGCGTGACCGGCCTGGAATGCGTCCGCATGGAAATGACCGAACCCGGACCTGACGGCCGGCGCGGCATCCGCGAGGTCCCCGGCAGCCACTTCGTACTTGACTGCGACCAGGTGATCAAGGCGATCGGTCAGGAGAAACTCGTCAACATCCTGGGCGAGTTCGCCGTGCAGACGGAGCGCGGCTTCGCAGTAACCGACCAGGAGATGCGCACCAGCAACCCCAAGGTGTTCGCCGGCGGGGACGCCACCAAG
>CALDPK010000260.1 GCA_937911855.1 uncultured Trueperaceae bacterium | reverse complement strand
CGGTCAAGGGTGAGGTCCGCCGCAGACTGCAGGAGCTGGGTTTCGAGGTGCACAAAAAGCCGGGTCCGCCCGGCGGCAAGCGAGAGATGCTTGTAGCGCGTAAGGGCGGACCCGGCTGAACTCAGCCGGGTCCGATTTCCGGCGGGTGCGGGTACTGACGTCGTACTTACAAGGTCAGTACCGGCAGGGAACTTTATTTACTCCAGCCAGCTCTGGACTACGTCGGGGTTGGCGGCAATCCATTTGCGGGCTGCGTCCCACGGTTCGAGTCCACCCTGGTTGATGTCGAGCATGACCTCGTTCATCTGGTCGGGCGTCCAGTAGAAGGCATCGAAGAAAGCCAGGACGTCGTCGGGGCCGTTCTCGGCGTAATCCATGTTCATCACGGTATTAACGCCCTGAACGTCGCCGTAGAGTCCGTCCGGTTCTTCAAGGTAGCGGACGTCGTAGACCGCCCACAGCCAGTGGGGTTCCCAGGCCGTGAAGACGATCCATTCTTCGCGGCTGATTGCGCGGTCGAGTGCTGCCACCATGGCCGGGTCAGAGCCGTCGACCAGGGCCAGCTCGATACCGTAATGGTCCACGACCTGCTCGGTAAGGCCCATAAGGCCGGAGCCGGGATCGATGCCGATGATCTCGCCATCAAACTCATCGAAATGATCGTTGAGTTCAGTGACGCTGTGAACCGGGAGGTAGTCCGGTACGACGAGACCATGGAAGGCGCCATCGAGGTTGCGTCCCACGTTGACCAGTTCGTCGCCGTAAACGTCCCAGTATGATCCGTGGGTGACGGGCAGGCCGGCGGAGACGCTGACATCAAGGTCGCCTTGGGCAAGCCCGATGAACATGGGGCCGGCATCGACAGCGACGAGTTCGACGTCGTAGCCCATTTCATCCTGAAGGACGGCTGCCACGACATGTGTAGAAGCGATTTCGGAATCCCAAAGAACGTAACCGATCGTGACGGTCTCGTCCTGGGCAACTGCTGAGCCGAGGCCCAGCGCGATAAGTCCCATAAGGAACAGGTGTTTCATGAGTTTCTGCCTCCAGGTTTTGGAGAGAACGGAAAATGCACCGGATGTGGCGCGACATTCGCAGGGGCAACCAGAGTGTGGGCCGCATCTGCGGAAAACGGACTTTGGGAGAGTAACAAGCTACGGACAATGCTGCAAGTCAGTAACTGTGTACTTCGCGCATCCCGGAAAACGCGTCCAGTAGCGCATTCGGTTGCGGACCTACGGCTGCTGGCTCATAATTGAGCACGTTGCGCGCCGGATCTGACCGGGCGTTTAAATCCATAAAACTGCAAACTTACCCGCCCCGGCTCCCGGGTTACCTCTGAGCGGAATTGCAAATCCGGGAGTTTAAGTGATACTGGCAAATTACGTTCGAAAGCAATGGTTCGGCAATGTCCGTGGTGACCTGGTCGCGGGTCTCGTCACGGCTCTCGCGCTGATTCCTGAAACGATCGCTTTCTCGATCATCGCCGGAGTGGATCCACAGGTCGGCCTGTACGCTTCGTTCATCATCTCGGTCGTCATCGCCTTCGTCGGCGGCCGGCCAGGCATGATCAGTGGCGCCGCGGGAGCTATGGCGCTGGTGATGGTCCTGTTCGTAAGGGAATACGGCCTCGAGTACCTCTTCGCAGCCACGGTACTGACAGGCATAATCCAGCTACTGTTTGGCATATTCAAATTCGGGCGTTACCTGAAGTTCGTACCCCGCAGCGTGATGACCGGCTTCGTGAACTCACTGGCCATCCTGATCTTCATGTCGCAGCTGGCGGTGTTTGACGGTGCCGGCTGGGAGACCTACGCCGTGGTCGCAGCCGGCATAGCGATCATTTATCTGGTTCCGCGGTTCATAAAGGCCGTGCCGGCACCGCTGATCGCCATCGTCGTACTGACCCTGATCACGATATTCACTGGCGCGCCGGTCCAGACCGTAGGGGACATGGGTACCCTGCCCACTGCCCTGCCGTCATTCCACATGTTCGACGTACCGTTCACGTTCGATACGCTCATGATCCTGCTGCCGCTCGCGTTCACCCTGACCTTCGTAGGGCTGTTCGAGTCGCTGCTCACGGCCCAGCTGGTGGATGAGATGACCGGCACGCCGAGCAACAAGAACGTCGAGGTCCGCGGTCAGGGCATCGCCAACATCGCAGCCGGCTTCTTCGGCGGGATGGCAGGCTGCGCGATGATCGGTCAGTCGGTCATCAACGTGAAGTCCGGTGGTCGTGGCCGCCTGTCGTCGCTGGCGACCGGGCTTTACCTGCTGATCCTGATCCTCGTGCTGTCGGACTGGGTCAGGCAGATCCCGATGGGTGCGCTCGCGGCCGTCATGATGACTATCGCGATCAGCACCTTCGACTGGGGTTCGATCCCGCGGCTGCGCCGCCAGTCGCGCAGCGACAGCATCGTGCTGATCGTGACGGTTGCGACCGTCGTCATAACCAACAACCTCGCGATCGGGGTCGTGGCCGGCGTGGTGCTGAGCGCGATCTTCTTCGCCCGCAAGATCTCCAAGCAGTTCCAGGTGACCAGCAGCCGCCAGGGTGCCACCCGCACCTACCGGGTGATCGGTCAGCTGTTCTTCGTGGCGGCGGAAGACTTCACCGAATCGTTCGACTTCGGCGAAGCCGGCCTTGAGCACGTGGTGATCGACCTGAGCGCCAGCCACGTGTGGGACAGCTCCGCCATAGCCGCGCTTTACGGGGTGCGGGATGAGTTCGGCAAGGTGGGTGTCACGGTGGAGCTCACCGGAATGAACGAGGAAAGCCAGCGGGTGCTGGACCGGGCAAGGGGCGAAGTCACGTCCGACCAGGACTGACCAGGGCCACGAAAAGAAGCCTGAATCTGGGACTCAGATTCAGGCTTCTGCTTTTGGGTAATCAGCTGTTACTGGTCGTCAGTGTCGTCCTGGTCGTCGTCGTTGCCAGTGTCGTCCTGACCGTCGTCGTCGCCTGCGTCGTCCTGGGTGTCGTCCTGGTCGTCGGTTTCACCCGCGTCGTCGCCGGCGGGCTGAGTGCTTTCGCCACCGAGGTCTTCGATCGCGTTGCCTTCAGCATCCAGTACGTACCAGACTTCGCCGAGGCCCTGGCCTGCGGTATGGCCGGTTTCGGTGTCGCCCACGTAGTAGTAGAGCGGCCAGCCGTTGTAGGTCACCTGCTGGGTACCGTCAGGCCGGTCGATGCGGTCCAGCAGTTCGCCGTCAATGCCTTCGCCGGCGACCATGTCGGAGCCGACCAGCACGGGCGGCCAGCTGGCTTCGCATTCGTCGAAGCACACGCTCGGGCCCTGCTCGTCGTTCACGAACAGGTAGAGGGTGCGGCCGCTGCCGTCAACCAGGAAACCTTGGTCGCCCAGCTGGATGGTCATCATGTCTACAAGCTGAGCCTGCTCTTCGGCATCACCCACGGCATCATCGCGAGCGTCGTCATCGTCGTTCTGAGCCAGTACCAAGCCGAATCCCAACAGGAGTGCCATTAGGAGAATCGTCAGTTTTTTCATGATCGCCCTCTTCCTTCCGCAGTCCCAAACTGGTTTGGATTTTCGGTCCTGCTGATGCGAATCGTAGTCCCAGCCCAATCATGAAATTGGAGCGCAGGCGCAAATTGCCCGGCCGGTAACGCTCATAATTTGGGGTTGGGCTTAATCCAGGGGGTCGGGCACTTTGGTGACGTCCACCCAGCCCTGGGCGCGGCTGATGACCTCGAGTTCTTCAACTGTCAGCCGAATCGCCGAGTCGGTACTGCCGGCCGCGGGATACACCGTGTCGAATCGTTTGAGCGATTCGTCCAGGTAAACGCGGGTGCCAGGCGGATTGGCGAACGGACAGACTCCGCCGACCGGATGGCCGGTCAGCGGCTCGACCTGTTCTGCGGGCAGCATGCGTGACCGGAAGCCGAAGGTGCGCTTGAAGGATCCGCCATGCAGGCGGGCGTCGCCGGCAGTGACGATAAGGATGGCCCGGTCGGGATCGTCCCGGTCCAGGAACGCCAGCGTCTTGGCGATGCGTTCCGGCTTGGTACCAAGGGCTTCAGCGGCCAGCTCCACGGTCGCGCTGGACGTGTCGAATTCGATGATCTCGTCTGCCTTGTCAAACTCGCGTAAGTACTCGCGGACCTCGTTCAGTGCCACGGGTTGCGTGTCCTGCTTTCGTTGCTCATCTGGCCAGTATAGGCCCGGGCCGATCCGCTTCGGGTTGCCGTAAGCCGCGGGCGGCGCTACCCTGCGCGTGAGGCTCTGCCCGGAAAGGAAGGACGCCATGAGCGAAGAGATGTTGCCCCAGATGACCAGGGAGACGGCTGCCATGCGCCGCGAACTGGTACCCGAAACCATGCAGGCGTGGCTTGAATTCAACAAGGCGGTGTTCAAGGACGGTGCCCTGCCGTCAGTGACGAAAGAACTGATAGCGGTTGCGGTGGCGCACACCACCCAATGCCCGTACTGCATCAAGTCGCATACGAAAGCCGCACTGAAGAAAGGAGCCACCGAGACCGAACTGATGGAAGCGATCTGGGTTGCCGCCGAAATGCGTGCTGGAGGCGCTTACGCGCATTCAGCCGTCGCCCTGCAGGAGATGGTCGAACACAGGCACGCGCACGCCGACGGAGAGGGCGACTGACCAAGGCTGTATTCCATACCGTGCTCACCGTTTCTCATGAACATGACGCCTATTCTTCGCACAGGAGGCATGCATATGGAGATAACGGTCGAACGCACCATAAACGCTCCGCTGGCCGAGGTATGGCGCGCCTACAGCTCGCCAAACGACATCAGGCAGTGGAACTCCGCGTCCGATGACTGGCACACCACCTCGTCACAGGTCGATCTGCGGCCCGGCGGGAAATTCTCGTCGCGGATGGAGGCGAAAGACGGCAGCGAAGGCTTCGATTTCGCGGGCACCTACACGACCGTCAGCGAGAACGAGCTGATCGAATACGCGCTGGGTGAAGACCGCAACGTCCGCGTCGAGTTCCATGAAGGAGCGGATGGGGTGACTGTCAGGGTGACCTTCGATGCCGAGAGTACGTACCCGGAAGAGCAGCAGCGTGCCGGCTGGCAGGCGATCCTGGACAACTTCGCTCGCCACGTGGAGTCGCGGGCCTGAGTCAGCCACCCGGGGCAGCCCGCGGTTTTCGCCGCTTCAGCCGCCCTGAGGAAACCGCGGCGCCAGCCAGCAGGAGCGGCAGCGCGATGAAGAACGTCGGGCCCATCGGGGTTCTGAAGAACAGCAGGTCGATGGTCCCGGCCCACAGCAGGGTCAGGTACTCGAACGGTGCCAGCAGCGACACCTCGGCGTAACGGAACGCGAGTGTCATGGCGATGTGCGCCACGCCGCCGAACAGGCCGGCCATGATGAGGATGCCGTACTCAGGCAGGGTCGGTGTGACCCAGCCCTGCAGCGCGGACGGCAGTGAGGCGAGCGACGCCACCAGCACGAAGTAGAAGGCGATGGCGCCCGGTGATTCGGTGCTGCCGAGCCGGCGGACCTGGATGTACGCGATCGACGCGAGCACCGCGGCGAGCAGGCCCAGCCCGTAGCCTGCGAGCCTGGTCGTGTTGACCTCGGTGCCCAGCAGTTCCGGCAAGGTCAGCGCCAGCACGCCAGCCACGCCGAGCGCCAGGCCGGTGACGCGCGAGCGGGTCAACACCTCGCCCAGGATTAGGCCGCCCAGCAATGAGGTGACGAGCGGGGTCGCGTAGTTCACGAGCGTGGCGTCCGCCAGGGGCAGGCGCGCCACCGCGGCGAACGACGCGAACATCGCGGCCGCACCGAAGCCGGACCGCAGCAGATGGCCGAACGGCCGTTTGGTGGCCAGCCCGCGCGGGAACTCCTTGCGCACGTACAGGAAGATGACCAGCGGGATCATAGCGATTGCCGAGCGGAACAGCACTATCTGGCCCAGCCCGATGTTCTCGCTGGCCAGCTTCACGCACAGCGTCATCAGGGTGAACAGCAGGCCGGAAACGATCCGCAGCACGATGCCCAGGCGAGGGTTGCTGGACCCTTCGCTGACCTTCCTGCGTTTGCTGGGTAGCACGGTTCCCGCGGCAACGGTGGTGGCGGGACGCTCCATCGGCGCAATGATACCGCCGAAGGCCGGAGTTCAGACGCCCACGTCCCGCCGGCTGAACCTGATGCCGCCGACAGCAACTGCCAGGAAGCAGGCTGCAGCCAGGAGGGCCAGGCCGGTCCCGTCGAACCCGGTCGAGATCGGGTCCTGCCCGAACGCCCAGTGGTACGGCGACAGGTTCGCCAGCCACGGCTCACCGGCGATGCCGGCAACGGCGTCCAGCACGTAAGCTGCCACGGCGATGAACGCGCCGGTGCCGGTCGCGACCGGGGCACGGCCACTGATTGCACCGGCCGCCAGGGCCGCGAGGCCCGCCAGTGCCGCCAGCAGGAACAGTGCGGCGGTAGCGGCCCACAGGTTAAAGGCGTTCAGGTCCAGTCCGGCGGGACCGTCCAGCGCCATGACCAGCAGCGAACCGACCGCGGCGAGAACCGCGAGCCTGGCCAGCAGTGCCAGCGCGCCCTCTAAGACCACCTGCCAGCGCGTGACGCCGTGCGCCAGGGTCAGCTCGAGTGAGCCGTCCTCCTCGGGCCGCGCCAGTGCGCCGGTGCCCCAGCCGATGGCAGCTATGGCCAGCAGCAGGAAGCCCGTGAGTCCGAAGTAGCTGGCCTGCACGTAACCCGCGCCGTCGCCCATCCGGTCAAGGCCGAACAGGTCTGAGACCTCCGGCGGGAAGATGGCACTCATGGTCTCGGCAAGTTCGCTGCCGCCGATGCTCGGGTAGAACGGGATGTACAGCAGAATAGCTGCCGCCACGCCCAGGCTCCAGCCGATCAGGCCGCGCCATGATTCCTTAAAGGCTTGCCTGAACAGGTTCATGCGGACTCCTTCCGGTACAGGTTCAGGACGGCGTCCTCGAGGACGGGCTCCTCGAGGAGCAGGTCGCGCACCTCGAACCGGGCCAGCAGCTTCACCAGCGGGTCGACATCGCCTTCAAGCAGGAACGAGACGTGGGTCTCGCCGCCGCTTTCGTCGAGCCACAGCTGCGAGATGTTACCGGCGGCTTTAAGCTGCGCCCGGTCAGGCGGGCTGGCCAGGGTGGCGCGCACCCGGCGCTGACGGGTTGCGCGCAGGTCGGCGACGGTTCCCAGGTGGATGAGTTCGCCCTGCTGCAGGATGCCGACCCGGTCAGCCACCTGTTCGATCTCGCTGAGCACGTGCGAGCTGAGGAAAACCGTCTGGCCGGCGTCGCGGGCTTCGCGGACCATGCTCAGGAACTCCTGCTGCAGCAGCGGGTCGAGCCCGCTGGTCGGTTCGTCCAGTACCAGAAGCTCGGGTGTGTGCATGAACGCCTGGATTATTCCCACTTTCTGCTTGTTGCCTTTGGACAGTTTGCTGACGGGGCGGTCCAGGTCCAGGTCGAGGCGTGCGGCCAGGCGCTCGATGGTGCCGGCCTGCACCGGTCCGCTGATCCTGGCGAAGTGCCCGAGGACGGAGCGCCCGCTGCCTGAGCCGGGGATTCGCAGTTCACCCGGCAGGTAACCGATGCGCCTGCGCAGGGCGGAGCCGCCCGAACGCGGATCGTGGCCGAGGACCGTCACGGAACCTGAGCTGGGCCGGATCACGTCCAGCAGCAGGCGCATGGTGGTG
The DNA here is from genome assembly GCA_937911855.1 of uncultured Trueperaceae bacterium. Taxonomy (GTDB): domain Bacteria; phylum Deinococcota; class Deinococci; order Deinococcales; family Trueperaceae; genus CALDPK01. The sequence goes on along the minus strand of CALDPK010000260.1, from coordinate 10,800 downwards.
GTCTTGCCCGCGCCGTTGGGACCGATGAGGCCGAATATCTCGCCGGGGTCAACCTGCAGGTCCAGGTCATGCAGGGCGCTGTGACTGCCGTAGCGTTTGCTCAGGACGTTGGCAACGATGGCCGGGGTCATGAGCCGTCTCCTTTCAGCGCTGCTCTGGCGGCTTCGAGCATGCTGTCATCGCTGTAGACCCCGTTTGTGTAGAGCTCCAGGGTCGGGAGGGTCAGCCGCTGCAGGATTGCGGCGCTGATGCGCGCTTCGCCAAGGGTGCGGCCCACCTGCCTGGACATGGTCAGGAGACCCAACCCCTGAATGGCGAGCAGGAGCGCGGTTGCCTTGAGGTCCGTGGGTTCACGCATGGTGCCCGCCCTGACGCCTTCCTCGAGCGTGCGTTCGGTTCGCGCGATCAGGCTGTCGAAGAGGCGGTCGGCGGTTTCCGATTCCTGGTCCAGTGCCCGCGTCAGGTAGTCGAAAGCGGGCTGGAAGATGTCTGGTTCGCTGAGCCACCTGTGCAGCGTGCCGATGAGGTCCTGTTCGGCAGCGCTTTCCTCTTCGTCCATGAGCTCCCCCAGGATGAAGTCGTCACATGCCTTACGGAGGCCGTCCTTGCTGCCGAAGTGGTGGATGACCAGTGCCGGGCTCACGCCGGCTTCGGCTGCCACGGCCCGCACGCTGGTGGCGTTGAAGCCGTCGCGGCCGAACAGCAGGATGGCGGCGTCACGGATCTTCGCGCGGGCGGTCAGGTCGCTGGGCGCGGAACGTTTGGCTGAACACATGTTTAACAGATTAAACGCCTGTTCAGCCTGTCGTCAAATCGATAGTGGCGGGGCACGCAGGCAGGCCGCAACCCGAGCGTCTACCCTTGAACCACTTCGGACACAGGAGGTAAGTCATGGGACGCGACGAGAAGCAGAGGCCGGACGAAGTGCCGGGACAGGAACAGGGCAAGCAGCCAGGCAGCCAGCAGAACATGGAGCCCAGTCCGCAGAGCGGCTCACCCGCTTACCGCGGCAGTGGCAAGCTCGATGGCAAGGTGGCGCTCATCACCGGTGGTGACAGCGGCATCGGCCGGGAAGTGGCCATCCTGTTCGCGCGCGAGGGTGCCGACGTGGCGATCAGCTACCTGGACGAACACGAGGACGCCGAGGAAACGCAGGAGAAGGTCCGGGCCGAAGGCCGGAAGTGCCTGCTCCTGCCGGGCAACATCGAGAGCGAAGAGGTGTGCAGGCAGCTGGTCGACGACACGGTGGCCGAGTTCGGCCGGCTGGACATCCTGGTCAACAACGCAGCGGTTCAGTACCCGCAGGACTCACTGCAGGACATAAGCCGCGAGCAGCTCGAGAAGACGTTCCGCACCAACGTCTTCCCGATGTTCCACGTGACGGCGCGCGCACTCGACCACCTGCCGGATGACGGCGCGATCATCAACACGACCTCGGTCACCGCCTATCGGGGCAGCCCCAGGCTCATCGACTACTCCGCCACCAAAGGCGCGATCGTGTCGTTCACCAGGGTGATGGCCTCGGTGCTGGCTGAACGCGGCATAAGGGTGAATGCAGTGGCGCCCGGGCCCATCTGGACGCCCCTCATTCCCGCTTCGTTCTCCGAAGAGGAAGTCGCCGGGTTCGGTCAGGACAGCCCGATGGGCCGGCCCGGCCAGCCGGAGGAGGTCGCCCCGGCGTACGTGTTCCTGGCGTCGAAAGACTCGAGCTACATATCCGGCCAGGTCATCCACCCCAACGGCGGCGAACTGGTAGGCAGCTGACCGTCAGTCCAGTTCCGCGGCCGCTTCAAGCCTGCGGGCTCCGGCACCCTGCTCGCCCAGCGCGTCATCAGGATTGACGAGCCCGCAGGCTTTCATCGACAGGCAACCGCAGCCGATGCAGCCGGTCAGCTGCTCTTCGAGCTCGATTATCGCCATGCGCCGCAGCTCCAGCACCCGCATCCATTCGCTCGAGGCGCGCTGCCAGTCCTCGTCCGACGGGCGCCGGTCCATGGGAACGTCCTCAAGGGCGGTGCGGATGTCCTCCAGGCTAATGCCCAGGCGCCGGCCGACGGTGACGAGAGAGATGCGGCGCAGCATGTGCCGCGGGTAACGCCGCTGGTTGCCGGCCGTCCTGACCGCAGCGATCAGCCCGAGTTCCTCGTAGTAATGCAGCGCGGAACGGGCCACACCGGTCCGTTCACTCACCTCGCCGATGCCGAGCAGTTCGTCTGCAGCGTAGCCCGAAGCGTCCATGCCGTCAGTTTAGTGTCTTGAGCGCTTGACCTCAAGTGCGCTTGAGGTTTTACTCTGATGCGTGGCTGGCCCCGTCCAGGCCACGAGGAAGGACTCACGCCACCAATGCCGAACCTGACTGACCGATTCCGCAACGCTTTCCGCACTTACCCGACCGGGGTAGCAATACTGTCGGCCACCCTGGATGGCCAGCCGATGGGCATGACGGTCTCAAGTCTGGCGTCACTCACGCTGGACCCGCTTGCGGTGTCTTTCAGCATCTCCAACGCCGCAGGTGCCGGTGGCAACTTCCTGCAGGCTTCCGGGCTGGTGTTCAACCTGCTGTCCGAAGACCAGGCTGACCTGGCCGAAATCTTCGCCCGCCCCGACGCTGTTGACCAGCGGTTCGAAGCCGCCCAGGGCTGGGATTACCTGCCGACCGGCGAACCGTATCACCCCGCAGCGATGTGGTCGCTGCGCGCCAGGCAGCTCGGCAACATAGAAACAGGCAGCGCCCGGCTGGTGGCAGCTGAAGTGCTGAACATCCTGCCGGGCTCCGGACAGGGTCCGCTGCTGTACCACAACCGCACTTTCCTGGGCCTGGCCGACACGAAAGAAGCCGTCGCCAGCGAAGGCTGAACGGCTTCTGGGCACACCCGCGTGATGATCAGTCGGCTGAAACCGGGTCCGGGCTGGTTACCGGTGCGTTCTCAACCACGGTCGACAGCTCTTTCTCTTCGACGAACCACAGCAGCACGGCCGTGATGACAGCGAGCGGCACCATGTACATGAAGATCGGGATCAGCGCGTCGTTGTAGGAGCCCACGACGATAGTGCGGAGGCTCTCCGGCAGCGAATGCACGAGTGCCGGGGTGAGTGAGCTGGGTCCGTCAGCCGGGCCCTGACCTGCGGGCAGCCTCTCGAGGAGGAGCGAGGTCAGCCTGACCGTGAATATGGAACCCACGACACCGGCGCCCAGACTGCTGCCCACCTGCCGGAAGAAGTTGTTGCCCGCCGTAGCCGTACCGACCAGGTGATGCGGGAACGAGTTCTGGACGATCAGCGTCAGTATCTGCATGTTGGCGCCCAGGCCGATACCCATCAGTGCCAGGTAGAAGCCGATGAACGCAACCGGAGTGTCCGGGGTGATGGTCGCCATCAGGGCCAGGCCTGCAGCCAGGATCAGCGCGCCGGCTATCGGCAGCAGGCGGTACTTGCCGCTGCGCGACACGATGATTCCTGACGCGATCGAGGTGACCAGCATCGGCCCGAGCATCGGGATCATCAGCAGTCCGGCAGCGGTAGCTGTAGCGCCCACGGCCATCTGGAAGTAGGTCGGCATGTAACCGATGACGCCGAACATGGCAACCGCGACGAACAGCGAGCCGATCGTGGTGAGGATGAAATTGCGCTCCCTGAACATGAACATCGGCATGATCGGCTCTGGAGCACGCCTTTCCACCACCACGAACAGGATGCCCGTGACGACTGCGATGGCAGCCAGGCCGAGTATCTCGACTGACGTCCAGGCGTACATCGAGCCGCCCCACGTGCCGATGAGCACGACGGCGGTGGTGGCCACGGTCAGCAGGGCCATGCCTGCGTAGTCGATCTTGGGCTTGACGGCGCGTGCCACGGCCGGCAGCCGCAGCAGTGTGGCGGTAGCCAGGAGTGCGATGACACCCAGCGGCACGTTCATCCAGAAGGTCCAGCGCCAGCCGGGCCCTTCAGTGATCCAGCCGCCCAGCAGCGGTCCGGCCACTGACGAGAACGCGAAGGCTGCGCCCATGATGCCCATGTATTTGCCTCGGTCACGGGCGGGGACCACATCGGCGATCGCCGCCTGCGACAGGATGATGAGGCCGCCGCCGCCCAGACCCATGACCACCCGGGCGATGATCAGCGTGATCATGTCCGGGGCCAGGCCGCCCACGACGGATCCGGCTATGAAAATAAGGATGGCAGCCAGCAGTACCGGCTTGCGCCCCAGCAGGTCACTGACCTTGCCGTAGATCGGCATCATCACCGTGGACGCCAGCATGTAGGCGGTGATGACCCACGGCATGAGCTCCACGCTGCTGAGCTCGCCCGCGATGGTTGGCAGCGCGGTGGAGAGCACCATCTGGCTGAGTGAAGCCAGCAGCATTACGATGATCAGGGTGATGAAAACAAGTGCGATGTTGGGCCGCTCAAGCGGCAGTGAATCTCGGGTTTCGCTCATTGAATGGTTTACTCGGGCCTTTCTGGCGCCGGGGATCCGGCCCTGCTCGGCGGCGGCCTGCAGCACGCAACACCAAACAGCCAGCATACTCCCCCGCCAGGCGGACTTCCCGTTCCGGGCTTGCCTTCAGCGCACACTGCAGCCTCAGCAGTCACTCGGCGGTACGCTCCCCGGCTCCAGCAGTGACCGCATCCACAGCAGCGACTGTTCGAACCCTGCGGGCCTGGTATCGCGGTGGCGGGCAGTCGGATGGTTCACGTACTGCACGGGACTGCCTGCCGTGCACAGCTCCGCCACGAAGGTCTCCTGGACCGCGTCGCTGACGATGACGTCGCGCCCGCCCTGGATGACGAGCGCCGGAACGCCATGGCCGCTCAGCCCGGTCCTGTTGGCCGTCAACGCAGTCGCGAAGCCAGGTGCTGCCGAAGCCACGTTCCCGGCCATGAGTGCCGTGTGGAACTCGCTGGTGTAGAGTTCCGCGCCGTCCATCGGGTAGATCTGCTGGGCGCGGTCAACGCATACCGAACCGGCGTTACTTTCCAGGCCGGGCAGCCAGCGCGCAGCCAGGATCTCTGAGGGATCTACCTGAACGGGGCCGTATGCATCCAGGTACGAGAGAACTATGTACGGCGAGTAGAAGGCAGCTTCACGCATCAGTGCTTCGACGTCGGTGGTGGCGGCGAAGCCGATCACGCCACGCAGCAGCACGTCCGGCGCGTACTCCAGGTGCCGGTCAGCGACCGCGAACGCGGCATGGCCGCCCTGCGAGTAGCCGCCGAAGAACGTGTCGGGCAGCAGTTCCGCGCTGCGGCCGGTGAGCTCGAAGAATTCGCGGACGGCGCGCGCCGAATCGAGCAGCACGTGCGCCTCGGACTGGGCGTGGAAATACGACTGCGGCCGGTCCGGGTCATCGAACCCCAGGTAATCGGGGAAGACCGTCACGAAGCCCCGGCCGGCGTAGGCAGCCAGCAGCTCGCGGTAGTAACCGAGCGGGGTGGGCAGGAGCGTTTCGCGCGACGGCGCACACTGGGCTGCCAGCCCGGTCGTACCCGAGCCGTACACGAACAGCGGCGCAGTTTCGCGTGGCGCCTCGACCGGCACGAACAGCTGGGCGGTGATGGGCACCAGTTCATCCCCCAGGCCGGTGGTGACGATGCTGAGCTCCCACAGTTCAACCCCGTTCTCGATGATGGGCTGGCCGTACTGGACGAACGCCCGGCCTGATTGCGCCTGCACCTGGGCGGCCGACCAGTTTTCCAGCTGGCGGGCGCTGATCAGACGGCCCGGCTGCCATTCTTCCTGCGGCAGCGGGTTGCCGGGCTGCGCCAGGGCTGCGCCGGCAAGCACGAGCAGGGTGCAGGTGAGTCGGATTCGGAACTGATTCATCTTCAGACCTCATCGCAATCTGACGGAGGAGTACCACCCTGGACCAGATTGCGCATCCAGGACAGCGTTTCGGGGAAGCCTATGTAGCGGGTCTCGTGGCGGGTGTTCAGGTAGTTGGCGTACCTGACCGGTGAGCCGTTCCCGCACAGCTGCCGGACGAACTCGGTCTGCTCGTCGAGCGGAACGATCGGGTCGTCCACCCCATGCAGGAACAGGACCGGCAGGCCGTGTTCGGTGGTGCCGGTCGCGTTGGCCTCGAACACCTCGGCCCAGGCCGGGAAATCCTCGGCAATCGTCCCGGCTGTCAATGCAGAGAAGAACTCAGCCGTGTAGATTCCGGCTGGGTCTACCGGATAGGAGTTCTGCGCCTCGAGGATGCAGAAGTTGCGCACGTCCTGGTCGATGCGCTCGGCGTAAGTGGGCAGCAGCACTTCGGCAGGGTCCAGCCCGGCTTGCGGGTAAGTGTGCCGGTAGGCCCAGATGACCCAGGGGGCGGTGTAGTGGAAATGCCGGAACAGCACCTCAAGTCCGGAGCTGGCGCCGAAACCGATGACGCCGCCTACAGCCAGCTCCGGCGCGTGCGCTTCCAGCCGGTCGGCGGCCGCCAGGACAGCGTGGCCTCCCTGGGAGTAGCCGGCCAGGAAGGTCAGGGCCACGCTGATGTCTTCGTCCAGCTGTTCCACCGCCTCGAGTCCCGCCCGTACCGAGTCGATGAGCACGCTGGCTTCAGCCATCGCCACGAAGTACGGCTGCAGCCCGTCGGGTCCCAGGCTGGCCAGGTAATCGGGCAGAATGCTCACGAAACCCTGGCCGGCGTAAGCCAGCGCGGTAGCTGCGTAGGTGTCGAAGCTGCCGGTTGTCAGCAGCTCCTGCAGGGGGCTGCACATGCCGGGCAGCCCGGTGGAGCCCGGCGCGAAAGCCAGCAGCGCCTCCTCACTGGCTTCGGCGGGTACGAACAGCTGGGCGTTGGCCGTGATCTCGCTGCCGTCCTGGGCGGTGGTGATGAAGGAGAGCAGGTAAGTCTGCACGGCGCTGGTCGCCTGGGGCGCCGGTTCACCGTTGTTCATGAAGCGGCCGCCGACCTCCGCGTCAACTTCAGCGACGCTCAGCTGGCGGTGGGGTTCCATGCTCAGCAGGCGGTCCGGCTCAGCGGCAGTTTCCTGCTGGGCGAAGGTGACCGTGAGAGCGGCAAGCGCGATCACGGTAAGAAGCGTTCGCATCAGGGCAGTTCCTCCAGAAAGGTGGTGTCGGTCAGGTAGCGTTCCGGCAGTTCCCACACGACCAGCCGCGGGGGTGAGGACGTGAGTGCAGCGCCTGCCAGGAAGTCAGCCATCGGTGCGAGCGGGCCGCTGCCGGCTTCGGACAGGTCCAGGATGTCGACGCCCAGCTCCAGGCGCAGGCGGTCAGCCAGATTCCAGGCCGCCCCTTCGCTGTAGCTGGTGCCTACGAGCACAGCGTCGACCGTGGCGTCATCAAAAAGACCACCGCTTGGTTCACTCGTCTGGACGACCGTCTGCACGGTGATGCGGTCGGCGGGCGGTCCGATGCTGGCGAACGGGCCCAGTGCCAGCAGCCGGTCCAGGTCGCCACGGAAATCCACGCTTTCAGGCTCCTCCACGGCGAATTCGAGTGCACCCACCGGCAGGTCCGGAACGACTTCAAGCATGCGAGCGGCGATGAGCGCGGCTGCCCGGTCAGCTCCCTGCGGCGTCCAGTGGGTGTCCGTCCGGAGCCACGCGTCCCTGCCGCGCAGGGCAGCGCGCAGGTCGACGGTCTCGAGGCCAAGTGCAGCCAGATCCTCGAGCGTCGCCGCGTAACGGTCAGCGCCAGCCTGGGGCAGGGGCGGTGCGAGCTCCGGCACCGAAGCCGCCTTGCTGGGCACCAGGGCCACCAGCAGCGGCACGCCTTGAGCGCTCAGGAGCTCGTGTACCGACGCCAGCTGATCTACCCATTCCTGCCGGACCCGTTCGGGCTGCGCGGCGTGGGCGAACTCTTCGGCGGTGAACAGCCAGTCGTCCGCCCCGGCGATCACGGACTCAGGTCCCTGCCCGAAGACGGCCAGGTCGAGGGCGTTCCAGGCTGCCTGCGACGGCTCGAGGAACACGAACGATTCACCGAAGGCGTGCTGATAGTCGCTCGCCCACGAACCGTCCACCAGGTTGCTGTCCGGAGAATCGAGCAGCGCCGGGTTCAGGATTGCGCCGGTCAGGCCGGCCACGAGTACGGCCAGAAGGGTGAGCGGCAGGATGCGGCCGTTTGTTGGTGGTCGTTCGTCGGGAACCTTGCTCATGTCAGAACCTGAAGTAAAGGAAGGGCGAAGCGCTGTCGGCGATGGCGCGTGCTACCGCCATGATGAACAGGGCGGAAAGGCCGAGCTGCATCGGCCAGGCGCCGGCGTTGCGGACGCGCGGAACCAGGCCCGGGGGCCAGAAACTGATGATGAGCCCTAAGCCCAGGGTCAGCAATGCCCGGGGTTGCAGTTGCCAGGCGAGTTCAGCTGACAGGGCAAGGCCATTCAGCCCGGCCATCCCCTGCAGGTGGCCGAACGCGTGCGGCAAGGTTTCCGCGCGGAACAGGACCCAGCCGATGAGTACTGCCAGGAAGGTCAGGGCTACGCCCAGCGCCGCGGGCAGCCGCCATGATTCCCGGCCCAGAGCGCGTTCGGCTGCCAGGATGCCGCCGTGCCAGGCGCCCCAGAGCACGAAGTTCCAGGTGGGGCCGTGCCACAGGCCGCCCAGGATCATGACGAGGGCCAGGTTCACGTAGGTGCGGCGGGTGCCACGCCGGTTGCCACCAAGCGGGATGTACAGGTAATCGCGCAGCCAGGCGGACAGGCTCATGTGCCAGCGGCGCCAGAAATCCGTGATGCTGGCGGCCAGGTAAGGGCGGTTGAAGTTCTCCGGGAACCGGAAACCCAGGATGCGGCCCAAGCCGATGGCCATGTCCGAGTAGCCCGAGAAGTCGAACAGCAGCTGGACCGCGAAGGCCAGTGCACCCAGCCACGCTTCTGCCGCAGTGGGAGCTGCCAGGGCGAAAGCTCCGTCGCTGAGCGGGGCAATCGAATCCGCTATCAGCACTTTCTTGACGAAACCGACCATGAAGCGGCCGGCACCCTCGCTGAAGCCTGCAGCGTCCATGCGCGGGGCCTGCAGGGTCTCGACGATGGTCTTGAACCGAACGATCGGCCCGGCGATGAGCTGCGGGAACAGGCTGATGTAGGCAGCCACCTGGTACCAGGGCGTGTCGGCGCGTGCGTCGCCGCGGGCGATGTCAGCCAGGTAGCAGACGGCCTGGAAGACGTAGAACGAGATGCCGACCGGCAGTATCACGCCCAGGAGCGGCACGGGGGAGGCGCCCAGGGCGGTGAGTGCGGCATTGAGGCTCGAGATGCCGAAGTCGGCGTACTTGAAGTAAGCGAGCAGCGCCAGCTGGACCGTGACCCCGGCGTAGAGGGCGACGCGTGCCAGGTCGGGCCTGGTCTCCCGCCAGGCTCCGATGAGCCGGCCGGCCGCTATGGCCAGGACCGTTGCGCCCGCGAACACCAGGGCGAAATCCACGCGCCACCAGGCGTAGAACAGGTAAGAGCCTATAAGGATCGTGACAGTGCGCCAGCGGGCAGGCGTAAGCGCGTACACCGCCAGGAACAGCGGCAGGAACAGGAACAGGAAGACTGTCGAGGTGAAGACCAACTGGCCGCTCCGGACTCAGTTCGCGCTGGCGGTCAGGATCAGGGTCGTGACGCCGTTCTCACCTTCCAGAACAACAACGGTGTAGGCCTGGGCGCGGTCGAACAGGGCCGGTTCAACTTCGGCAATTACATCTTCACCTTCGGCGATGACCAGCGCCGTCTGGGCGGGGCTGATCGCTACGGCCTCGGCGGTGCCGGGCGCCACGTCACTGGTTACGATGTCGCCTTCGGGCGTCAGCAGGGACAGGGCCGGCCGCGCGGTCAGGTTCATGAGTCCGAGCAGTCCGCGCGACACGTCCCGCAGCGCCGGGTCAATGATCACCTGCGGACCGGAGGGGAGCAGCGCGAGCGTCAGGAACTGCCCTACCTCGGGTGACAGTTCCACCGGTTCGCCGCTCACTTCGATGCTGCCCGCGCCGGGCTCTACCGGCTGGTAGGCAGTTGCGCTGAAGGGGGCGGCGGTCAGCTCCTCGCCACCGACCCATGCACTGACTTCCTCGGTACCTGCGTTCAGGACCCGGACCCACGCGATGTCCTCGGGAGTGTCGGGACCGTAAAGGTTGTTCTGCGCGAACACCGGGAACAGCAGGCCCAGCAGCAGCACTGCCAGGACCTGCGCGCGCAGGCTGATCCGGGCTTCGTAGTTCATGACCTGATGCTAAACGGCGCGCATGGGCGGCCAATTAGTGGCAGGCAACAATCGCCGCGGCCGTCAGGGGCTGAACGGCTCGCCGCTTTCGATCTGCGCCCGCACCCCGTCCAGCTGTCCCCAGTTGTTCCACATCAGTGCGCCCTGCAGCCGGCCGTCCGCCAGGTGTTCGAGCACCTGGCCGTTCATGGAACAGTTACGGAGGCCGAAGCCTCCGTTATGCTTGGCGGGCCGAGGGCCCTTCGTCGATTTTCGGGGCAATTCGAAGTGTTGGCCAGAAAGGCTCCATTTAGCGCCCGTATCGACATGGTCGCCGGATCCAAACGATACGTGCGCGAAGGGAACAATCAATGACGACTATGACGCAAAAGGACGTGGAACACGTCTTCGAGTCCTTACGAAAGGGCCTTGTGCCCGAACGCGGCATCGACGCTTTTGCCGTCGGCATCGAGAAGCAGCGCGGTGAGCTTCATCGCCAGCTCGACCTTGCGCAGGATGGAGAAGGCACGATCAAGTTTCTCCGCGGAGGCTACGGTTGCGGCAAGACCCTCATGGCCCGTCTGGCTCTGCTCGATGCCCAGGAGCGCGGGTTCGCGACCAGTTTCGTCGTGGTCTCCGACAACGACCTCAAGTTCCACC
>CALDPK010000259.1 GCA_937911855.1 uncultured Trueperaceae bacterium | reverse complement strand
GGCAAGAACGAGTTCGCGAGCAACGATGATTGCCACGAGCCACCACGGCACGACCTGCCCGAGGTCGACCAACAGGCGGACCGGTCCGGTGACCGGAAGGCCGTCGATCCGGACGATCTGGTCGAGCCAGAACTGGTCGTCCTTGTGGGGGCCGACGACCGGCACGCCCGTGCGTTCGGCGAGGGCGATCTGCGGATTCGGGAACCAGTTCCAGCGGGCGGAGACGATGCCGTAGCCCACCGCGAGCACCGGCAGCAGGAGCGCCCCGGCAATGAGCAGCTGCCGAAGCACCACCAGCCACGGTGACGGCGCCTCGGTACCCGCAGCTGCGAGCACCCGCCAGTGCCGGCGGAAATCCAGTGGCGCCAAAGTGGTACCCAGCAGCCAGCGCAGCGTGCGGAAGCTGCCTGCGCGTCCCTGCACCAGATGCTGCCAGCTGAACTCGAGGACGTCGACTTCGCCGCTGGCCCGCAGCCCACTGAAGCGCAGCACCGGCACCGTCTCACCGGCAAGATGGCGGAGTACCGGTTCAGGTTGTGAAACCCCGGCATTATCGACCAGACCCTGGGCAAAGCGTCCAAGGGTCGACAGCGGCGGCTGTTCACCGATGCCGTGAATGACGACAACTGCAGCCCTTGAGCGCGGCTGGTCAGTCAACACCAGGCTCCTTCCGGTAACTTTAGACGCAATGATAGCGCAGCCGCTACGGCACATTGCCGCCAACTTCCCGGCAAATGCTGGGCGGACAACGGGGATCTGCCAAGCCGGAGGGGGACAATTGCCGACAGTGGCGTTATCTTGGAGGTGATGCTGGCTGGTGGCACACCCCTCGACCTGTTGAAGCTGACTTTCACCTTCTTCCGGGCCGGGGTGATGACGTTCGGCGGCGGAGCATCCGTAATTCCGATCCTCAGGCACGAGATAGTCACCCGCAACGGCTGGATGAGTCAGGACGAGTTCCTGGATGCTTACACCCTGGGGTCAGCCATGCCGGGACCGATAGGGACGAACCTGGCAGCTTATTTCGGCCGCAAGGTCGCCGGCTGGCCCGGTGCGCTGGTAAGCCTGATTTCGACTGTCGTGCCGACTGCCTTGGCGATGATCCTGCTCGCCAGTCTCTACGAGATTTACCGGAATCATCCCCTGGTGGCAGGCGCACTGCAGGGCATCCGGCCGGTGGTGCTGGCCCTGCTGGCTGTCGTGGTGTGGGACTTTCTGCCCGCTGCCCTGGGGCCGCGCGGTCAGTGGCTTAAGCATCCGCGCCGCTGGCTGCTGATCCTTGCCATCTTTGCCCTGGCGGTCGTTTTCAACCTCAACGCTGCCGTACTCATCGTCATAGGCGGGCTCGCGGGCCTGTTCTTACTGCGCGCATGACCGAACTCTGGCAGTTGTTCATCTCTTTCGCACGGGCCAGCCTGGCCGGCTTCGGCGGTGGCCCGTCGATGATCACGCTCATCCAGTACGAGGTCGTCGACCTGCGCGGCTGGCTGACGGCGCAGGAACTCCTGGACGCCTACGCCTTTGCGAATACGCTGCCAAGTCCGATAGCCACGAAACTCGCGGCGTTCGTCGGCTTCAATCAGGCGGGCTGGGCAGGTGCGGCCGTCGCACTTATCGGCGTCACGATTCCGACCGGCGTCCTCACGGTGGCCATCGCAGCACTGTTCACGAGGTACCGGCACAACCGTCTGCTCGTGCGCTTCCTGACCGGTGTGCGCCCGGTAGTCATCGCGCTGCTCATGTACGTGGTCTGGAACTTCGCACCGGGAACGTTCGGTGAGTCAGCAGAGGAATGGTTACAGAACTGGCCGCTCCTGCTCGTCGCAGTCGCGGCCGTAGTTCTGATAATCCGTTACAAGGTGCATCCGCTCGTTCTCATCATTGGCGGAGCGGCGGTTGGCGTGGGGCTTAGCTTCGTTTAAGGTTCGGCGCGTCCTGCTCAGTCACAGAAGGCAGGGGCGGTCGCACCGGAAGAAACGTACTGCAGCTCAGCCACATCGACCTGACGTAGTGCAACGCGGCTCCAGTCAGCATCCTTCACACCGGAGACCAGATACATGGGCTGCTGAAGCTGATTGCCATCAGGCCCGAAGAATACTGCCCCATCACCTTTGCCCAGATCGAAGACGGTGCCATCTGCGTGCAGCCATTCACTCAGGTTACCTGCAC
>CALDPK010000258.1 GCA_937911855.1 uncultured Trueperaceae bacterium | reverse complement strand
GCACCACGGGAGTATCGGGATAGTAGGGCGGCAGATTGGTAAAAGCGGCGGGGTCCTGGCGTTGTTCGGCGGTGAGGGCTTTGGTGACCTGCTCGTATTTTTGCCGACTCGCGATCCCGCTCTCGTGACAACCGGTGAAGTTGAATACGGCAAAAAACGGCTGGCCGGGTTTGCGATTTTTCCAGTGCGCCTTCGCCGAACTCTCGTCCCAGATCTCGCGCGGCGAAGGATTGGTAAACTGGTAGTCCGTCTTGGCGTTGTTTGTGCAATAATAACCCGCCTCGCGGAAATACATCGGAAACGGCTTCAGCCAGTCCGGCAGAACCGCGTCGCACCGCATGTGGTGGGTCCCGATCGAGTTCTGATACATCCCCGTGATGATCCCGGAACGGCACGGCGCACAAACCCCGGCGGTGGCGAAGGCCTTCGTGTAGCGCACCCCTTCCGCCGCGAGCGCGTCGAGATGGGGCGGACGGCGTGCCTTCGGATCGGTCCGGCCCGCACATCCGTGTGCGTGCGTTCGCCGGCACGCGAACCTGCGGTTCGCAAGCGTGCCGGCTCACCCCCCTCCCAGTGCGTGCACGATTTCGATCCGGTCGCCGTCGTGCAGGAGGTGGTCGTGGTGGCGGCCGCGGGGCACGATCGTGCCGTTGACCTCGACCGCCACGCGGCGGCCGCCCAGGCCCTGCTGTTCGAGCAGGGACAGCACCGTGGTGTTGTCTGCGACGGCCAACGCGTCGCCGTTGAGCTGGATGTCCATGCCCGGGATTGTCGCCCGCTGTGTCGCGCCATGCACGCCGGCCGTGACGCAGTGCGGCGTGAGGCGGATGCGCGATTGGTGGAGACTTGCGCACCATGCGGCCCCGTACTGTGGCCGTCGTCACTTATCCGGAGTCGCTGCATGCACCGTTCCAAGCCCCGTTCCACCCCCGCAATCGCGATGCTGGCCGCTGCCCTGGCGCTTGCCAGCGCGCCGGCGCTGGCCGAAGACACGTTCTCGCGCACGGTGTTTTTCGGCGACAGCCTGACCGACGCCGGCTACTTCCGGCCGCTGCTGGTGCAGCAGAACCCGCAGGCGGCCATCCTGGGCCGCTTCACCACCAATCCGGGCCTGGTCTGGGCCGAATGGCTGGCGCTGGCCTACGGCACCGACGCCCGGCCCAACGGCAATGGCCAGACGGGCGACAACTACGCCGCCGGCGGTGCGATGGTCGCCACCGACCGGGTAGGGCCGCCATTCGGGCTGACCCCGTCGCTGGCCACGCAGGCGGGCAACTACCTTTCCGCGAATGGCGGTCGCGCCGATCCGGATGCGCTCTACAGCGTCTGGGGTGGGCCCAACGACCTGTTCGCGGTCGCGGCCAACCCGGGCCAGGCGCAGCAGATCATCGGTGCGGCCGTGACCGCGCAGGTCGGCATCGTCGGTGCCCTGCAGGCGGCCGGCGCGCGCTACGTGCTGGTGCCCAACATCCCCGACCTGGGCCTGACGCCCTCGTCGCGCGCCCAGGGCCCCGGCGCCGTGGCCCAGTCCACGGCGCTTTCCTCGGCGTACAACGAGGCGCTGTTCGCCACGCTCGCCGCCAACGGCCTGAGCGTGATCCCGGTGGATACCTTCAGCTTCCTGCGCGAGGTGGCGGCCGACCCGGGCGTGTTCGGCCTCTCCAATGTCACCGGCACCGCGTGCATGCCCCAGGTGACCGCACAGTCGCTGACCTGCAACCCGACCAGCCTGGTCAGCCCGGACGCCCCGCAGACCTACCTGTTCGCCGATGGCGTGCATCCGTCCAGCGCCGGGCATCGCGCCCTGGCCGACCTTGCGCTTTCGATGATCGAAGGCCCGCGGCAGATGGCGGTGCTGGCGCATTCGGCGGCCGCCACCGGCCGCAACCGGGCTGCGCGCGTGGGTGCGCAGCTGGCCGGGCGCGGCGACGCCGAAGGCGCGCGCTGGTGGACCGACCTGCGCGGCGACCTGCAGCGTTACGACCACGGCGACCATTACGACGGCGCCGGCCCGGCGCTGGCCGTCGGCATGGACTGGGGCGGCGACGGCGTGGCCTGGGGCGGCTTCCTGGGCTATGGCCGCCAGGGCAACGACTGGGGCCGCCGCCGCGGCAACTGGGACCAGTCCGAACTCACCATCGGCGGCTACGCCGGCTGGAGCGGCGCCAATGGTGCGTGGGTGAACGGCCAGCTGAGCTACACCCGCCTCGATTTCGACATCGAGCGCCAGGTACCGCTGGGGCCCGCACTGCGCACGCACACCGGTTCGGCGGATGGCAGCAACCTGGCGCTGGCCTTGCAGGGCGGCTGGGAACTGGGCGAAGGCGCGCTGCGCCACGGCCCGGTGCTGGGCGTGGTCGCGCAGCGGATCGAGGTGGATGGCTTCGCCGAGAGCGATGCGACGGTTTCCACCTCGCTGGCCTATCCCGACCAGTCCTTCGATTCGATGGTGGGCAGTGCCGGCTGGCAGTTCGCCTATACCATCCACGATCGGCTGGTGCCCTACGCGCGCGTCACCCTGGACCGCGAATTCGAGGACGAGGCGCAACAGGCTTTCGCGCGCTCGCAGTCGATCGGCGGCTCGCTGCCATACGCGGTCCCCGGGGTCGGCTATGACCAGTCCTGGACCACGCTCACCTTCGGTGCGCGCACGCGCCTGTTCGGGCTGGATGCGGACATCGGCGCCAGCCTCAACCACGGCCAGAAGGGCGGCAACCACTCCATGCTGTTCGCGAGCTTCGGCACCGGTTTCTGATCGTTGCCAAGCACGCCGGCGGCGTCCTAGACTGGCCGCCCATGCGGGTGTAGTTCAATGGTAGAACCGCAGCTTCCCAAGCTGCTGGCGTGGGTTCGATTCCCATCACCCGCTCCATTCCCTCCGCCGGCCGCGTGCCGGCGGCAGGTTGCGGGCGGCAGGTGGGCCCGGCGGGGCCGGTGCGCGCGGTAATGGGATTGATTATCATGCGCGCTCCCCATCCCGGATTCCCCCCATGAAGAAGCTCCCGCTGCTGGTTGCCGCCCCCCTGCTGGTCTTCGGCCTGTCCGGCAACGCGCTTGCCGACGACCGCCCCGACCATTTCGAGGGCGAGAAGGCCACCACCCTGGAAGAAGCGTTCTCGCACCTGTCCAGCTACAACGCGCAGCTGGAGGCGATCCTGGCCAAGGACGAGCTGGGTCCCGAGGACACGGCGAAGATCCACGAACTGACCTACACGCTCGAGAACGCCCTGGACCGCATCGATTCCGAGGTCGAGGACCTGGAAGAGACGCTGGAGGCGCTGCACGTGGCCTCCGAGCGCTACGAGGTCGGGACCGTGCGCACCCGCGGCCGCGAATACCTGGACAAGTCCGCCAAGCTGGTCCGCTGAACCCGCCGTCGCGCGCGGGCGCACGCGCATGAAGCTGGCGATCCTCTCGCGCAACAGCAAGCTGTACTCCACCCGGCGACTGGTGGAGGCGGCGCGGGTGCTGCTCGACCACGGCGCTGACCGCCTTGCCACCGGTGATCGCGATGAGGAGGAATGCGATAAGCATCGCGATGAGCTGGAGCGGGTTGACGGCGCGCCCGCGGGGTGAGGGTCGTTGAGCCATTGCCCAAGAGTACGTCGACGCTCTGGTTGAGTTCTCCCCTCGTGGCCGAGTTCACCGAGGGCCTTTGGACTTCTTGCGCGAAAAATGTAAAGATTCGGTAAAAGGTCACGATTTGACCATAGGGGTTCCTTCTTTTGACTAAGTAGCAGTACGGTCTGACACATAGGGCATGCGGCAATGATGCTGCGAGAAGGGGCGAGGCCATGAGTATCGACAACGACCAGACCTGGGCTGTGCACGCTGCGTGCCGCGAAGTCGAACCGGATGCGCTGTTCGTGCGGGGCGCCGCGCAACGCACGGCGCGCGAGCTGTGCTTCGGGTGCCCGGTCCGGCTCGAGTGCCTGGCCGACGCACTGGACGCCCGGGTGACCTTCGGCGTGTGGGGCGGGCTCACCGAGCGGGAGCGTCGCGCACTGCTGCGCCGCTACCCCGAGGTGACTTCCTGGTCCGAGCGGCTGCGCGACGAGGACGACGAGATCATCGCCGAGCTACGGGCCGACCGTGCCCCGCGCATCCTCGCCAAGATCCGCCAGGCCTAGCAGGCTTAGGATGCGAGCATGAAGACTTGGGAGTACGCGACCATTCCACTGCTCATCCACAACACCAAGGCGATCCTTGACCAGTGGGGCGCCGACGGCTGGGAGCTGGTGCAGGTGATCCCCGGACCGACCGAGAACCCGGTGGCCTACCTCAAGCGGGAAAAGGCGTGAGTATCTCCCAGCGCCTACGGGAGCTGGGACTGTCGCTGCCCGCTGTCGCGCGACCGGTGGCCTCCTACGTACCGGCAGTCCGGTACGGCGACCTCGTCTGGACGTCGGGCCAGCTGCCGATGGTCGACGGGACGCTACCGGTCACCGGCGTCGTGGGCGACGGGCCCGAGCACGTGAGCCCGGAGCGGGCGACCGAGCTGGCTCGTACCGCTGCGCTCAACGCGCTGGCGGCGATCGCCGCGAAGGTCGGGAACCTCGACGCCGTCGTCCAGGTGGTCAAGGTCGTCGGCTATGTCGCCAGCGACCCGGCCTTCACCGGCCAGCCCGGCGTCGTCAACGGCGCTTCCGACCTGCTCGGTGAGGTGTTCGGTGAGGCCGGCCGCCATGCCCGCAGTGCGGTCGGGGTGAGCGCCCTGCCGTTGGGTGCGCCAGTGGAGATCGAGCTCGTCGTCGCCCTGGGCTGACCTGCCGGCACCCACGCCGGCTGCGCGCCGCCGCTCACGCCCACGGCCCATTCCGGTCAGCCCGCACGCCTGGCCACAACCCCACGGTTGGCTCCACCCAACGATCAGGCCGCACATCCGGACGCTGGGCCGGACCGATGGACCGGGCGCGGTGTACCGACTGTGCGGCCTGAAAAGGGGTGGGGTGCGGGCCGACTGTGCGGCCCGAAATGGGTGGGGTGCGGGCCGACGGCGAGTGGCCCGGCTTACCGTGCGCGGCGCTTGAGGCGCTCGAGGTCGAGGATCTGCACGGCGCGGCCCTCGAGCCGGATCCAGCCGCGGGAGATGAAGTCGGCCAGCGACTTGTTCACCGTCTCGCGCGAGGCGCCCACCAGCTGGGCCAGCTCCTCCTGGGTGAGGTCGTGCGCCACCCGCAGCCCCTCGGGGGTCTGCTCCCCGAACCGCTCGGACAGGTCGAACCGGGCCATGGAAGCCGAAATCATTTCGATTGCGCAACAGGCCAGGCCGAATGTGACCGGCCAGAGGCTGTTGCTGCGACCCCAGGCGACCAGTTTCGTCAGGCTGGTGAACAGGATCCCTTCGGATTCCAGTTCCTGCCAGTCCTTCTCGAACAGCTCGCCGAGACTCATGTTGCTGCCTTCATTTCCATCTGAGCACTCCCTTGCGGAGGATGTAGACGTAACCGACGGCCAGGACCGCCACGAAGATGATCGCGTTGGTAAACAGGAACTGGGGTGCTTCCTTGAAAACCACTGCGAGCGGGTAGAAGAAGACCGTCTCGAGGTCGAAGATGATGAAGATCATCGCCACGATGTAGAAGTGGACCGGGAAGCGCTGGCGTGCGTTCCCGAGGGCCGGAATGCCCGATTCGTAGGCGGCCAGCTTGTCCTGGTTCGGTTTCTTCGGTCCCAGGAGCAGGCCGACGGACAAAGCAAGTACGCCGATGCCTCCTGCGACAAGAAACATGATCAGGGCCTGTTCGTACACAGCCGCAACTCCTCTCAAGCCGGGGCAGTCCTGCAGTATTTTCAGAATGGCGCAACCTCCCCGGAGGCCTTGTGCGTCATTTCACAACCTGTTGGCAGCATTGTATCAAGGTGTCCATGTCCATACAAGACCAGAAATCCCGACTGTAACGCTATGAATTGCCTTCAGGGCCGCTTTTCCGGCACCGGGCTAGACTGGCCTGATGACTGAAAATGCCTTCCGGATCCGCGGCTTCCACCGCCAGGACCTGGACAGCCTTTACGAGATCTGCCTGAAGACTGCCGCATCCGGTGAGGACGGCAGCGAGCTTTACCGCAACGCACCCCGTTCAGTCGGCGACATGTATGCGGCGCCATACGCGGCCTTCGCTCCCGACCTGGTTTTCGTGCTGGAAGATGCGGACGGTGTGTGCGGTTACGTACTGGGCGTGGCCGATACCGCTGCTTTTGAAACCTGGCTTGAAGAGCACTGGTTCCCGCTGATGCGGGACCGCTACCCGTGGCCCGAGGATGATCCCGCAGATTTCACTGCGGCCGAGCGCCTCATCCGCAGGTTCCACGAGCCACTGGTGCGCGAATCAGAAGCGATCGTCCGGGACTTCCCGGCCCACCTGCACATCGATATCCTGCCGCGCGGCCAGGCAAGGGGCAACGGCCGGCGGCTCATGACTGCTTTCGTGGACAGGTTGCGGGCGCTCGGTGTGAGTGGAGTGCATCTGGGACTCGGCCTGCGAAACGAGCGTGCGCTGCGCTTTTACGACAGGCTGGGATTCAGGGAACTCGAGAAGCGCGGTGATCCGCCCCACTCGATGGTGATGGGCAGGCAGCTTCCCCACTGACGAAATCAAGGGCAAAAGAAATCGGGCCGGAATGAAAATTCCGGCCCGATTGCTTACGGGTCTTGCCCGCGGCTCTACCGGCAGCCATACCTCCGCCGGGAGCCAGATTCAGTGCGTCAGCTGACTCAGTTTTCGATGATTTCGACCTTGCGCGCACGAGCCTCAGGGCTGCGCGGCATGGTCACGGTGAGCAGTCCAGCCTGGACTGTGGCGCTTACGGTCTCGGTATCCACCCCGCGCGGGACGCGCACGGTACGGGTGAATGAACCCCGGGGCAGCGACTGCAGCCAGTAGCGGCGGCCTTCTGCGTCCGTTTCCTTCGGCTCTGCCTTGATGGTGAGCTGGCGACCTTCAACGTCGACGTCAATGTCGGCGGCGGTCAGTCCGGGTACGGCAACTTCCAGGAACCAGCCTTCATCGGTTTCGTAAAGGTCGATGCCGGAGTGGCTGACCTGCCGGGTGGAGGCGACATCGTCGAAGATGCGGTTGAAACGGCTGTGGAAGTCGTCACTTATCGGGTTGAACACGGGTGCACGAAAAGCACTCTGATATTTGATCGGATTCATGCTTCCTCCTTCATAAAGATTCAGATGTGGTTGCCACCATGGGCAACGTAAGGACATCATACTATCTGAGTGCTATCTTGTCAAGTTTACTGCGCTCTGCAGCCCGCAGTGGGGCGACCCTGACAGTCTCATTACGCTTCCGCACCTATGCTGAGGCCGTTATTGCTACGGAAAGGACATACACATGGCTACACTTACAGTTCTGAAATTCAACGAAGCAGACGCCGCTGAGAAAGCGCTGGAAAGCCTTCAGCAGCTGCGCACTGAGCACGTTGTCAGCATCGCTGACGCAGCAGTGGTCAGCTGGCCTGCTGACCGCAAGTCGCCTAAGACCCGCCAGGCAGTCAACACGACGGGAGTCGGCGCCCTGGGCGGCACGTTCTGGGGCATGCTTGTCGGCCTGCTGTTCATGGTTCCCCTGCTGGGCGCCGTGGTGGGCGCAGTGGGCGGCGCGATCTCAGGCGCACTCACTGACATAGGCATTGATGACAGATTCATCAACCAGATCCGCGAGCAGGTTCAGCCCGGCACCTCTGCCCTGTTCCTGCTGTCGGCCACCGAAGCACCTGACCGGGTAGCTGAAGCGCTGAGCCAGTACAACCCGACCCTGCTCAGCACCAACCTGTCACGTGAACAGGAAGAGAAGCTGCGCGAGCTTTTCGAGGGCTCCTGAGCTCCTCCGCGGGGGACTGCGTCACAGCACTTGACGCGTCCCGCGCGGGAACCTATACTTATAAGGCTGTGTCCGAAAGGGCACGCAGCCCGGCCCCTTCGACTAGCGGTTAGGTCACAACCCTTTCAAGGTTGCGGCACGAGTTCGAATCTCGTAGGGGTCACCATCATCGGGGGGTCATCAGACTCCCCGACATTTTTCGGGCGATTAGCTCAGTTGGTAGAGCATCCCGTTTACACCGGGAGGGTCGGCGGTTCGAGTCCGTCATCGCCCACCACACCAAGAAGCCCCGCGGCCGGCCGCGGGGCTTCTTGCTTGAGCCCGTCAGGCAAGCCGCCGGTCGAAATGGAACGGCCGCGGCTCGCCGGGTTCAAGCGAAGCGAATGCGGGATGACTCACCGCCACAACGAAATTGGACTCCCAGGGCACGACCACGCTGGGCACCCGCAGCACCGCGCTCCTCCCGGCCGCCTCCCATTCCGAACCTGCGCGCTGTGTGCTGAGCGGTGCCGGGCTTTCCGTCCAGTCGGCAGGCAGAGCGCCCAGGTCATCGACCAGTTCAGGGGGAATCCGCACGGGGATGGCCACGAAGCTGATCAGGTGGTCCGGAGCACCGGCGTGGACCAGCACCTCCAGGGCAGCAAGGCTGGTGGAGGCCGCCAGGTACACCACCCGGGTGCCCGGCAGGTTCCAGCGGTTGCCGTACCGGAAGCTGCCCTCGCCATCGAATGCCTTCGCTGCTCGTGCTTCCGATACGAGGCGCCAGGCCGTGATCACGCAGGTGCGCCGTCAAGCACCCGTTCAAGGACGCGGTTCACTTCAGCGGCCCCGATCGACGTCCTGGAGTAATCGAGTGGCGCCGAGCCGCTGAGCTGCTGGTTAGGTGTCGTGAACCACGCGTGCACCCGCTCGCGCGAGGTGAACACTTCGGAGGCTCTGGCCACAAGTTCGGCCAGCCGCAGCAGCCGGTCGCTCTCCTCCGGAGTGAACCGGCCTTCTCTCTTGCGCCGGGTAAGCGTGGAGATGCTGATCCGTACCGCATCGGCAAGCTGCTGGTCCGACAGGTTCATGGCCGTGGCAATGCGCTGCCAGCCGCTTGCCGGCAGACCGCTCAGTAGCCTGTCGATGGCGGTGCGCTGATCCGGAGCGCTTACGCCCAGCAGCTCAAGCGCAGCCTGGTGCGAGTTGCCATGAGCCATTTCCATATGAGCAGACTAGCATAGTCACTTGGGCAGAATTCTGGCTGCCGGGACTGTTCTGTCGCGGAATCAGAGAATGTCGTCCGGGCCCCTTGGCGTAACCGCTCCAATACTGTTAAAATCCTTGAGCTGTCGGAAGCGCGCCTCGATAGCTCAGTTGGTAGAGCAAGCGACTTTTAATCGCTGGGTCCCAGGTTCGAGTCCTGGTCGGGGCACCACATAAGAACAGAACCTCGTCTCTGACGGGGTTTTTTCTTTTCTGGCCATGCGGGAATCGAATCGGCAAGCCCAGGGTGTAATTTCGGGCGGTTTGCATTCAAGTGCTAGCGGCTGCGAGCGCGGCCCAGCAGCGCCGTCAGTTCAGGGATCACTTTGCGTACGTCATTGCCCAGAAACACCCCACCCAGCTCGGCAGCAACCGCGGGCTGCGCTGCGACCGCCTGACCTCCCAGAACAAGGAGCCCCGGCAGATTCCGCAGTTCAGCACCCGCGCGCACCAGTTCGTCCAGATTCCTGCGACCGGTCACCGAAAGCATCACCACGTCGGCCTCCCGCACCTCCGCAAGCTGAACCAGGTCGGGCAGCGGAGTATCCGCGCCAAGGAAGATGACCTGGAAGCCCGTCCGCCGCAGCAGGATGGCCAGGACCAGGCTGCCCATCTCGTGCCGCTCTCCCGGCACGCACGCGACCATCGCCAAAGGGCCGGCCCCGGCGCTGCCCAGCATTCGCAAGAGTCCACGCAGGCGACCCTGCAACAGGTTGCTGGCGAAATGTTCTGTGGCGACACTTACCTCACCGGCATGCCAACCGTCACCGATGCGTATCAGCGCGGGCTGCATCACCTCCAGCAGGACTGTGTCGAGCGGGTGCAGACCCAGGGCTTCAGAAAGCACGCGTTCCGCCCGGTCTGAGCGCAGATCGAGCAGCGCATCGCCGAGCTCGCGGGACAGAACCGCTGGCGATCTGGCCCCTGGCTGCGCAACCGCCACTTCCCTGACCATCGATGCAGCCCGCGATGGCGGCACCCCTTCGGCAACCAGATCACGGATCCGGATCACGGCAGTCAGGTCATTCTCGCTGTAGTACCTGTAACCGCTCGCCGAACGCTGTGGCGCAGGGAAACCGTAGCGGCGTTCCCATTGCCACAGGGAGCTCGCGGGCACGCCTGTCCGTTCCTCTACTTCACGAACAGTAAACTTGCCAGCCTTGTCGCCCATAGATGATTCAAACCTTCTTCAGTCCTCCCGCAGTTATAGCACGCTCTTACGCTGCAACTGACCGCCACCCGTGAGCCACTCACGATTCCCATAGTCAACCTTTGTAGCATCTTTGTAACAGCTTTGAGGCAGGTTGTGCCCGAGCTGAAACCAGGACCTGAAAGGTTTACCGAAATGAAAAAGTATCTCGCAGCACTCGCCCTCAGCTTCGCCGCCATCCCCCTGATCGCCACAGCCCAGGAAGCGGCAACCCCGGCCACTGTCGTGGACATCGCCGTCGGTAACCCTGACTTCTCCATCCTCGTCGCAGCCGTTCAGGCCGCCGACCTCGTCGAAACCCTGTCCTCAGAAGGCCCGTTCACCGTCTTCGCCCCCACTGATGCAGCCTTCGCAGCTGCCCTTGAAGCACTCGGGCTCACCGCCGAAGAGCTCCTGGCCAGCCCTGACCTGGGCGCCATCCTCACCTACCACGTGGTGCCTTCCGCACTGTTTGCTCAGGACGTCCTGGCAGCCGTGGAAGCCAGCAACGGTGAGCTGAGCGTTACCACTGTCAACGGTGCCGATATCACCGTCACCGTTGTAGACGGCGTCGTGATGCTCAATGGCTCCGCCAGCGTGGTGGCCACCGACCTGGCCGCCGGCAACGGTGTTGTCCACGTGATCGACGCAGTGATCCTGCCGCCGGCAGAGTAATCCTGCAGCACTTACCTCGGCGGGTTCCAGCTGCTTCAGCTGGAACCCGCATTTTTATGGCTGCAGTGCGGGAACCAGCTGCCGCACCGGATTCCGGGGGTAAGGCCAGGCAGGAAGGCAGAGTCCCGGTGATGCCCGGAATCTCGTCATCAGACGGGTTCTTCATTTTCGTTCGCGACGGCGCCTACAAATTCAGAGCGGAGCAGGGCGGGCTGCGTGGCGGTGAGATCGTGGCTGTATGGGGCGCCGGGCCAGTGGGGCAGTTCGTCGTCAAGAGCGCCTGGCTGCAGGGGGCTTCCCGCGTGATCGTGATCGACCGGTTCGCCGAGCGCCTGGCCATGGCCACTGAAGACGGCATGACCGTCGGTCTCAACTACGAGGACGATGACATCCTGGACGCACTCAAGGACCTGAGCGGTGGCCGCGGCCCCGACATCTGCATCGAAGCCGTGGGCATGGAAGCGCACCAGACGGGACTTGAGGGCACGTACGACCGGGTGAAACAGGAACTCAAACTGGAAACCGACCGCCCCAACGCACTGCGGCAGGCGATCATGGCTTGCCGCAAAGGCGGCACGCTGAGCGTGGCCGGCGTGTTCGGGGGTTTCCTGGACAAACTTCCCATGGGCGCAGCCTTCAACAAGGGTCTCACCTGGAAGATGGGGCAGACACATGTCCACCGGTATCTGCGACCGCTGCTCGGCCGTATCGAATCAGGCGAAATCGACCCCCGCTTCGTCATCACGCACCGGATGGAGCTCGACGAAGCGCCCGACGGTTACCGCATGTTCCGGGACAAGGAACACTCATGCATCAAGGTCGTCATGACGCCGTGAAACCAGGAAGCCCAAGACGTACCCCAGCAAGAACAGTGCTACTGCCAGCTGACCAGTTCCATCGTGACGGTGCGCAAGCTGCTGTCTTCCTGCGTCTCCGATTGGCTGCTGCGCATCAGGCCGGTGCCAGCCTCGAAGGTTGCTGCCAGCCGGTAGCCGCGTCCTTCCGTGACGAGCACGACACCGCTCTGATCGGCCCGTTCCACGAACATGCGGTAGCCCGTGATGGGATCGGTGTCCAGCACCTGCCCGGTCTGCAACTGGGCCATCGCTGACGGCAGCAGGAAAAGGCCGCTGTTGGCATTGGCGACGGTCTGCCGCTGAATTGGCTCCAGGGTCACGCCCATCATGGTCATTGTTGAGCTGGCCTGCACCTGCAGCCAGGCGGCGCCACGCTGCTGGACAGTAAACGTACTGTCCACATAGGTAGTCGTAGCAGTGTCGATCATCGTGATTCCAGGCATGGATTGAACCCGCTGACCCTTGTAGTGAAGTGACTGCAGATTCTGCAGGTGGGCGGGAAGCGCCGCTGTGCTGCTCCATGGCCAGTTAACCTGCCGCACGTTCACCAATTCCTGAACGCCGCTGGTGGAAGGACCCTGGCTAGTTCCGTCCGGGTTGTTCCTGTCCCCAGTGCCTTCCACAAATGACAGCAGCATTCCGGAGTCAAGGTCGTAGATACGCCAGCTGCGCATGTTCTGGTAGACATTGTTTATCGAGATGGAATTGTACGTGCGTCCACCTTGCTGGAATGGACCGCGTTCCACTGTTTCTGTGCCGCCAGCTGGTGGCTGGTAAGCAGCCAGCAACGCAGGTGAGATCCAGAAGTAACTGCAGAAACTGCCATCCGTAACGTAGAAGTCTGAAGCAACGACGGTAAGGGTGTCACTGGTGAGACCGCGTGCGTACATGGTCACGCTGGCGACGCACGCAGTGGCATCCGAATAATGGATGTCCGTTTCCAGATACCCTTGTCCGGCCACTCCCCGGGCATCCGGGCCGGCGTTGGGACCCGGAGTGCTGCTGGTGACGTGATTGTAAGTGAGCCTGGTGCCTGCGGGCAGAAAGCTGCCGGCTGCCGCAGCAACCGGCGGTTGCTGCGGGGCTGCTGTGATCCGACCCAGCTGAAACGCCTGAGCGGCATTCTGGAAAGTCAGGCTGTTTCCCTGTAGAACTGCGCTGAACTGCCAGAGCTGCCCTGCGTCCTGATAGGTGCCATCGATCCTTTGAGCGTTGCCACTGGCGGTGAACGGGTAAGTGTTGCCACCGGCCTCAAACCGGCCACTGTACTGGCCGTTCTGCCCGGAAATATGGATGGTGAGGAAGCCGTCAGTGAAGCTGCCGGTCATGAGGTCAGTACCCTGGGCAAGCGTGATTCCCACCCCCAGAACCAGCAGCAGAACGGCCACTTTGGCAGCGCGAGCGATTGAACGCATTCCGGGCATGTGGCGCATGGTTACCCCCAAAGAATTTTACTGAGCCCCATACTAGTACTCTGCCGATCAGACCGTCGTCAACAGGCCGCTGACGGATGTTCAGAGGCTGTCCAGCCTGGGAAGGAACCACGCCAGCAGGCCTGCGACTGGCAGGAACGAACAGATGCGGAACACCGCCTCCACGCCGTACGTGTCGGCAAGGCCGCCGAGGATCGCTGCCGCCAGGCCACCCAGTCCGAAGTTAAGCCCGTAGAACAGGCCGCCGATCAGGCCGATCCGGTTGGGCAGCAGGTCCATCGCGTAGATGAGTATCGACGCGAAGGCGCTCGCCATGATCAGGTTGATCAGGATCGTCAGGACGCCGGTCCAGAACAGGTCCACGTACGGCAGGATGAGAGTCAGCGGCAGTGGCCCCAGGATAGAGAACCAGATGACCCGGTAACGGCCGATGCGGTCGCCGACGATGCCCCCGATGAGCACGCCGACGGCAGCTGCCGCCAGGAACACGAACAGCATGAGCTGCGCGCTGGGAATCGACAGGTCGAACCGTTCTATCAGATAGAAGGTGTAGAACGACCGGAAGCTCTCGCTGTAGGCATTCTTCGAGAACATCAGCAGGGTCAGCACCGTGAGGCCCACCGCTATGGTTGCGGGCGCGTGCCGAATCTCGGCTGCGGCAGTGCCGGCGCTGGCACGCATGGCAGTGAATGCTGCGCTTATCTCTTTCTGCTTGCTGCCGATCCAGGCGAGCATCAGCATGGCCAGAAGGGCGGCCACGGCGAACCAGGCCAGGCTCGTCTGCCCGAACGGCACGATTATCAGGGCGGCGAATACTGGACCCAGCGCCCCGCCGGCCTGTCCGCCTACCTGGAAAATCCCCTGCGCAAGACCTTGCCTGCCACCGGCGGCATAACGCGCCATCCGGGTGGCCTCGGGATGGAAGATCGATGAACCGATCCCGATGCTGGCCACCGACAGGAGTATCCCGCCGTAACTCTGCGCGAAAGCCAGGCTCACCAGCCCGGAGAGAGTGAACATCATGCCCACAACGGGCGAGTAAGGCAGGGGGCGCCGGTCGGCTATGAGACCCACGATGGGTTGCAGCAACGAGCCGGCTACCTGAAACGTAAGGGTGATGAAGCCGATCTGAACGTAATCCAGGGCAAAAGCGTCCCGCAGGATCGGGTAGGCAGCCGGTATGAGTGACTGCATCAAGTCGTTCAGCAGGTGGGTCAGGCCCAGGATGACCAGCACCGTGAAGTAAGTTTTGGCGCGGGGTTGCGCTGCGGTTGTCAAGACAACACCAGCCCGGCGTCAGTCGATCTCGGCATATTCATCAGACCACCCTCGGCGGAATCGGATCCGCCCACTTTCCGTCGCCC
>CALDPK010000257.1 GCA_937911855.1 uncultured Trueperaceae bacterium | reverse complement strand
ACCTTCATCACCGACGGCTCGACCAACGTCTTCAACTACAGCGACGAACGGGTGGATGAACTCCTTAACGCCGGCCGCAGCAACCCCGACCACGGGGAACGCCAGGAGATCTACGCCGAACTGCAGCACATCCTTGCCTGCGAAGGCCCGGTTGCGCACGTGGCGTACGGCACCCTGTTCAGTGCGTTCGGCGAAGGCGTGAACGGTTTCGAGCAGATCGCCAGCGGCGGGCTCCGCTACATCCGCAACATCACGCTCGATTGAGCCTGAACCTTAGAGGAGGCAAACACGCCTGATGCTCAGCTACACCATCCGGCGCCTGCTGGATCTGCTTTTCGTTCTTTTCGGAGTGTCAGTTCTTGTTTTCCTGATGCTCCGCATGATCCCGGGCGACGCGGTGGCCATCATGCTGGGTGCGAACACGGACATCACACCGGAACGCATCGAGAACCTGCGCCGGAGCCTCGGACTTCACCTGCCACTGCATGAACAGTACCTGCAGTGGCTGGGTGGCGTCCTGCGCGGCGACTTCGGCAACAGCATCTGGACCGGCAGGCCGGTAAGCAGGGAAATCCTGGACCGCCTGCCGGTCACCCTCGAGATCACCTTCCTCGGGCTGCTGACCGCCATAATCGTCGCTTTCCCACTGGGAATGCTGGCTGCGAGGGCACGCGGCAGCCGCGCGGACACACTCGTGCGCGTCAGTACCATCGTCGGCCTGACCATCCCCTCGTTCTGGATCGGCGTGATGATGCTGTACTTCGCGTCCCTCTACGTACCGACTTGGCCGACTATCGGCTACGTGCCGTTCAGTCAGGATCCGGCCGGCAACCTGCTGCGCATGATCCTGCCGGTCATAGCAGTTTCACTTCCCATGATCGCCGGCCTCACCCGCATGCTGCGCTCCAGCCTGCTGGAGGTACTGAACCAGGATTACATCCGGACGGCACGCGCCAAAGGCGTCGGAAACCGGAAACTCTTTTACCGCCACGCGCTGCGCAACGCCCTCATTCCGGTGATCACCGTCATCGGGGTTCAGCTCGGCTACATGCTCTCGGGCGTGGTCGTCATCGAGCAGGTGTTCGCCATCCCCGGCCTGGGTCGCCTGGCCATCGGCGCCATCAACGAGCGCAACTATCCGCTGGTGCAGGGAATCATCCTGGTCGTGACCGCCATATTTGTTTTCGTGAATCTTATCGTTGACCTGGCTTACGCCTGGATCGACCCGCGGGTCGAGTACAGCTGATGCGGACAAGACGCTCCTTCTGGACGCGGCTGCAGGGCAATCCCGCTGCCTTCACCGGCTTCATCATCTGCGTGGTCATCATCGGCGCGGCCATCGCCGCTCCCCTGCTCAGCACCCATTCGCCGACCGATCAGATCATCCGGGAGCGCTTCGAGGGTCCCAGCCTGGGGCACCTGCTCGGCACTGATCACTTCGGCCGTGACGTCTACTCACGTGTGCTGCACGGTTTCCGCTCCAGCATCAGCATCGCCTTCGCCGCAGTAGGTATCGCCGCGGTGTTCGGAACCCTGCTGGGTCTGCTGGCTGCGTATTACGGTGGCTGGGCCGACCGGATCATCATGCGCGTGATGGACATCCTGCTGGCGTTCCCGATCATCCTCCTGGCGATAGGCATCCTTGCTGTACTTGGGCCGGGCAGCTTCAACGTGGCATTGGCCATCGGCATCGTCTACCTGCCCATCTTTGCGCGCATGGCCCGCGGCCCCAGCCTCACGATCCTGTCCTGGGACTACGTGTCCGCCGCCCGCGCCCTGGGCTCAG
>CALDPK010000256.1 GCA_937911855.1 uncultured Trueperaceae bacterium | reverse complement strand
ACCACCGACGCGCCCATCGAGAAGGCGTTCGACTCGGTTGAGAACTACATCAACCAGCTCGAAGAACTCGCCGCGCAACGGGGCAGCTGAGGCAGAGCTGACCTGACCGGTGCCCGCAAAGGGGCCGGTCAGGTCAGGTGCGTGTCGGCGTAATGGCTGATCGCGTCAACGATGAAATCCATATAGCCGGTCGGATCGCCGTCGACGTGCTTCATGTAGTAATCAGCGAAATGCGGGTCATCGCGGTACATGGCGCCGACCGCTTTGTAAGCCACTCGGCCAGGCAGCCACAGCTCCGAAACCCAGTTGTAATGCCGCCTGACAACCGCCTGCGTCTCAGGATCAGTCGCGCCAGCACCGCTTTCCCAGGCGGTCGCGAACTCCAGAGCGATGGCCACGCCCGCTGCCAGGTGCCGCGCGTGGGCCTCAGGTGACAGAGCCTCGAGTGAGCGCTGACCTTCGTCGTACTCATCCCGGCTCCACAGCTGCACCACCTCATCTTCAGAGCCGTCGTCACTCAGACCCTCAAGCAGCTCATGAGCGAGCAGCTGCTCATTGTTCTCGAGCCGGTCCAGCGTCCGGCGGATCGTCTCAAGCAGCGCATTCTGCTTCTGCTGCGACCGCTTCAGCGCCTCCAGGTGATCCTTGAGGGCCAGGACAGGCTCGTGCTCCTCCTGAACGATCGCCTGAATCTGCTTCAGCGGAACTCCCGAGCGTTTGAACAGCAGGATGTCCTGCAGCTTCAGCAGCGCAGGCTCATCGTAATGCCGGACGCCATCAGAGGCGATCCGGCTGGGTTTCAGCAGACCAATCTGATCGTAATGCCGGAGGGTGCGGCTCGTCAGCCCACTCAACCTGGCTATTTCCTGAATCGGCCACTCCATGGGCACCTCCAAAGGCAGCCCGCCATCACGTCCACAAGATTCAAGCCTGGCGTCACGTCTACGCCCGGCAGTACTTTCCAGCACCAAGCGTCGCACGACCTGAACCGAATCGCTGCGACCTGTGTCACTCTTATGCCATGAAGCATGGCGAGTACAAAACACCCGGCGGCAAACTCGTGATCGTCGATTTCGACGTCAGCGACGACAGCATCCATAATATGCAGATAAACGGCGACTTCTTCCTCGAGCCAGCCGAGGCACTCGATGCCCTCAACGCCAGCCTCGAAGGCGCTGCCGTGAACTCCTCCGAGCAGGAACTCGCTGACCGCGTCGCAGCGGCCGTACCCGCGGGCGCCCAGCTCATCGGCTTCGACCCCGCAGGAATCGCGATCGCAATCAAGAGGGCCCTTTCGTGAGCGACTGGACCGATTACGAATGGCAGCTCATCCGCGGTGGCGCCGAGACCCCGTACATGCAGATGGCCCTCGATGAAGTCCTGCTCAACCGCGTCGCCAAAGGCGAGCGCGAGCCCACCCTGCGCATCTGGGAATGGGCATCCAGCTCCGTCGTACTCGGCCGCTTCCAGAGCGTCCGCAACGAAGTCGACATGGAAGCCGCCGAAGAACACGACATAACCGTCGTCAGGCGCATCACCGGCGGCGGCGCCATGTTCAACGAACCCAGGAACACCATCACCTACTCCCTCTACGCCCCGGAGGAACTCGTCAAAGGCATGTCCTTCGTCGAGTCATACGCCTACCTCGACGACTGGGTCCTCAAAGGCCTGCGCAGCATCGGCGTCGACGCCGTCTACCAGCCGATCAACGACATAGCCTCATCGGCCGGCAAGATCGGCGGCGCCGCCCAGACCCGCCGCCACGGCACCGTCCTGCACCACGCCATGCTCTCCTACGACATCGACGCAGACAAGATGCTCCAGGTACTGCGCATCGGCCGCGAGAAACTCAGCGACAAAGGCACCAAGAGTGCCAAGAAACGCGTCAGCCCCGTCCGCGACCAGTCACAGATGGAACGCTCAAGTGTCATCGACGCCCTGCTCGGCACCTTCACCTCCCTGTACGGACTCGAAGGCTCCGAAGTATCAGAAGAAGAACGCCAGGAAGCAGAGCAACTGGTCGAAAGCAAGTTCGCCACCGAAGAGTGGATCAATCTTCTGCCGTGAGCACCTTGGCATCTACCAAGGCACTCGCCGCCACGTCGGGCCGTCTCAGCTAACCTGCCCCCATGAACGCTGACGACCGCAACCGCTGCAAATGGGTACCTGAAGGGGACGACCTGTACCGCGATTACCACGACCGGGAATGGGGCGCACCCCTGCGGGACGACCAGGCACTGTTCGAACTGCTCGTCCTCGAATGCTTCCAGGCCGGACTGAGCTGGCGGCTCATCCTTGGCCGCCGCGCAGCATTCAGAGACGCCTTCTCAGGCTTCAACGCCCAGACCATGGCTGCCTGGACTGACGAGCACATAGGAGAGCTGATGACGGACGAGCGGATCATCAGGAACCGGCAGAAGATCGAAGCCGCCCGTGCAAACGCCCGCGCGTTCCTGGCGATCAGGGAAGAGCACGGCAGCTTCGCCACCTGGCTGTGGTCCTTCATCAACGACGAACCAGTCACCGGTCACTGGCAGGAACAGGCGCACGTACCTGCCCGCAGCCCACTGAGTGATGAGGTGAGCAAAGCCATGAAGAAGCAGGGCTTCAAGTTCGTCGGTTCAGTGACGGTGTACTCGTACCTGCAGGCAGCCGGGTTGCTTCAGGATCACCTGACCACCTGCTTCCGGTACGCAGAGCTCGAGGCGGTGCCGGCCTAGCGGTCGTCCCTGCGGTCCACGTCAGACGGCTCACGGTCGAGCGGGTCAACGTCGATCGTGTCCTGAGGAGTGACATCGGTGTCGCCAGATGCCTGATTGCTTGAACCGCGGGGCGGGATTGGGGTTGGCGGACGCACGAAGCTGACCAGGAAGGCGATCAGTACCCACCAGAGACCGTAAGTCAATAGCTCAGCAGTAGTGAACTGCGCGTCAGGGTCAGGAATGATGTTCAGCATGAGCAGGATGGCAAGGACCAGAGCGCCGTACCTGACGAAAGGACTTTTCATGACAGGGTTGCCGATGAAGTACCGAAGCTGCACGAGGTTGCCGACTACAGTGCCGACCAGAGCGGCAACGATGAGGGTGATTATGCCTGGGGCGGTATACATGCCGGCAACTGTAGCACGGTGAAAACGGCAACTTTCCGGGCGCGGGCGAACCAATGTAGCCTTGATAAGGCGAAACCCCGTTATACATCGAACGACCGCCAAGGCTGCATACCCACTGCCACACTGCACGAGCTTGCCTTCGGGATGGTAGATTCTGAGTATACAAACGGGGAGCACCGTACGCGGGGGCGCACTGACGGTAGGGATGACTGATGACTGGACGGGCTGGAAGTGGGACTTTGCGCAAGTGACGGGCCATAATGAAATAGCAGAACTGTGGAGTATCAGAAGCAGTGCACCTCAGCCTACGCTCGCCCGCTGCGACGAGCTGCTTGAGCACCTGCCCGCCGGCCTGGCAGAAACTGATCTCCTCAGGCTCAAGGCAACACGCGCAGTAGCACTATCCACGCTCAGCAGGTTCGATGAAGCCGTCGAAGTAGTGGGCGAGGTCGAACAGCTGATGGAAAACCAGAAGCTCGAGGACCCTGAACTCGAGTTCGAACTCAGGCGCATCCGGGGCAGGCAGGCACTATTGCAGCATCGGCACGCTGAAGCACTCCGGCTGACACTGAAGAACCTCGAGCTCATGTCGGCTCAAGGAGAGAGCCCGCTGCTGGCACTGGCGCACTCTGACCTGGCCGGGGCCTACGGGATCTCGGGCAACCTGCGCAAGGCGCTCGAGCACCTACAGGAAAGCCTGCAGCGCACCCCGGAAACAAGCCACAGCCAATACGGTGCACTGCTGAACAACCTGGGTAACGTCTACATGTCACTGGAACGTGAAGAAGAAGCGATCGCCTGCTTCGTCCGGGCGCGTGAGGCGTTCCAGCAGACCGGCAACAAGATGCAGATCGCGGTCACCATATCCAATGAGGGGCGCGCACTCGGAATTCAGGGCTATCCAGAACGCGCCATCCCGATGCTTAAAGAGGCCATCGAACTGTTCAAGGAACTGGGTATCGGGCATTACGTGGCTGCGACCTATTACAAACTTGCCAATGCCCTGGCCCTGAACGGTGACATCGAGGCGGCAGAACTGCAGTTTCAGAAGGCCTTCGAACGCATTGCTGAAGGCAAGGCCGACGGTTACGAAGATGATGCCCGCGTGGATTACGGTGACTTCCTGCTGGCTCAAGGCCGGCCAGTCGAGGCGCTCGAGCAGTTCCAGCTGGCACTGGAAATTGTGCGCCGCGACGGCACGCAGCACAGGCTCGCCGCCGTACTCGAGCACGTTGCGAAGGCCTACGAAGAGGTAGGTGATCTGGCGGGGGCGCTGACTGCCCTCAAGGAGCTCATGGCTGTGCGGGAAGAGCTGAACAGGGACCCTGCCCGCTCTGGCGGCGCGACTGACACGGCTGAGCTGGAACTTGCCGTGGAACGTGACCTTGAGCTGATGCAGGTGACCTCGCGTGCTCTGGTGGAGGCGAACAAGCTGCTCGCGCAGCAGTCCCGGGATTTGAGGAAACTGGCCATGACTGACCATCTCACGGGCCTGTACAACCGCAGGCATTTCAGTGAGAAGCTGACGGCCGCCGTTTCGGGTTCCCGCAAGGCGGACGGGGCTTACAGCGTGATGTTCCTGGATGTCGATTCCTTCAAGACGATCAACGACACGTTCGGTCACAACATCGGTGACGTGGTGCTGCAGGATCTGGCCCGCCTGTTCCAGTCCGTGGTACGCGAGTCAGACGTCGTGGCCCGCTGGGGCGGGGAAGAGTTCGCCGTTCTCCTCAACGGCGCGAGCACCGAAGACGCCCGGCAGGTAGCCGACAAGTTGCGCAGGACGGTTGCCGACTACGACTGGCAGGAGGTTGCCAACAACCTGCGCGTGACAGTCAGCGTCGGAGTGCTGAGCAGTGAGGATTACCCGCAGGCAAGTGCCGACCACGTCATGCGGCTTGCAGACGAACTGCTCTATATGGCGAAGAAGTCCGGTCGCAACCGCACGGTGCTGGCGTCCGACAGATCGTCGGCCCCTGAAACACGAACTGACTGAGCGCTGAACAACCGTACAACGGTATTGCGTTCAGCCCGGACCGGCGCTACACTGCGGTTTAGGTATGCCTAAATATGAGAGGCTGCCGTGTTTGGAGATGCCGGATGAAACACACCCTGACCGCCCTGGCGCTCATGCTCACCAGCAGCGCTTTCGCCGTGCCCAACGTCCTTGTGACCACCAGCCAGCTGGCTGACGTGACCAGGAACGTAGCCGGCGCGCATGCCAACGTGACCGGCATGATGGGACCAGGAGTGGATCCGCACCTGTACCAGGCAACTCCATCTGACGTGCAGCACCTGCAGAATGCCGATCTGATCATCTATCACGGACTTCACCTGGAAGGGCAACTCGGTGACGTCCTCGCACGCTTCGCTCAGCTCAGACCAACCGCCGCCGTAGCCGAGGAAGCCATCCCGCACGAACTGCTGATCGAAACCGACGAAAGCGGACTGACCGTTGACCCGCACGTCTGGATGGACGCGGGCCTGTTCAGCCTCACGGCACCCGTCATCGCCGCGCACCTGGGCGAGCTGGATCCGGAGAACGCAGCCGACTATCACGCTAACGCCGAGTATTACGTGGAACAGTTGCGGGCGCTCGACAGGTGGGTAAGCGAAGCGATCGCCACCATCCCTGAAGAATCCCGGATCCTGATAACCGCACACGACGCTTTCGAGTACTACAGCGCTGCGTACGGCATCCAGGTGGCAGCGATCCAGGGCCTGAGCACTGAATCAGAGGCAGGAGTCGCCGACATCCGCGAGACTGCGGACCTGATAACCGAACTGAGGGTACCGGCCGTGTTCATCGAATCGACCATCAACCCGCGGACCATCCAGGCGGTACTCGAAGCTGTAAACAACCGCGGCTTCGCAGCGCAGCTGGGTGGCGAACTGTATTCTGACGCGATGGGAGCAGACGAAGAACCCGAAGGAACCGTCATCGGGATGCTCATTCACAACACCTCGACGATCACAACCGCCCTGGGCGGTGAACTGCCGGAACTGCCCGAAGAGCTGGATGGCTGGGTGCTGAGGTGGCAGCCGGAATGATTCACGAGCCGGACCTGGCAGTTCACGTTGAAGACTTAACCGTCAGTTACCGGAGCAGTCCGGTCCTGTGGGACATCGACCTGGACGTGCCGCCTGGCGTCCTGGCCGCCATAATCGGTCCCAACGGCGCCGGCAAGAGCACACTCATCAAAGCGATCCTGGGCCTCGTCGACAAAGCAGCCGGACACGTATACATACAGGGCGAACCGTACGGCAAGAAACGCGCCGACGTAGCCTACGTGCCGCAGCGCACCACAGTGGACTGGGACTTTCCGGTTACCGCCCTCGATGTTGTCCTGATGGGGCTTTACGGCCGCATCGGCTGGCTGCGGCGGCCGGGTGGCTGATCTCGGGCAGTTGGGAGACGGCGGTAGCCATCGGCCTGTTGCTCACCTCGACCGCGGTCGGGACGCTGCTGCCGATCCTGAAGGCCGCGGGTCACGACGCCACACCGGTCGGCCGGGCGGTTCTCACCCACGGTGCGATCGGCGAGCTGGGGCCGGTCCTGGTGATGGCGGTCCTGCTGGGGACTAGGAGCATCGGCTCGTCCCTGGTGGCCCTCGGACTGTTCCTTGTGGCCGCGCTCATCACGTTGGTTCTCCCGACCCGCCTACTCCACATCTCGGGACTGGGCTCCGCCCTGATCAGGGCCACCACCTCGACC
>CALDPK010000255.1 GCA_937911855.1 uncultured Trueperaceae bacterium | reverse complement strand
CCCTGAAGCGGTCCGGGTATCACCGAAAGCTCGCTGCCGATATTGATGAGGGTGCCCGCGCTCCGTCGCAACAACGGCAATGCAGCGCGTGCACCGTGCACCATGCCCCAAAACGTGACGTCAAACACACGGCGTTGATCAGCCAAGGGAATGCTCTCTAGGGTGCCGTACACTGATACCCCTGCATTGTTGATCCACGTGTCCACTTGGCCATACTTGGCCATGCCGTGTTCAGCCACCGCCTGTAGCTGCTCCGGTACCGTGACATCCGCGGCTAGGGTAGTCGCCGTTCCCCCTTCCGATTCGATCTCGCGTTTGACTTCGGCCAAGTCGTCAGCGCTACGAGCCGTGAGCACCACGCGCGCCTGCTGAGCGGCGGCGAGCTTCGCTGTCGCGCATGAGTCCCTGGGAGGTGCTGACTACAGCCATTCCCAGACCACCGCGGACGACGGGCAGGTGATCGTACTTGGCGTAAGTACGCCGGCCGGGCTTGGATACCCGCTTGATCTCGTGAATGATCGGGCTGCGGCGTGGACCGTACTTCAGGTTCACGCGCAGGACTTTGCGTCCCTCTACTTCGGTTTCCTCCACCTTGCCCACGTAACCTTCACGGAACAGGATGTCAGCAAGCTGCTTCTTGAACTTGCTGTGGGGGATGTCGACTGCTGCCTGTGAAATGGCAACGGCCGTCCGGACGCGGTTAAGCATGTCTGCAATAGGATCTGTCTGCATTTATGGTTTCCTCCACGAAGCTGGTCTCAGGACAAGCGTCCTGACCTTTGCCTCTGATTTGGACTGTCTCCCTTTGCTTACCAGCTCGACTTGGTCACACCGGGCAGGTGACCGGCGTGAGCCTGTTCGCGGACGCAAATCCGGCAGAGGCCGAAGTCGCGCAGGAATGAGCGTGATCGACCGCAACGCTGGCAGCGGTTGACCTGGCGCGTGCTGAATTTCGGCTTGCGCTTGGACTTGGCGATATGTGCTTTGGTGGCCATGTTCCTCCTCGGGTGGCTTTACTTGCGGAACGGCATGCCGAGTGCTTCGAGAAGCGCGCGCGCTTCTTCGTCATTCGTGGCCGTTGTGCTGATTGAGATGTCCATGCCGCGGATGGCATCGACCTGGTCGTAGCTGACTTCAGGGAACATGAGCTGCTCCTTGAGGCCAAGGTTGTAGTTGCCACGGCCGTCGAAGCTGTTCGGCGGGATGCCGCGGAAGTCACGGACGCGGGGCAGTGCCACGTTGATGAGCTTGTCGAGGAAGGCCCACATGCGCTGGCCGCGCAGGGTGACCTTGATGCCTACCGGCATGCCGGCACGCAGCTTGAAGTTCGAGACGCTCTTCTTGGCCTTGGTGACCACGGGGCGCTGCAGGGTGATGTTGGCAAGTTCCCTGGAGGCGCGCTCCAGAACCTTGCTGTCGTCACGGGCTTCGCCGAGACCCATGTTGATCACGATCTTCGTGACCTTGGGGACGGCCATGACGTTCTTGTATTCAAACTTCTCCGACAGCTCGGGGACGATGTCCGCGTAGCGCTGGCGGATAGGCAGGTTGGGGTCGAATGCTGACAACTTGATTCTCCTTATTCCTCGTCCAGCCTCGCGCCGCTCTTGCGGGCGATGCGAACCTTGCGGCCGTCGTCCAGGAACTGCATGCCGATACGGGTCGGTTCACCGGACTTCGGATCGACGACCATCACGTTGCTGGCGTTGATCGAAGCTTCCTGTTCACGGTAGCCACCCTGGGGGTTGTCCTGCGTGGGGCGCAGGGCCTTGCGGATGACGTTGACCTTCTCGATGAACACGCGGTTCTTGACGCGGTCGATGGACAGGATCCTGCCGGACTGTCCCTTGTGCTTGCCGCTGATGACCTTGACGTTGTCGCCGGTCCTCAGGCGGGTGTTGCGGCCGGTTGAACGTGCAGCTGCCATCACAGTACCTCCGGAGCCAGGGATACGATGCGCATGAACTTCTTGTCGCGCAGTTCGCGGGCAACCGGTCCGAAGACGCGTGTGCCACGCGGTTCGTTCTGGGCGTTGAGAATTACCGCAGCGTTGCTGTCGAAACGGATCGAGGTGCCGTCCTTGCGCTTGATTTCCTTCTTGGTGCGGACGATGACGGCCTTGATGACGTCACCCTTCTTGACACCTGCGCGCGGAAGGGCGTCCTTCACGGACGCGACGATGATGTCACCGACGGAGCCAACCCACTGCTGGCCGGTACCCAGTACACGGATGCACTGGATCACGCGTGCGCCGGAGTTGTCGGCTACATCCAGGTAAGATTCCTGTTGAATCACTGTCTACCTCAGCCCCTTGCCTTCTCGATCAGGCGGGTGACCACGAAGCGCTTGCGGCGGCTGATGGGACGCGAGGAGATGATCTCCACGATGTCGCCATCGCCGTACTCGTTGTTCTCGTCGTGAGCCAGGTACTTCTTGGCCACGCTGACGACCTTGCCGTACAGCGGGTGCTTGAAGCGACGGTCGACGCGGACCGTTACGGTCTTGTCGGCCTTGGTGCTCACGACCCTTCCCTGAATAGCCTTGTTCATTTCTTGTCTCCCGACAGTTCCATTTCACGGCTGATCGTCAGGAGCCTGGCGATCTCGCGTTTTGCGGTGCGGATGCGCCGCGGGTTGGCTGCCTGGCCTACAGCCGACTGGAAGCGCAGGTCGAGGAGTTCCTCACGGCGACGCTTCACTTCAGCTTCGATGTCGGCAGCGGTGAGCTTGCGGATGTCACTGGATTTCATCGTAGACCTCGCGGCTTACCATTTTGGTCTTGATGGGCAGCTTGTGGGTCGCAAGGCGGAATGCCTCACGGGCCTGTGCCTCAGTGACGTTGGCAACTTCGAACAGGATGCGGCCGGGCTTGACTACTGAGACCCAGTGGTCAACGGCGCCCTTGCCCTTACCCATTCGGACTTCGAGCGGCTTCTTGGTGATGGGCTTGTCCGGGAAAATCCGGATGTAGATCTTGCCCCCACGGCGGAAGTGCCGGCTCATGGTGATGCGGCAGGCCTCGATCTGGTTGGACTTGATCCAGGCCGGCTCGAGCGCTACCAGGGCGTAGTCACCGAAAGCGACGTAGTCGCCTCCCTTGGTGGCACCCTGCATGCGCCCCCGCATCATCTTGCGGTATTTGACTCTCTTTGGCAGCAGCATTGCTCAGCTCTCCCTCTTTGCTACCCGGGCGCGTTCCGGACGGCGGCTGTCGCCAGCCCCACCACGGTCGCCCCGGCGCCTGGCCTGTGGCCGGCGCTTGCGCTTCTTGTCCTCGTCCAGTCTTGGGCGGGGGATGACGGCTGCGCGGCGCTGCTTGTCGCCGACTACTTCGCCGTGGAATACCCACACCTTGACGCCGATGATGCCGTAGGTTGTCTTGGCCTCGG
Source organism: uncultured Trueperaceae bacterium (assembly GCA_937911855.1). Lineage (GTDB taxonomy): Bacteria > Deinococcota > Deinococci > Deinococcales > Trueperaceae > CALDPK01. Next base: position 3,431 of record CALDPK010000255.1, on the reverse strand, counting down.
CAGTACCGTAATCGATGTCCGCGCGCAGGGTCTGCAGCGGGACACGTCCGTCGGAGTACCAGTCGGGCCGGGCCTGTTCACTGCCGCCCAGTCGACCGGAGCAGCGTATCTTAACACCTTTGGCGCCGGCTTCCATCGTCCGCTGGACAGCCTGCTTCATCGCGCGGCGGAAGGCGAAGCGACGCTCGAGCTGCTCGGCCAGACGCTGAGCGATGAGCATGGCGTTGGTGGTCGGGTTGCTGATCTCCTGGACGTTGACGGCGATGGTGCCATCGATCCTGTCGGAGAGCTTCTGACGCAGCAGTTTGATGGACTCGCCACCACGGCCGATGACGACACCCGGCTTGGCCGTGTGGATCGTCACGTTGACGTTGTCTGCTGCACGCTCGATGTCGATGCGCGAGATGCCGGAGTGACCGACGTCCTTCTTCACGACGCTGCGGATGATGTCATCCTGTGCGAGCAGTTTCGGATAGTTCTTCGTGTTTGCGTACCAGCGGGCGGAGGCAACCTGGTTGATTCCGAGCCGCAGGCCGCGTGGATTGATCTTGTTACCCATTAATCGCGTTCCTCCAGCGTGATCGTGATGTGGCAGGTCCTCTTGCGCAGAAGGTCAGCGCGACCACGGGCACGCGGAAGCATACGCTTGAGGGTCGGGCCCTCGTCGACCTTTATGGTCTTGACGAACAGTGAGTCCTCGAACATGTCGTGGTTGTTCACTGCGTTGGCCTTGGCGCTCTGCAGAAGCTTGAGCATCGGCTGGGCGGCCCGGCGGTTGGTGAAGCGCAGTATGTCTTCCGCGATCGACACGTCCTTGCCGCGGATCAGGTCAGCGACGAGGCGGGTCTTCTGCGGGGTGCTGCGCAGCATGGTGAGCTTGGCGACGGCTTCTGGCATCGTTACTTGCCCCCGTGGCCGCGGTAGTTGCGGGTCGGTGCGAACTCACCGAGCTTGTGACCGACCATGTTCTCCTGAACGAAGACCGGTACGTGCTGCTTGCCGTTGTAGACACCGAACGTGTGACCGACCATCTCGGGGACGATGGTGCTCCGGCGGCTCCAGGTGCGGATGACCCTGCGGTCACCGGATTCGATTGCTGCATCGACCTTGTCGAGCAGGTGGCCGTCAATGAACGGGCCCTTCTTGAGGCTACGCGCCATATCTTACTTACCCTTCCGACGCCGCACGATGAACCGCGAGCTGGTCTTGCGCTTGTTGCGGGTCTTGAGTCCCTTGGCCTGCTGGCCCCAGGGGCTGACTGGCGGTCTGCCGGTAGAGCTGCGGCCTTCACCACCGCCGTGGGGGTGATCCACAGGGTTCATGGAAGCGCCACGCTGATGCGGCTTGCGGCCCATCCAGCGGGACCGGCCGGCCTTACCGCCGACGATGTTCTTGTGGTCGGCATTGCCGACGGAACCGATGGTGGCGTAGCACTCGCCGTGGATGCGGCGGAGCTCACCGGACTGCAGGCGCAGCGTGACGTACAGGCCGTCACGGCCCTGAACCTGGACGCTCGTGCCTGCGGAACGTGCCATCTGGGCGCCCTTGCCGGGGACCAGCTCGACGGCGTGCACGACTGCACCGACCGGGATGAACCGGAGAGGCAGTGCGTTGCCGACGTTCGGCTCGGCTTCGGGGCCCGCGACGATGCGCGTGCCGACCGGAAGCTTGTCAGGCGCGATGATGTAACGCTTCTCGCCGTCAAGGTAGTGCAGGAGGGCGATGTTCGCGGTGCGGTTCGGATCGTATTCGATCGCTGCAACCTTGGCGACTACGCCTTCCTTGTCACGACGCTTGAAGTCGATCATGCGGTAACGGCGCTTGTGGCCGCCGCCGCGGAAGCGGCTCGTGATGCGGCCCTTGTTGTTACGGCCGCCCGACTTCTTGATTGGTGCCAGCAGTGACTTCTCGGGAGTGGTCTTGGTGATCTCCGAGAAATCCGCAGTGGTCATGAACCGGCGGGAAGGCGTATACGGACGATATTTCTTTGCCATTGTTTCCTCCCCTCCTTAGGTGAGGCCGTCGAGCTGCTCGATGCGCTGCCCGGGCTTCAGGGTGACGATCGCCTTGAGGCGCTCGGATGTCTTGCCGGTGAAACGGCCCTGGGTCTTGTCCTTGCCGCGGACCTTGAGCAGGTTCACCTTGATGACGTCGACGTTGAATACTTCTTCGACGGCCTTGCGCACGGCAACGCGGTTGGTGCCGGGGCGGACGTAGAAGACGTAGCGGCTGTCGGCGATGCCCATGAGGGCCTTCTCGCTGAGGACCGGGGCCAGGATCAGGTCGTGTGCGCTGACGCTCATACGGCTACCTCACCGTTGGTGCCGGCAGCTTCCACTTCGGCGTGCTCATGGTCGTGCAGCTCGCTGTCGTCGATCATGTCGGCGTCGAGGATCAGGTGATCGTAACGCAGGATGTCGTAGACGTTGAGGCCGGCCGGCGAGAGGATGCCGATCCAGGGCAGGTTGCGGGCGGCGCGGCGGCACAGCTCGTTGCTGGTGACCAGCAGGACGCGCTCGCTGCCGTCGAAGCCGTTCTCGCCTGCCCAGGCGAGGAATTCCTTGGTCTTGCCGTTCTCGATGCCGTAGTCCTGCACGAGGGTCAGCTTGCCGTCCTGGGCGCGGGCGTTGAGCGCCATTGCCAGGCCCAGTGCGCGGGTGCGCTTGGGAAGGGTGTAGCTGTAATCGCGTGGTGCGGGACCGAACACGGTGCCGCCGCCGACGAAGATGTTGGCTTTGCGGTTGCCGTGGCGGGCACGACCGGTGCCCTTCTGCGGGTAGATCTTGGCATTCGAACCGACTACCGCGCTCCGGGTCTTGGCTGCTGCAGTACCGCGGCGGCGCTTGGCAAGTTGCCAGCGCACGACCTCGTGCAGGATTGACTCGCGGGGCTCGGGCAGGTCAAGCGTGACCTGGCGGTCGCTGCCGATGACGTTGATGGTTACCGACATGACTTATTTGTCCTTCCTGTTCTGACGGACGATTACCAGACCGCCCTTGGGGCCGGGGATGGCACCCTTGATCAGGAGGAGGTTCTCGTCGGCGCGGACGTCGACAAGTTCCAGTGCCTGGGTGGTCACGCGCTCGTTACCCATGCGGCCGGCCATTTTCTTGCCCTTCCACACGCGGGAAGCGTTCTTGCGCTGACCGATTGAACCGCCGTGGCGGTGCTTCTTCTTCGTGCCGTGCGTACGCGGCATGCCGGAGAAGTTCCAGCGGCGCATGACACCGGAGGTGCCGCGGCCCTTGCTGGTTCCGGTCACGTCGACGTGCTGGCCGGCTTCGAAGATGTCTACCGTGACGGTGTCGCCTTCGGGGGCGTAGTCACGGAATTCGATGAGGTGGCGCTGCGGTGCAGCGTCATGGGCCTTGAAGTGTCCGGCGTCGGGCCTGTTGGTCCGCTTCGGATCCTTCTCGTCCCAGCCGAGCTGT
>CALDPK010000254.1 GCA_937911855.1 uncultured Trueperaceae bacterium | reverse complement strand
GACCCGCGCTGACGGCTGGCGCAGGCGCTGCATGAGTGCTCGCGCCTGCTCGGCACCTGCCTTGTCGTGACCGTGGAAGCGGATCCGGCCCAGGCCATGCTCGTCATCATCGACGCTGCGGGTTTCCGGTTTGCCGATGTCATGCAGGAGCGTCGCCCAGCGCAATGTCAGGTCGGCGTCCGGGAAGTTCTGGATTAGGTGGCCGAGCGACTCGATCTGGTGGCCCAGCACGTCCCGGTGGTGCATCCCGCCCTGGTCCACGCCGCGTCCGGCGGCCAGTTCAGGCAGGTACACGTCAAGCAGGCCCAGCCGGTCCAGCAGTTCGACACCCGCCATGGCGCGGCCGCTCAGCAGCACGCGGTCGAGCTCGCCGCGGCTGCGCTCCCAGGCGGGCAGCTCCAGCCTGGCCCCGGCATGTTCTGCAGCCAGGAGTTCGATGGCCTGCTCGGTTTCCTGGTCAAGCGTCAGGCCCAGCTCGCTGACGAACCGCACTGCCCGCAGCAGCCGCACCGGATCGGCTTTCAGGTTCTCTGCGCTCACCATGCGCAGTACACCCGCCTGCAGGTCCGCCAGCCCGCCGGCCGGATCAGTGACCTGCCCGTCAGGCGCCAGGGCGAGCGCGTTGATGGTGAAATCGCGTTCCAGCAGATTCGCTTCAATGGGGCCGTCCAGGACGATGAAGTCGTGGATGGTTGTGTTCGTAACCACCCGCCAGTGGCCCCGGTTCTCGTCCAGCGCGAAGTGGGCACCGTCGACCAGGCCAGCAGCCACGCTGGCAGCGCGTTCGGGGTTGGGAACAAGCCAGTCCAGATCGGTAAGTTCGCGTCCCAGCAGCGCGTCGCGGACGGCGCCGCCCACCAGGAAGCCACCTTCGGGCCAGGGTTTGAAGCGGGCGACATCCAGATCGGCCAGTCTGCGCGGCCCAGCTTCCCGGGGCCGGAAGCCGAAGATTCGCTTCAGGCGGTCAGAGAATCTCACCCGGCCAGTATATTCGGCATGTCTGAAAGCGCCTGCCTCACACGATCAGCAGCTGCTGATCCGCCCGGGTCATGACCTCGTCGGGCACGCCACCCAGAACCGTTTCCAGCCAGGAGCTGTACTTGTAGCTGCCCAGCAGGATCGTGTCGCAGCCCTGCTCATCCGCAGTCCGCGTGATGCCCGCCACGACCTGTCCTGGCCTGACCAGGTAGGAGGCCGTGATCCCGTGGCCGCTCAGGTACGCCCGCGCCCGTGCCAGCGTGCGTTCGCCTGCAGCCTGGGCGCCGGCGATGGTGACGACCGTCAGGCGGCTTCCCCAGGCAAGCGCCATGTAGGCGGCGTGGAACATCGCTTCCTCGCTGCGGCGCCGGCCGTCGAAGGCGAGCAGCAGATGCGTGAACTCCGCCCCGGCCGGGTTGACGAGCAGCATCGGCTGCCGGCAACGCCTGACCAGGCTGCGGGCATTGCGGTCGTTGTTAAGTACGACCAGGTCGCTGTAAAGCGAACGCTCCAGCAGCTCTTCAGCGGGGTTGCCGGGCGCTGTCACGAACTGCGCGTCGACTCCGCGGGCTGCGGCTGCAGCTGCGAGCCCGCCGCCGGCATCCGCGCTTGCGGTGGTCATGTGCAGCGCGTAGACCGCCGATCTCTCGCGTCCCGCCACCAGCAGGGCCTGGCTGAACACGGCCTGATCGGCAGCCGGGCCGGCCAGGCCGACCAGCACGTCGCGGTACAGGCTTGTTTTGCCGGCTGCAGCGTCGGCAAGGAAAGTGGCGCGCGCTGCCGGATTGCTGAGCCGGTCGCTGCCTGCAACCCCTTCAGCCACAGCACCGGTGGGCAGCCTGAAGCCCAGTTCCCGCCACAGGCGGCCGCGGTGTTCGGCGAGCCACAGATACAGGTCGGTGACGGTGCGGCCGGGGAATCCATCGAGCAGGTCCAGCTCGGTTATCTCATGGACCACGGGCAGGTAGACGGTGTCGTACCAGTGCGTGACGGCTTCTTCCTCGCTCACGTCCCGCTGCTCGTCCAGGCCCATGAAGTAGCGGTGCACGTTGATGTGTTCCAGCAGCTTGTCGTACTGGCCGGGCGCGGTGACCTTGAGGTCCGCTTCGGGCCGCAGTTCGTCGATGCGGCTGCGCTCCAGGAAGTCCGATTCCTCCGCCTTGATGATCAGTTCGTCAGGACTGGCGTCCGCTGGCAGGTGTACGCGGGTGTGCAGGCTGGTCACCCACGCCTGGATCACCTTCAGTCCCAGCTGGCGGGCCACGGACACGCGGTGGTTGCCGTCGCGGACGAAGTAGGCGTCGCCGATGCGGTACAGCTCCACTGGCGGCAGGCCGCTCAGTCCCGTCATGGCCATCTGCACGGCTACCCAGCGGCCCTTGTCGGAATCCTGGCGGGGCAGGAACTCGCGTGTGAAGTCGTTGTAGCGGCCCACGCTGCCGACGATCCGGTCGAGCGGGACTTCGGTCAGGATCCGGCTGGGCTCCTCGATCGCCCTGAGCTGCCTGCGAACATCCTCGAAGTTCATGAGCGGGTGGCCGCTGCGGGTCAGGGTGCCGAGCACCTGCCGGAGGGTAGCCCGGCGGCGTGCCCGGCTGAAGTCCTGCAGGGCGCTGGTGTAGGCAGGTCCCCGTTCGTCATGCACACGGTCATCCTTGCATGCCCGGGACTGAGAAGCCGCCAGGGACGGTGCTATAATTCGCCTTTGGCACGGAGGCGCTGACGGTGAACACAGAACAAGACGACAAGAACAAGGGTACGGACGGGACCTACTACGCGACCACCCCGATCTTCTACGTGAACGCGGAGCCCCACCTGGGGCACGCCTACACGACCACGCTCGTAGACGTGTCCGCCCGGTTCCACCGCCTGCGGAACGAGGATGTCCTGTTCCTGACCGGCACGGACGAACACGGCGAGAAGATCCAGAAGGCCGCCGAGACGGCCGGGCTCTCGCCGCAGGAGTACGTCGACAGGATCAGCGGCAAGTTCCGGGACACCTGGGACGAGCTGGGCATCGACTACGACATCTTCATGCGCACGTCCGAACCGTTCCACCACAAGGTGGTACAGGACGTGCTGCAGCGCGTCTACGACAACGGCGACATCATCTTCGGCGAGTACGGCGGACTGTACTGCGTGCAGTGCGAACGTTACTACACCGAGAAGGAACTCGAGGACGGGAAGTGCCCACAGCACGACATCACGCTTGAGTACCGCAGCGAGGAGAACTACTTCTTCCGCATGGAGCGTTACCGGCCGTGGCTGCGCAAGGAGCTCGAGAACAACCCCGAGCTGATCAGGCCGGAAGGTTACCGCAACGAGGTGCTGGGCCTGCTGCGCGAACCGATCGGTGACCTGTCGATCAGCCGCCCCCGCAACCGCGTGCCCTGGGGCATCCCGCTGCCGTGGGACGAGAACCACGTCACCTACGTGTGGTTCGACGCGCTGATCAACTACTACAGCGCGCTCGTAGAGCGCGGCGAAGTCGACCGTTACTGGCCGCATGTCGAACACTTCATCGCCAAGGACATCCTGAAACCGCACGGCGTCTTCTGGCCCACCATGCTGAAATCCGCCGGCATCCCGCTTTACCAGCACCTGAACGTGCACGGCTACTGGCTGACCGACCAGGGCAAGATGAGCAAGAGCAAAGGCAACGTCATCAAGCCGCTCGAACTGAAAGACAAATACGGCATCGACGCGTTCCGTTACTTCCTGCTGCGCGACATGACTTTCGGACTGGACTCCACGTTCAGCGAGCTCGCCCTGGCCGAGCGCATCAACGCCGACCTGGCCAACGACCTGGGCAACCTGCTCAACCGCACGATGGGCATGCTCGGCCGTTACCGCGACGGGGTCGTGCCGGCGCACCACGTCACCCCCGCCCCAGGTGGTCGTGCTGCTCGATCGCTGGCCGCCCGCCGCCGCTGCGGTCAGGGCTGATGACCGGCAGCCCGTGCATGGCCTGGGGCTGCTTGTCCGTGCCGTGGAGCATCTCCCGCGGGCTGTAGGACCGTTGGGCACCCGGGTAGCCGAGGAGCAGCCAGCCCACGAGGCCGCGGTTGCCGCCGTACATCGGGTCCGCGAACATCCCCTCGATGGTGTGACGGCCGTGGACGACGTCGACGGCGTCACCGCGCACGACGGTCGCGTCCGGGCAGAGTCGCA
>CALDPK010000253.1 GCA_937911855.1 uncultured Trueperaceae bacterium | reverse complement strand
GTCCTCCCACTCGTAAGTGCTGTAGTGATAGGGCGTGTAAGCCTCGAACTCGGCAGCGCAGGTGTCAACGGTCTTGTAGACCGGGGCGGTGTGGTGCAGCTTCCGGTGTTCACGGACGTGTTCCGGCGTGTCGCCCGTGAGGGCGGCGATGTCGGCGTCGGAGAAACCGATCCGCTTTATCTCCCGCCACGTCTCCCATTTCCACTCGGCCACGTCCGGCAGCTGGCGGATCTCTTCTTCAACGGCCACGATCTCTGACAGCTGATGCAGGAACCACGGGTCAACCTGGGTGCGTTCGAACAGGTAGTTGACGGAATGGCCCCGGCGCAGCAGTTCCAGCATGGCTCCGAGCCGGCGGGGGTTGGCCCTGAGCAGGCCAGAGAGCGTCTCCTCGGAAAGTTCTGCGGTACCGCTGCGTACGTCCAGCTCGAGTGAGCGGATGGCCTTGAGCAGGCTTTCCTTGAAGGTCCGGCCGATGGACATCACCTCCCCGACGGAGCGCATCTGGGTGCCCAGGTCGGTGGGGCTGTCGGGGAACTTCTCGAAAGCGAAGCGCGGCATCTTGGTGACCACGTAGTCGATCGCCGGCTCGAAGGCGGCCTTCGTCTGGCGGGTGATGTCGTTGGGCAGCTCGTCCAGGTGGTAACCGACTGCCAGCAGCGCGGCGATCTTGGCGATCGGGTAACCGGTCGCTTTCGAAGCCAGTGCCGAGGAGCGCGAGACGCGCGGGTTCATCTCGATGACTATCGAATCGCCGTTGGCGGGGTTGACGGCGAACTGGATGTTCGAACCGCCGGTTTCCACGCCGATCTCACGGATGATCGCGATCGAGTCGTTGCGCAGTTTCTGGTACTCCTTGTCGGAGAGGGTCTGGGCCGGCGCGACGGTGATCGAGTCGCCGGTGTGGACGCCCATGGGATCGAAGTTCTCGATGGAGCAGATGATGACGACTGTATCGTTCATGTCGCGCATCACCTCGAGCTCGTATTCCTTCCAGCCCAGCAGCGACTGCTCGACCAGGACGGTGCCCACCGGTGAGTCCTGCAGGCCCTGGCGCATGATCTTCACGAACTGCGCTTCGTCGTAGGCGACTCCGCCGCCGGTGCCGCCCAGGGTGAACGACGGCCTGATGATGGCCGGGTAGTTGATCTGAGTGACGAACTCGAGTCCTTCTTCCAGACTGGACACCATGCGGCCGGTGGCTGACTTCAGGCCGATGCGTTCCATCGCCTGCTGGAACAGCTGGCGGTCCTCGCCTTTCTGGATGGCGTCGTACTTGGCGCCAATCAGTTCGACGCCGTACTTCTCCAGGATGCCGTTCTCGTGCAGCGACTTCGCCAGGTTGAGGGCCGTCTGGCCGCCGAGGGTGGGGAGGATGGCGTCGGGGCGTTCCGTGTCGATGATCTTCTCGACGTATTCGAGGGTGAGCGGCTCGACGTAGGTGCGGTCCGCCACTTCCGGGTCGGTCATGATCGTGGCCGGGTTGGAGTTCACCAGAACCACCCGGTAACCGACGCTCCTGAGCGCCTTGCAGGCCTGGGTGCCGGAGTAGTCAAATTCAGCTGCCTGGCCGATGACGATGGGCCCGGAGCCAAGTATCATTATCGTTTCTAGGTCGTTTCGTCTGGGCATCGCTTCAGTCCCTGCCTTGCTCGTGTGGTCACGGAGCGGAATTCGTGGGCAGCAGTACCTGGCAAGTGCCGGACTGTCCTGCATCCAAATGCACATGGTAACAGAACAGGGGGCCCTGCCTGTGCCACCGCTGCATACATATGAGGCTTGGCGCATAAATGCAGGTGGCTGAAGTCTTAGCTGCAGTTTAATCACGGCAGGCAGCGTGGTATCTTTACGTCCAATGAACGTCGACCTGAGCGACAATTCCAAGCAGCTTCTCACCGACGAACGCGCGGTCCTGTCCGACCTGCTCGTACTGCTGGGCAAGGTCGAAGGATCCGACGCTCAGCTCAAGGACCTCCGTACCGCCCTGGCGGACCTGGACGGCGCCTTCATGCTCGTGGTGGTCGGCGAATACAACGCAGGAAAATCCACGCTCCTCAACGCATTGCTCGGCATGCAGGTGATGCCGGAAGGCGTCACACCCACCACCGACAAGGTCACGGTGCTGGCGTGGGGCGAAGAGATCGGTGAATCGGTCATCGGTAACGAGCTTGTCCAGCGGACCGCTCCGGTGGACGTGCTCAAGGAGATATCGATCGTCGACACTCCCGGTACCAACGCGGTCATCCGCCGCCACCAGGAGCTGACGGAGCGGTTCGTGCCGCGGGCTGACCTGATCCTGTTCGTGACCAGTGCCGACCGGCCGTTCACGGAGAGCGAACGGCAGTTTCTTGAACTGATCACCAGCTGGGGCAAGAAAGTCACGGTCCTGATCAACAAGATCGACATCCTTGAGACGGCCGAGGAACGAGAACGCGTCATCACTTTCGTCCAGGAGAACGCCCGCAAGACGCTGGGCGTCACCCCGCCGGTCCTCACCGTCGCGGCCCGCTCAGCTTTCCGCGCCCGCGTCGAGGGCAACCAGGAAGCGCTTGCCGGCACCGGCCTTCCCGAGCTCGAAGAGCATATCCGCGCCAACCTGGAACAAGGCGAACGGTTCCGCCTGAAGCTGCTCAACCCCCTGGGCGTGGGAGACCGGCTACTGCAGGGCCTGAACACCGAGCTGGAGAACCGCCTGGAACTGCTGACCGGTGACCGGCGCACGCTCGAGGACATCGACAGGCAGCGCCAGCAGTTCGACCGCGACATCAGGCGCGAGATGGCCAACCACCTGAGCCGGTTCGACACGGTACTGCTCGAAGTGGAACGGCGCGGCGACAACTTCCTGAACCAGACCGTGCAGTGGCGCAACGTGGTCGGGCTCATGAACAGCGAGCGGATCCGCGAGCAGTTCGAAGCGCGCGTACTGCGCGGAGCCGACGCCGAGATTGACGAAGCCGTGGGGCAGCTGGTGGACTGGTTCATCGAACGGAACCTGCAGATGTGGGAAGACGTGATGGAGTTCATCAAGATCCAGGCCCGGGCCGGGGAAGAGCGGATCGTGGGCAACGTCGGCGGCAGGTTCCAGTACGACCGGAGCTCACTGCTCAACAACCTGCGCGAGCGGATCCAGACCGTCATGGAAGGCTACAACCAGCGCGAGGAAGCCGTACGCCTGGCAGACGGACTGCAATCAGCAGTAGTGAGCACCGGCCTGCTTCAGGTCGGTGGCCTGGGCCTCGGTACTGCCGTGGTGGCGTTCCTCTCCGGCGCGGCAGCTGACATCACGGGCATCACCGCCGGCCTGGCCATGATCGTCCTGGGCAGCACCATCCTGCCGCGCAGGCGGGCCAAGGCCAAGCGGGAACTGCACGAGAAGATGCAGGAGCTGCGTGACGGCCTTGAAGAAAGCCTGCAGGACCAGATCATCCTGGAGCTGGAAGCGTCGAATGAGAAGCTCAGCGCGACAGTCGCTCCCTACACCCGCTTCGTGCGCAGTGAACTCGAGCGCCTGGACGAACTGCGCAGTGACATCGAATCACTGGACAGGCGCATGCGGAACCTGCGCCAGCGTATCGGCGCCTGAAGGATTCACCGCTTCACGGGTACACCTCCACCTGACGGTAAGCTGCCGGCAGGCGGCATTCGACGGCCAGTGACAGCAGCACCCAGTCGCGGTAACTGACTGCCTGGGCCAGTTCGACGAAACTGTCGAGTACCGGCTGCAGGTCAGCGCGCCTGGCGGTGCCGGCTTCGATTCGGTCCCGCAGGTGAGCCAGCTCCAGGTCAGCCGTCCGCCGTCTGATGTCTTCCTGCCGTGCCGCCTGTCCGCTCAGGCTCAGCAGCTCCATGAGCCGGATCGCTTCGCGGTCGAAGGCGCTGCTCAGGTCCGGGGCAGCTGGTTCCGGCTCACTTTCTTCTGGCCGCAGGGTTAGTGACTGGGAGATCGTGCCGGCTGAGGCATCGAAAGCCAGTTGCGGTCCGGAGTGGTCAGCGCGGCTCACCCGCAGACCGAAGTTCCAGCCCAGATCGGGTGAACCGGCAGCGGACAGTGCGACACTCGCCCCAACGTTCAGCTCCACGCGCTGCCTTCTGCCTGCAGCGTGCAGTCCGGCGTCGAGCAGTTCATAACCCTGAAGCAGGTCAAGGCGCCGGAGTTCCCGGCTGCCCGTCAGGCAGGCCGCCAGTGGTTCTGCCGGCAACTCCACAGCCGGCCTGAACCAGGCTTCGGGCCCCTCGACCACCTGTACCCCTCCCAGCGACAGGTTCAGCAGCTGCAGTTCGATGGCGTCATCAGTTTCCAGGAGCATGGCTTCAGCGGCCATCCGGCTGGTCTCGTCACGCGCAGCGAGATCACCATCAGCTGTTGTGAGCATCTGCCAGTGATCAAGCCAGTCGAGCAGGAAATCCTGGAACCACAGGCTGCCCTGCAGGGACAGGTACTGCTGGTGCAGCTCGAGTGCGTCGCGGGCGGCCCGGTCGGAGTTCTCGGCAGTGAGCAGCAGGGCGTCCTGCCGGCGCACCTCGTCGCTCAGTGCGGCCTGCGGGTCGTGCAGGACATAGGTCAGCGACGGATTGAGTGACAGCGTGCCTTCCGTGGCAGGCGGCGACCAGTACAGCTGCTGGTGAAGCTGCCAGCTGAGCCGGCCAGGCCCGGCCGGCGGGGGCTCATCCTGCAGAATCGGCTGCAGTGACGGCAGCTGGTCAGGGTGAAGCGGCTGCGCATTAACGCCAGTCACCAGCAGCAGGCTCAGCAGCAACAGCCGGGTAACGGTTCCGGTCATGTGATCACCGTGACTGCAAGCCCGGTTTCTGCACGAACGGCTGCAGCGCGTACGGCTGGCCAGCCTGCGTGTACTCCAGCCACGGCCCGAAGCCCAGCATGGCCTGGCTGCTGAACAGCTCAGCCGAAGTGAAGGCAGGTGCTGCAAGTATCAGGATGGCCTGAGCGCCAGGTTCGAGCACCAAGCCTGAGTCGGCGAAGCTGAAGCGTTCGAATGTCAGTCCGTCCCACTGGTCGGGCGCCAGCGCTCCCTGATCCGAATACTTCGGGCCCGCGCTGCCCGTCAGCCACGGCAGCCGCAGGCCTGCAAGGTCTGCAAGGGGAGCGAAACCCCGCGCCAGCAGCAGTTCGCCTGTGGTGACGGCAGCAGGTGCGTAACGGAACTCTGTGATCTCAATGACTGCGTCCGTGGGGTTCTCGAGCAGGAGCGCCAGGGCATGCTGTCCGCCCGTCACCCGCTGGCTGGCCCGCATTACCAGGCTGCCGCGGTTGAGGCCGTCAAGCCAGTGAACCTCGGTGGGCGCAAGGCTGAGAGTCACCGGGCCGGCACCAGCCTCGATGGTCAGCTCGGTAATCACGAGCGGGTTGGCCCGGGCGTCCGTAACCGCCACGCTCAGGATGCCGCTTTCCGGCAGGACGGTGAAGCCGCTGACGGTGGCGCCGGGTACTGATACCGCCGTCAGCGAGTGCGGATCCATGTCGGCGGGCAACTGCAGGTACAGCTGTGCAGGGCTGCCGGTTTCTGCTGCCACCAGTTGCCAGGCGGGCGTGACTGCCGGCACCTGGCTCAACGCGGTGCCCGCGAGCAGGAAGGCAAGGACGATGGTCTTTCTGATCATGGTGTTTACCTTTCAGTCCGGTTGCCGGCCGGGGAGCCGGCAACCGGGTGTCGCAGCAAGGGAGAGGATTGAAGTCGGGGGTGCGTCAGAGTTTGTTGACCTGGGTGCCGTGACGCGTGCTGATCCTGGACGATCCGACGGAACTGCTGTTCAGGCTCTGGCGCGAACCGTCGCTCCAGTCCTGGTAGCGGGTGAAGTCGTGATGGTAGCGGGTGGTGGGGTAACTGATGTAGTGCTTGTAGCTGTAACCACCCGGTATCGTCACGTTCATGGATTCAGTCCGGGAGTTGTCGTAAGTACGGCCGATGCTGGCCTGGATCACGCCGCCGGGGATGCCGCCGCCGGCAGACCAGCTCATGGAGTCCTTCTCGGTCCAGCTGAACCCCCTGGTGACGGTGACGTGACCGTAATTGTTGTGCTGGAACACCAGCTGACCGGTAGGCACCGTGTGGGATACCTGCCTGGTCCGGGTGTGCTCCCAGTACGGTGAGCCGATCTTGACCGGAGGCTCGGCAGGAGGCTTGGGATCATTGTTCCGGTTGCAGGTGCTGCACGTGCCACCCGTGACGCTGTCCTGAACCTCCTGGCTGAGCGCCACCGGTCCGCCCGAGGACGCTGGTGCGGCGAAAGCTGCCATGGGGAGCTGCCCGAGGATGAGGGCGGCGGCGAGAATGAAGCGAAGCTTTTTCATGATGACCTCCAGTTATCGGTACTGGCGAAAGGCTGGCCAGCTTCACGCTGCGAGCAGTATGGGCGGTGCCCCCCGGCAGGGGCAATGGATGATTACCTAGGACTGGACCCGAGCCTGCCCGCGTGCGCGCGGCATTTCACCTGAACGGTGCTAAACTCCGTGCTTATGAGCCAGCCAGTCAGACGTCGGATTGCGTATCAGGGAGTACCGGGTGCATTCAGTGAAGCGGCAGCACTGCAGTTTGCCGCAGATGCCGACGCGGTGGGCTTCCCGACGTTTGCGCAGGCGGTGGCAGCAGCGGGAACCGAAGGGTTCACGCACGTATGCCTGCCGGTGGAGAACAGCCTGGCCGGCTCCATAAACCAGTCATACGACCTGCTGCGCGATTCATCACTGCACGTGGTGGCCGAGCAGATCGTGCGCGTCAGGCACAACCTCCTTGCGAAGCCGGGCACAAGCCTCGAGGACGTCAGGCGCGTTTACTCGCATCCGCAGGCGCTCGAGCAGTGCGCAGGCTTCCTGGCCAGGCACGACATGGAGGCAGTCGTTGACTTCGACACTGCCGGCGCCGCCAAACTGCTGAGCGAGAACGGCGGCGAAGGCCGCGCGGCGATCGCCAGCCAGGCTGCCGCGGAGAAATACGGCCTCGAGGTCCTGGCCAGCGGCATCGAAGACCTGGACTTCAACTTCACGCGCTTCTTCGTACTGGGCTTCGAGGAAGCTGCCGCCAGCACCGGGCAGCGCAAGTCCAGCCTGATCCTCGCCACCAAGCACCGGCCCGGCGAACTGGTCGAATGCCTGAAGGTATTCAACGACCACGGCGTGAACATGACGAAGCTTGAGAGCCGCCCGCGCCGTGACAAACCGTGGAGTTACCTGTTCTACGTGGACATAGAAGGCGACATCCGGGACGAGAACGTATCAGCGGCCCTGACGGGCATAATGCGGCGGGCGGCCATGATGAAATTCCTGGGTTCTTACCCGGCGGCACCCATTCAGCTGTAGCGCAAAGCTTGTCGGAAATCCACGCCCGCGGTACGGAAACGTGAGAATGACACGTTACAATTGCCGGCAGGAGAGTACCTGACCATGCCTTCAGCTGACGACTTACGGCAATACCTGCACGAATTCCGCGAACGCTTCGTGCGCAGCCGTCAGACGATCATCGACAAGATCAGCAATGTCGCACGCACGGTCGCTATTCGTGAAGGGGCAACCCTCTTGTTGGACAGCTCCGATGCAGCTGGTACGGGTGTGTCCACGGTGATTTATCGGGATCAGTCCCTCGACATCACCTCGAAGGTGATCACCGAGCTCAATCGCGACGCTCCCGCGACTCCAGCAGCCGCTCAGTAGCTTTCGCTGCGCACTGTCGCCTGAAAATTTGGTGGAGCCTGGGCTTCACGTGATTTCAAACCCCGCCCGGCGCGTCC
>CALDPK010000252.1 GCA_937911855.1 uncultured Trueperaceae bacterium | reverse complement strand
GTGAGAACGGGGCCGGCAAATCCACGCTCATGAAGATCCTGTCCGGTTACCTGGAACCCAGTGCAGGCACAGCCCTGGTCGACGGCCAGCCGGTCAGTTTCCGGAACGGCGCTGACGCCGAGGAGCGCGGCGTCATCCTCATCCACCAGGAAACCAACCTGGCGGAGGACTTGAGCGTCGCCGCCAATATCTACCTGGGCCGCGAACTGCCTGGACGACCGGGCCATGCAGGCGCGCGCCGGCGAACTGCTGCGCGAATTGGATACCCGCATCGACCCGCAGGCACGGGTAGCCGGACTGTCCGTCAGCGACAAACAGATGGTCGAGATCGCCAAAGCGATGTGGCGCGGCAGCCGCGTGCTCATCATGGACGAACCGACCGACGTCCTTACCGGCCGTGAGACCGAAGTGCTGTTCAGGCTCATCCGCAACCTGGCTCAGGCGGGTACCACTGTCATCTTCATCTCCCACAAACTGAAGGAAGTGCGCGAGATCGCCGACCGGGTCAGCGTCCTGCGCGACGGCCGGCTCATCACCACGCAGCCTGCCTCCGAGCTTAACGAGGACGCCATGGCTGAACTCATGGTGGGCCGGGAACTGAAAGACATGTTCCCGCCCAAACCGGAGATCCCTCACACGGAACCGGTGCTGCAGCTCAGCGATTTCACGGTGCCGGGCCGCGTGGAGAACGTGAACTTCACCCTGCACCGCGGCGAGATCCTGGGCTTCTCCGGACTCGTGGGCGCCGGGCGCACCGAGCTGTTCGAAGGCATGCTGGGCCTGCGCCCCGCCACAGGCACCATCCGGGTGAAGGGCTGCGAGGTCAGGATCCGCAACACCCGGGACGCTGCAAGGCTGGGCATCGCCTACGTGAGTGAAGACCGCAAGGGCAAGGGCCTGCTGGTGGAGATGCCGATGCGGCCTAACGTCACGCTGCTGGCCCTGGAGCAACTCGCCCGCCCGTTCATCAGCGACCGGCGCGAGAACGAGGCCCTGCAGAAAGCAACTGTCGATTTTGACATCCGCGCGGCTGACCCTTCAGCGCCGGTCAAATCACTGTCGGGCGGCAACCAGCAGAAGGTCGTACTCGGCAAGGTCATGCTCATCGATCCCGAGATCATCATTCTGGACGAGCCGACCCGCGGCATCGACGTGGGCACCAAACGCCAGATCTACTTCCTGATCCGCGAACTGGTGGAGGCCGGCAGGTCGATCATCGTCATCTCCAGTGAACTGCCCGAGATCATCGGACTGGCTGACCGGGTTGTCGTCCTGCACGACGGTCATGTGAGCGGCGTCCTGGACGGCCCGCAACTTACCGAGACCGCCCTCGTCCGCCACGCCACCGGCCTGCAGGGCAACCAGAAGGAGCAACATGCGTACTGAACTCAAGTCCCCCGGGAGCACCGCGTGACGGCGCCCGCTGCCGCACCCCGCCGTCGTTTCGACCTGCGCATACTGGCGCCGCTTCTGGGCCTGGTGTTCCTGGTCATCCTCGGCGGTTCGCTCAACGACAACTTCCTGACCAGCAACAACATCTACAACGTCCTGACCCGCAGCAGCTTCATCGGCATCATCGCCGTCGGCATGACCTTCGTGATCATCTCCGGCGGCATCGACCTTTCGGTAGGCTCGATGGCAGCGCTCATATCCGGCGTGATGATCATGGTGATGAACACGGCGCTGGAATCGTTCGGCGCCAGCTGGCTTGTCGTCATCATCGGCATGGGTGCCTCCTTGCTGCTCGGGCTGCTGGCGGGACTCATGCAGGGCCTGCTCATAACCAGGGGACGGATAGAACCGTTCATAGTCACGCTCGGCACACTGGGCATCTACCGTTCGGTCGTGACGTTCCTGGCCAACGGCGGCACCATCTCGCTCGACCTTGCCCTGCGCGGCGTGTACCGCCCGGTTTACTACGGCACTTTCCTGACCGTCCCCTGGCCGATCTGGGTGTTCGCCCTGACCGCCATAGTCGGCAGCGTCGTCCTGCACCGCACCCGCTTCGGCCGCTACATCTACGCCATCGGCTCCAACGAGAACGTGGCGCGTTACTCGGCGATACCTGTCGACTGGGTCAAGACCTGGGCGTACGTGATCCTGGGCCTGTGCGTCAGTCTCGCCACCATCATCTACGTGCCCCGGCTGGGCAGCGCCTCCGGCAGCACCGGCCTGCTCTGGGAACTCGAAGCCATCGCAGCCGTCATCATCGGCGGCACCGCACTCAAGGGCGGATCCGGGCACATCTGGGGCACGGTAGCCGGCGCCATCCTGCTGAGCACCATCGGCAACGTCCTCAACCTGACTTCCATCATCAGCGAGTACCTCAATGGAGCCGTCCAAGGCTTCATCATCATCCTCGCTGTATTCCTGCAACGCACCCGCAAACGCTGAAGGAGGTGACCGCCTGAACGAAGCATAGTCCGCGTCCGCAGTCTGACTCTCGTACAGAAAGGCAATAACCCATGAAGAAACTGCTTTTGTCCCTGATTGTCTTCGCTTTTGCCGCCACCGGCTTCGCCCAGACCTACACGCTCGGCGTGTCCATCCCCACTGCCACCCACGGTTTCATGGGCGGACTCAACTGGTGGGCCAACGAAGCCAAAACCCGCATCGAAGCCACCTACCCTGACATTGAAGTCGTCATCATCGCCTCCGGCAGCGTGACCGAACAGGCCAACGCCCTCCAGGACCTCGTCGCCATTCACAACATCGACGCGCTCGTAGTACTGCCGTTCGAGTCCGACCCGATGACCGGACCGGTCGCCGAAGTCAAGCAGCAGGGCGTGTTCATCACGGTCGTCGACCGCGGCCTGGTCGACGAGAGCATCCAGGACCTGTACGTCTCCGGTGACAACGAAGCGTTCGGTGCCGCCGCCGGCCGTTACTTCGCCGAGACCCTTTCCGAAGGCGACAACATCGTCATCGTCCGCGGCATCGCCACCGTTATCGACAACCAGCGTTACGACTCGTTCGTCGCACAGCTCGAGGGCACCGGCATCAACGTCCTGGACAGCCGTTACGGCAACTGGAACCGCGACGACGCCTATGAGGTCACGCAGGACATGCTGACCGCCTACCCCGACATCGACGCCATCTGGGCTGCCGATGACGACATGGCCGAAGGTGTCGAAGCCGCAGTGGTCGAAGCCGGCCGTGAAGGCGACCTGTGGATCGTCGGCGGCGCCGGCAAGAAGGAATACATCGCACGCCTCATCGACGGTGACCCGCTCTTCCCGGTCAACGTGAGCTACTCACCCGCGCAGATCGCGACCGCGATGGAACTCACCGCGCTGGGCCTCGTGTCCTCCACCCCCATCATCGGCGAGTACCTGCTCAGCTCCGAGATCATCACGCCTGAGAACGCGCAGAGCCACTACTTCCCGGACAGTCCCTTCTGAGCCGGCGTTAATCCCATCAGAGACGCTGAATCCGGCCGGGTATGCGGCCGGATTCGTCATTTCTGCTTACAGGTGCACGGCAAAAGCCAAGCGAAAAACAGTGCCCTGCCAAAGCGCTGCTATCATTGGGCGTGACGTTAAGAGTGCCGGATTCGGCAGAGCAGGTCCTGCAGGACGTATTCGGCTTCCCTGAGTTTCGCGGAGACCAGGAAGCGATCATAAGTGAGCTGGTAGAGGGGCGCGACGCGCTCGTGCTGATGCCCACAGGCGGTGGCAAGTCGCTCTGCTACCAGATCCCGGCGCTGCTGCGCGAAGGAACCGGCATTGTGGTGTCGCCGCTCATCGCGCTGATGAAAGACCAGGTGGACGCGCTGCGGCTGGCGGGAGTCAAGGCTGCCTACCTGAACAGCACCCTGCCGCCTGCGGAGGCTGCGCAGATCGAGCGTGACTTCGCCAGGGGCGAGTACGACCTCATGTACGTCGCGCCGGAGCGGCTGCTCACGCCCCGCTTCCTCGATCTGCTGGACAGCATCAAACCGGCCCTGTTCGCCATCGACGAGGCGCATTGCGTGTCGCAGTGGGGACACGATTTCCGGCCGGAGTACCTGGGCCTGAGTGTCCTGCACGAGCGGTTCCCGAATGTGCCTCGCATCGCCTTGACCGCGACCGCCGATGAGGTGACCCGCAAGGAGATACGCGCCAAACTGGCGCTGGACGACGCCATAAGCTTCGTCTCCAGCTTCGACCGGCCGAACATCCGTTATCAGGTCGTACCCAAACAGAACGCCCGCCAGCAGTTCCTGCGCTTCTACAAAGACCAGCACCAGGGCGACGCGGGAATCGTCTACTGCCTGTCACGCAAATCGGTGGATGAGACGGCCGCTGTCCTCAGGCAGGAAGGCATCAACGCGCTGGGCTATCACGCCGGCCTCAGCCAGGACCAGCGGCAGAGCCATCAGGAGCGTTTCCTGCGCGAGGACGGCATCGTCATGGTCGCCACCATCGCCTTCGGCATGGGCATCGACAAGCCGGACGTGCGGTTCGTGGCACACCTGGACCTGCCGCGCAGCATCGAGAGCTACTACCAGGAGACCGGCCGCGCCGGCCGGGACGGCCTGCCCTCGAGTGCGTTCATGACCTACGGCCTCGCTGACGTAGCTGCACTGCAGCGACTGCTCGACCAGGGCGACGGCAGCGAGGAGTACAAGCGGGTGGAACGTCAGCGCATCGACGCGCTGCTCGGCTTCTGCGAAGCGACGACCTGCCGGCGCGTCATGCTGCTCCGCTACTTCGGCGAGGACTATGAAGGACCGTGCAACAACTGCGACACCTGCCTTGAGCCGGTCGACGTCATGGACGGCACCGTGCCTGCGCAGAAGTTCCTGTCCGCCGTCTACCGGACCGGTCAGCGTTTCGGGGCCGTACACGTGATCGACGTGCTGATGGGCAAAGCCACCCCGCGCATGAGCCAACTTGGCCACGGGCAACTGAGCGTGTTCGGCGTCGGCACCGAGTTCGACGAACGCGGCTGGCGCAGCGTCGCCCGGCAGCTGCTGGCCGGAGGTTACCTGCGTGCGGACTCCACTTCGTTCGGCGCCCTGAAACTGACCTCGGCCAGCGCCCCGGTGCTCAGGAGCGAGACGGGCGTTACGTTGCGCAGGGATTCCCAGCCCCCCAAGGCAAGTCCGAAGAGCAGGCCGAAGCGGCGCATGGCAGTCGCTGACCTGCCGCCCGAGGACGCGGAGCTGTTCGAGCGGCTGCGGGAAGTCCGTTCAAAGCTGGCCAGCGAGCAGGGCGTGCCCCCGTACGTGGTGTTCAGCGACGCCACCCTGCGGGAACTCGCGACCAGCCGGCCCGAGACCGACGAGGAGTTCCTTCAGGTCAGCGGCGTAGGCCAGGTGAAACTCGAGCGTTACGGCGAGGAGTTCCTCGTCGCGATAGCCGCAGGCTGAACACGGGCCGGTATACTGCGCCATGCAGAATTTCGACGAGATCTGGCCTTTCGACAACCTACGCCTCGAGAGCCCGCGCCTGCTGCTGCGACCCGTTCAGGACGGTGACATCGCGGGTCTGGTGAAAGCCACGCTCGCAGGCGTCCACGAGCCGGACCGGATGCCGTTCGACGTGCCATGGACCCGACGCTCTCCCGAGGAGATGGCGCGCGGCACGGCGCAGAACGTGTGGCTGGCGCGGGCCGGAATCACGCATCAGAAGTGGAACGTGTCGTTCGCAGTGCTGCAGGGCGGGGAAGTCATCGGCCGCCAGGACGTGGTGGCAGACAACTTCAGCGAACTGAAGACGGTTGAGACCGGCTCCTGGCTCACCAGGGACCGGCAGGGCCAGGGTCTGGGCAAGGAGATGCGGGCAGCGGTGCTGTTCTGGGCTTTCGACCATCTGGGTGCCGAGTACGCCATCACCGCCGCCATGGCGTGGAACCAGGCCTCGCAGGGAGTGAGCCGCAGCATGGGTTACCGGCCGAACGGCACCTTCCGCAAACTCACCAGCCCCGGCGAAGTCCAGGAATCAATCCGCTTCCGCCTGGCGCGCGGCGAGTTCATGAGGCCTGACTGGCAGCTGAAGGTCAGTGGGCACGAAGCGGTCGCGCCGCTGCTGGGCGCCTGAACGGCGAAGAGTTTGCCAGGTGGCTTTCACTCAGGCTGATGCCGCCGATCAGTGCAACCTCCGCGATCTGACCCAGCACCGTGAAATCAAGCGCGGGCGCAACCCCGAAACCGACCAGCGCCAGCAGTGACCCGACCGCCAGCCACGCGAAGCCGCGCTTCACCCAGAGGATCAGGCCGATCACGGTGAGCGGCACCATGGTGGCGACGGCGGGCAGCGGGAAGCTGGCGCCCCCTGCTGGTCCGTAACTGATGATCCCGTCACTGTTCTCGGCGACCAGTGAGAGAGGCAGCAGCTCGAAGACGACGCCGTAAGCGATCAGCAGCACCGTGAACGCCCAGAAGGCGATCTTCCAGCCCGACTGGCTGGCCCAACGCAGTCCGAAGCGCCGCGCCAGGTCGAAGGAAACCATTGCCAGGAGCGGGGTAGCGAACGCGTGGATGACGTAACGCGGCCAGTTGAGCGCCTCAAGCAGGTTCCCGGCCCCGATCAGGTTGCCGGCGGCTATCACGCCGTTGTCGTAGACCAGTCCGAGCGTGACGATCAGGGTGAAGGCCGCGGCCATGGAGCCAGTGCGGGCGAGCAGGCTGCTCAGCCAGACCGCGAACCCCAGCAGCACCGCGGCAGAGAGCCAGTACAGAATGAGTTCCATCCGCTGATTCTGCTTCAAACCACCGCTGTGGACGTTGGCAGCGCTTACAGGTCGTTCGGGACAATGACGGCGTCGATACTGAAGGCGCGTCAGGTCGCCTTATAGTTGAGAGGTGGGGGCAGTGCGGGGACGATCAGCGTTGAGCGTAATCGAGGTGCTGATCGTCCTGGCTATCCTGGGCATACT
The DNA here is from genome assembly GCA_937911855.1 of uncultured Trueperaceae bacterium. Classification (GTDB taxonomy): domain Bacteria; phylum Deinococcota; class Deinococci; order Deinococcales; family Trueperaceae; genus CALDPK01. The sequence goes on along the minus strand of CALDPK010000252.1, from coordinate 8,822 downwards.
GCTCGCCATCGCCATCCCCAACCTGCGACCACCGGCCGCGCAGCTCGCAGCGAACTCCGTTCAGGCTTTCGTGCAGCAGGCGCGCTTCGAGGCCATCCGGCTGAACGCCGAGGTCGCCGTGACCGTGGCTGACGGCCGTTTCGCCAGCCGTTCCGGCGGTTGCAGCGGCAACGTCCTGCGCACCCTTGACCTTGCTGAGTACCCGCAGGTCAGCGCCAGTGGTGGCGATCTCATCTGGACGCACACCGGTCAGGTACGCAGTTGCGGTGGCAGTGCCCTGGGCGTGAACGGCGTGGCCTGGCAGATCGCAGATGAACGCCGTGCGCTTACGGTGCAGGTCGGGGCCGGCGGGGCAGTGACGGTCGAATGAACAGGCGTGGCCTGAGCCTCGTTGAAGTACTGGTCGCCGTGCTGATACTTGCGGTAGGGGTGCTGGGTGCCGCTGCGCTGCAGGCCAGCGGTCTGCGCGCCACCCGCACGTCGCAGGTGATGCAGGACCTGGACGCCGAGGCCAGAAGCGCCATCAACGCCCTGCGGGTGCGTTACGCCGCCGAGACCGTCACCGTTCCGGGAATCCATGACTGCGGCCCCGGTTTCCTCAACGACTGCTCTTACGAGATCCGGCCCTGCGTTCTGAGCGGCGGACAGCTGGACTGCACCGTCAGCACCGCGCCGCAACCCGACGCGCAGTCCATCGTCGTTACGGTCGCAAGCCTTGACCATGAAGTGACCTTAAGCACCATCGTCGGCAGGCCGGCCCCGTGAAGTCGCGCTCCGGCTTCACCGTGGTCGAACTGCTGGTGGCAGCCGCGATACTGCTGCTCATCCTGGGAGCACTCGGCGCCCTGTACGTGACCACGACCCGCGCCTATGAGACGAACCGTGCCGTGACAGCCGCGTCCGCTCAGCTGCGCGGCGCAGTCGAGTCCATCCAGCGCGACGTGGCCCAGGCCGGCTTCACCGGCCGCGACCCGGGTGCGCTGGGCGTGCTGCGGCCGCTCGATTACGTGCTGGGTGACGAGGTCTGCGTGGAGGACGAGTGCGGCCGGGAGCTGCAGCGCCTCACCACCCGCTACGTCGTCGCCGCTGAAACGGGCGGCCTGCAGACCGTGAGCTACTCCGTGGAGGACGATTACCTGATGCAATCGACGATCGCCGGCTTCGACGTGCCGCTCGCCGAGGGGATAACCGGACTGGATGCACTCCGGTTCATACGGGCGGACGGTTCGTCATCCAGCGCGGTCAACCCCGCTCCGGCTGACGTTGAGGGACTGGTTCTCAGGCTGCGTTACCTGCAGGGCGACAGCGAACGCAGCGAGAATTTCACGGTGGTGCTGCCATGAACCGCGCAGCTGGAATCGCGCTCATCAGCGTGCTGCTCATCATGCTGTCGATAATGCTCGTGGGCCTGGGAACGTTGATGCTGACCAACTCGAGCCTGATGATCTCGCAGAACCTGATAGGTCATTCCATCGCGCGCACGAACGCGGACGCCGGGATCGACGCGACAGTTACCGCGTTGCGGGTGCAGGTGGAGGAGACCGGCCGCCGGCCTGCGACGGTCGTCGCGCCACCGGTCCGCTTATCCGGAGCGACAGTCGATTACCGGCTGGATAACAGCCCGCAGTGGATAGATGACGTGACCGTGATCCGTGTCGAAGGATCCGGGCCGCGCGGCGCCACGCACGTCGCGGAAGCCGTCGTGGAGTACAGCGAGATGGCGGGCGGCAGGGGCGTGGCTCCTTACAGCGGAATGATCCTGGCCTGCGAGGCAATCACCGTGAGTGGCGGCGGACGCATCGACAGCTTCGACTCGCGCAGCGGTCCTTACCGGAGCGGCAGCGCGAACCGGAACGCTCATGTCCGCACACTGGGACCGGGAGGCAGCGTGACCATCACCGGCTACGCGCCCATCTGGGGCGACGTTCACTCCACCGGGTCTGTAACGGCCAGGGGAAGCTCAGGCATTCTGGGCAACATCCATGCGAGCGGCAACATCAACATTCACGCCAGCACCACCTATGACGGAAACATGACCGCCGTCGGCGGCATACTGTTCGACAACACCGCAACGGTCACCGGCAGTGTCAGCGCCGGCAGCGGCATCACTTTCGCCAACGGCGCGCGGGTACGCGGCAACGCCAGCTCTGGCGGGGACATCATCTTCGGAAATACGGGCGCGCGAATCGACGGCAACGCACTTGCAGCCGGTTCGATCACCCGTCAGCACAACAACTCGAGTGTGCGGCATGTGGGTGGCGTCAGCCAGGAGAACGGTTCGCCAGCTCCTGACCAGCCGGTTGCGATCCGCAGCTGCGATCCGCTGAACATCGATTCCATGGCGGCCGGTTTCCAGTCCGCGCCTGAGGGCCGTCAGCCGGTGACCGCGGACGCGAACCGGGAAGTGCGGCTTACGCCAACTGAAGCGCTCACCCGCACGGGCTCCTGGGTCAATGACTGGTCCGCGCTGGACGGGGTGGCTCCCGTGGAGGGCGGCTTTTACAGGCTGCCGCAACTCGATATGACCTCGAACTCGCAGCTGCACATTGCCGGCGGTGACGTCGTCCTGTTCGTTGATGGTGATTTCACCTTCAGTGGCAACTCGAAGATGCGCATCGAACCCGGCAGCACGCTGACCGTCTACGTGTCCGGCCGCACGTCTCTGGGTAACAGCTTCGACATGGACGGCATCGCACCGGTGAACGACGCGGGCCAGCCGGTGTTCTCGCTGTACTCGCTGAACCGCTCCGCGGCCATGCCGGGCGTGAGCATCTCGGGCAACGCCAAGGTGAGTGGCACCGTCTACGCGCCGCACACCGCCGTGCGGCTTGACGGCAGCGGCGAGCTGTTCGGCTCGGTATTGGGCCGCCGGGTTGAGGTGCCTGGTGGGACCGGGCTGCATTATGACGAGGCGCTCGCTGAAGTCGAGGTCGGTGGCGGTTCGGGCAGTGACGGCACGCCAGCCAGCATCAGGGTGTTGAGCAGGCGCTGATTTTTAGGGTGCGGCAGCCGTCAACGCTGCCGCACCTGCTGAGTTCTTAAATTCCTATCGAGACGTACTTGACGTCGAGGTACTCCTCGATGCCCCATTTGCCGCCTTCGCGGCCGATGCCTGAATCCTTGACGCCGCCGAACGGGACGTGCGGGGCGGAAGGAACGCCGTCGTTGATGCCGACGATGCCGTAGTCGAGTGCTTCCGAAACGCGGAAGGCGCGGCCCAGGTTCTGGGTGAACATGTAACTCGCCAGTCCGTAGGGCGTGTCGTTGGCGATGGCGATGGCTTCTTCTTCGGTGTCGAACACGGTTATCGGTGCGACCGGCCCGAACGTCTCTTCGCTCATGATCTGCATGTCTTCGGTAACGCCGGTAAGGATGGTCGGTTCGAAGTACAGCTTCGAGGCGCCGTTCACCTCAGCCAGGTTGCCGCCTGTGGCGACGGTTGCTCCGAGCCTGACAGCATCGTCGATGTGGGCGCGGACCTTGTCAACTGCCGCCTGGTTGACCAGCGGCCCGATGTCGGTGCTGTCATTCAGGGGATCGCCGACGCTGAGGGCGCGGGTGGCTTCAGTGAAGCGTTTCGTGAACTCTTCCAGCACGCTGCGCTGCACGATCAGCCGGTTGGTGCACACGCAGGTCTGGCCGGCGTTGCGGAACTTGCAGGCCACGGCCTCACGGGCTGCCACGTCCAGATCGGCGTCTTCGAAGACGATGAGTGGGGCGTGCCCGCCGAGTTCCAGGCTGATGCGTTTCATCGTGTCGGCAGCCTGGCGGTAGAGGACTTTGCCGACTTCGGTGCTGCCGGTGAAGGTGAGTTTGCGGATGCGGTCGTCGCCGATCAGCACCTCGCTGATCTCGCGGGGGCTCTTCGCGGGCAGGACCTGAAGGGTGCCCGGTTCGCCGCCGGCCTCGAGCCAAAGTTCGGCCAGGCGCAGGGCGGTGAGCGGGGACTGGCTGGCGGGTTTGACGATGACGCTGCAACCTGCTGCGAGTGCCGGCGCGGCCTTGCGGGTGATCATCGCGGCCGGGAAGTTCCAGGGGGTGATCGCGTAGACCGGACCGACCGGCTGCTTGATCACGTGCAGGCGCTTGTGACCGTGGATGGCGGGGACCGTTTCACCGTAGATGCGGATGGCTTCCTCGGCGTAAAACTTGGCGAAATTGGCGGCGTAAACGGCTTCACCGGTGGCCTCGCGGACGGGCTTGCCCATCTCGGTGGCGATGATGCGGCCCAGCTGGTCCTTGTTCGCGATCATGAGCTCGAACCACTTGCGGACGATATCTGAACGCTCGAAAGCAGTGCGTTTGCGCCATTTGTTGAAGCTGCTCACTGCCAGGTCGGCTGCTGCCCGGGCGTCGTCGGGTGTGCAGGACGCTACCTGCGCGATTACCTGGCCCGTGCCGGGGCTGGTGAGTTCATAGGTGTCGCTGGCTTTCATCACGCGGTCGGTGATGAAGGCGTTTTCGATTGCTCCGTCGAGCTTGTCGGTAACCATGAGTTCCTCCAGATGTTCTGGCACCATGATAGAGGAGTCGGAGCAGGAGCTGCGTTAACCTGTAGGCAACTGATGAACAGGTGCAGGCAATTACTGGTGATGTGGTTGGCTTTTGCCGTGAGCAGCTCGGCTTTTGCCCAGCAGCCAGCCGACCCGCAAATGGAGCGTGCTTTACTCGAGCACACGAACGCCGAGCGAAGCATTCATGGCCTGCCGGCGCTTCAACCGGACGAGGCTCTGGCCCGGGCAGCCAGACAGCACGCACGGGAGATGGCTGAACTCGGCTACATGGACCACGAGTCTCCGCGGGCAGAGACGAGAACCGTGTCGCAGCGCCTGAACCAGGCAGGCGCCGTGGTGCAGGGGGTGGGGGAGAACCTGGCGTTGCTGTCGGGCGTGCCGGATGTCGCAGCAGCCGCGGTCTCAGGCTGGATGGACAGTCCCGGGCACCGGCGCAACCTCCTGGGTGAGTTCACCCATGCCGGTTTCGGCGTGGCCCAGGGCGCGGGCGGGTCGACGTACGTGGTGCAGGTGCTGGGGCTGAAGCTCGTTGATGTCTTGTCGGTTTCAGCCAGCCGTTCGCTTGAGCAGGTGTACCAGCTGGATATCGGTTTCACCCTGAGCGCACCGCGCGAGGTTGCCTTCTGGTTCGGTGAGGACGTGCGTGTCCCGGGTCTGTTCGGACCGGGCAGTCACATCTTCTCGGTCGAGGCGCAGGAGCCACGCCTGCAGCACATAAGCAGCGGTGTGCGGGAAGCGGGCGCTCCTGAGTCCGGCGTGTTCATCGCTGCTGACAGCGGTTGGTTCGACCCCGCTGCTGGCAGCTGGAGTCCGGCAGGCGGTGCGAACGACGGCACGCTGCGCATCGACCGGGTGAGCGGGGGTTTCACGGCCAGGGAGTTCGTGCTGGTCACGCTGGAACTGGCTGCGCGGCCCCCCGGTGCAGTCGGGGTGTGGCTTGATGGTGACTGGCTGCACGACGTGACCTGGCAGGGTAGCGCGCTGACGGTGCGCCTGCCCATGTCTGCGCTCGGCAGCCAGTTGCAGCTTGGCGTCGAAGAGGCGCCAGGCGCGGGCTCTTATATGATCGTGGTGAGCGCCGAGCTAGTGACCGGGCCGGCTGGCCTGCCGGCCGTACGGGTGCTTAATCCGGGTTCCTGATTCAGGTATTGACAAAATTGCCGCGAACCCCTAACCTACAACCCAATGGTTGTACGAGAGGCGGCGCGTCAGGCGCTCAGTGACCTCGAACCAACCTCGCGGGAACGTGTGGACCGGCTTTCTGGCCCGCTCGCGAACGGCGACAAGGAGGAGTGATGAGCGTTACCAGCATTGACAAGGATTTCGACCAGCTGAAGCTCACTCTGGTGGCGGATTTCAACGCCACGGTCGAGCAGCTCTGGAAGCTCTGGACCGATCCGCGCCAGGTCGAACGCTGGTGGGGCCCGCCCGGATACCCGGCGACGTTCAGCCAGTACGAACTCAGGCCAGGCGGCAAAGTCAGCTATCACATGACCAGCCCGGAGGGAGAGTTGCATCCCGGCTGGTGGACCATCAGGGACGTCGAACCGCCCCGCAGGCTGACCTTCACCGACGGTTTCGCCGACGAGGACGGCGAAGTTCAGGCCGCGATGCCCACGATCGAGATGATCGTCGAGATAAGCGAGCATGAGGGCGGCGCCCGCTTCATCATGACGTCAACGTTCCCGTCGAAGGAAGCGATGGCTCAGCTGGTACAGATGGGCATGGACGAAGGACTCAAGGCAGCTGTCGGTCAGATCGATGCGCTGCTAGACGAAATTCCGGCCTGACAGGAAACGCCAGGGAAGCAGAGGGGTGCGTCACGCGGCGCGCCCCTTTCTTACTTGCCGAAACGGCGCTCCCGTGCCTGGTAATTGCGCAGGGCACGCAGGAAATCGACCTTGCGGAAATCCGGCCAGAATGCCTCGCAGAAGTAGAACTCGCTGTAGGCCGTCTGCCACAGCAGGAAGCCTGACAGGCGCACCTCACCGCTGGTGCGGATGACGAAATCCGGATCGGGCAGGCCGGCCGTGTACAGGTGCTGGCCGATCTCGTCGGCATTGATGGTTGCTGCCACCTCGGCCAGGTCAGCGCCCTCGCCGGATTTGGCCAGCAGCAGGTTCTTCACAGCGGTGACTATCTCCTCGCGCCCGCCGTAACCCAGGGCCAGGTTCAGGTTCAGGCCGTCGTACTCGCAGGTGGCCTGCTCGATTGTCTCGAGGGCTTTCCGGGCGTTGTCCGGGAAATCGCTGATGTCACCGATGATGCGGACGCGCACGCGGTTGCGGTGCAGGCGCGGGTCCTTAAGCAGGCTGGTGGCCTGGCGGTAGAAGAGCTCGTGCAGGTGGGCGACTTCCTCGTCGTCACGGCTGCGGTTCTCGCTGGAGAAGCCCCAGATGGTCACGTGTTCGATCCGCAGTTCCAGGCACCAGTCCAGGAATTCCTGGGCTTTTCTCGCGCCGTGGTCGTGGCCGGCCTTCACGTCGACGTCGAAGCGCCTGGCGAAGCGGCGGTTGCCGTCCATGATCACGCCGACGTGCTGCGGCAGTCTGCCGCCATGCAGTGCGGAGCGAAGTCGCCGCTCATACAGCCAGTACAGTGGTTTGCTCAGCCGGTTTACGGCCGCCAGGGCTGTCATTTTCGGGCTGGCTCGACTCACTTGGGAGAGTTTACCGCAGGGTTGTGAGCAGTTGAGTCCGGTGCGGCTCAGCCGTCAGTTGCCGCCGAACGCGAACGTGGCGCCGAAATTAAAATGGATGGTCGACAGGTACGTCTGCGCCGTGCCGCCCGCGATCGTCTGGGTCGGCTGGCTGTGCGAGTACTTGGCTTCGAAGCTGAGCGCCAGCCACGGCAGCACGAAGCGGCGCACCTGCCCTGCGATCTGGAAGCCGAAACCGGCCAGCTCGTAAGGTTCGCCGGTGCCGTGCAGCTCGTGGCCGTGGGGCTGTCCACGGATGGTGCTGGCTGGTGCTGAGACGACCGGCCCGCCTCCGGCGCGTGCCAGAACCTGGGTGCGGCCGCGCGGGAACTCGTCGCTGACTTCAAACGGGTAACGCATGACCGCGTTGAGCATCAGGTAGTTAAGTCCATCGGACAGCTCGAAGTGCTGCACGACGCCCAGCGGGTCGGTGCCGGAGACGTAGTAGATCTTGTCGTGCAGCAGCTCGAGTTCCACCCCGAAACCAGGGCGGTTCTCGACCGCCGGACCGAACATGTAGCCGACGCGCAGGCTGTAGTAATTCTCCGTCAGGCGCAGCAGCGATGTGTCGGGATTCCAGGAGCGGGTTTCGTAATGGACGTCCCGGATGGTCACGTCCGGGAAACCGGCCTGCCTGATGTCGAGCGTCGTGACGAACTTGCCGCTCGTGCCGAAGTGCACGTCGACGCTGAACTGCGCGTGGCTCACGCCCAGCGTCAGCAGCACCAGCGCTGTCAGCCCGAACCAGCTCACCTTCCGCCTGCATTCACGCACCAGTTGCTCCTTCACGATGAAGTGAATGCATGGTACGCGCTCGCAGCGTGCCTTTCTGTCAGCAGGAAACCGGAATTATTAAGGGCGGGCACCAGGAGGAGGTCACAGTCACGCAAGGGGGGATCACGGGTCGTCGTGCCCGCTTCAGGTGCCCACAGGCATTGCACCGCATTCCAGTGAACGAAACTCTTACAGTGCTGCTGCAGGCGACAGCGAGCGATGAATCCAGTCATCGGTGCTCGTGGCCTGCCGGCTTCATAAACGTTCACATTCGGCGGCTAACATCAACGGACTGACACTTATTGGGGGAATCGGCATGATCGCAAACGTTCGTTATGACTTGGCTGGTGACGTCCGATGAACATTTACAAGACCCTTGGCGGACTGCTGACAGTTGCGCTTCTCACTACCGCGTGCGGCGCCGCCGGTGGGACTGGGAATAATGGCGGGCCACCTGGCTCGGCAGGCGGTACCCTCCTGGTTGACAGCAGGCTGAACCTGCGCAACTTACACCTGAATACGGACGTGAGTTGGGGCAGCGAACTCGCGACACCGGGCGGCGACACGCTGGCAGTAGTGAATCCGGCGGACGGTGACCTGTACCTGGCGCGCTTCACGGCGCGCGATACTTTCACAATTCAGGCTTACGACCCTGTCACGCTTGAAGCTACCGGTGAACTGATGGAATGGCCCGATACGAGCCTGTCGACAAGAATCAACGGTCTGGCGTTTTCGCCCGACGGCAGGCTGGCCGCAGCAACGATCAGGCACGTCGGATCTGATTACCTGCACGTGATCGACTTGTCATCCGGCGAGCCGCAGGAGCTGGTTCCCCG
>CALDPK010000251.1 GCA_937911855.1 uncultured Trueperaceae bacterium | reverse complement strand
CACCGCTGGTCCTCGAGCTGCGCGCCGAGGGCGACGCGCTGGTCGGGCGTCTGGCCGGGCAGCGCGTGAAATGGACCTTCCGCCCGGTGTCGGCGACGCACTGGTTCGCCGCTGAGCGTCCTTTCGAGATCCGCTTCGACGCCGACGGACAGACGCTTTCGCTGCTGACCTGGGGTGCCGCGACGACGGGGCGGCGCTCGAAGGCATTGCCCGAAGCGCGTTGACTCGGGCCGACGGTGCCTGCACCGGGTGCGCGCGTCGTGCCCCAGGTGATGGCGAGCCTGAAGGACCGCAAGCTGATCTCGGTTGAGGGTACCAAGGTGTCGTACAGGCTCGGATGAGAAACTGCGGGATGGCAAGCATTACCCGGTCGAAGCGGGCAAAAAACAGGGGTCAGAGTGCACTTTCTCATTCCTCTGCGAGGGCAGCTGATTTACGCGGCCGCCCGATCTTTCTTGGTCCGACTGTCCGGCCCAGTTGTGCTTCGATGGCCCTGCGAAAGCGGTCGGGTCCGTAGAGGTGCTGGCGTTGCAGGTGCAGCCGGATATGGTCGGTTTCGCCCGGGTCTACGGTGTCCATCACCAGGGCGCGCCACGCACGATGGCGCGTGGGCATGTCCGGTCCGAGGTCGAGCCAGGCGCGATGCGGGGTGATCAGCGGGTCGGCAGGCGGCGTGGTGCTGCCGCGATGGCTCGACCAGCGGTAGCGGGCGGGGTCTTCCACCATGCGCGCACGCAACGGGTTGAGCTCGATGTAGCGCTGGCAGCGCAGGAGGTAGTCGTTGTCCATCACCGGGCAGGACTTGTACCGCCCCTCCCATAGCGTGCCGGTCCGGCGGTAGCGGTCGTTGACGTATCGCACGTATCCGCGACCGAGCGATTGCATCACGCGTGCCACCTGGCCACTCGCCAGCGGGGTGACCAGTAAAGAACGGGGCCAGGTGTAGTTAATCCGATGCTTCTTCTGCCCTGCGGCGTGGACGATGGGCAAGGCGCGCAGAGGCGAAGCGTCGGGTCTTGGCTTCGACCATCGCCTTGAAGGCATCGCGGCCCAGTGCCCGTTGCTGTTGCAGGTAGAGGCGGATCTCCGCGAGCTGTTCCGCAGGCAGGGCGTCGTCGAGGATGCGGCGCGCCTGCACCGCCTGGAATGACACGTCCTGCGCCAGCGACTGGTCACCGTGCAGGTCGAAGAAACTGTCGATGCGGTCGGCGAAGTAGGTGAAGTCGGACAGGAACAGGCTGCCGAACATCACGCCCACGACCACCGTGAGGCCGCCGACGGCGAACACCTTCTGCGCCGGCACCGGTCCGATGAACATGATGCCGAGCGCCAGCAGGAACACGAACACGCTGGTGCCCAGGTCCGGCTGCAGGATTATCAGCCCGCACGCCAGGCCGATGACGGCGGTCGGTTTCCAGATGGGTGTGCGGTCGAAGTGGTTGTGGAAAAACGCTGCCAGGTATGCGATGACCGCCACCTTCATGAGCTCACTGGGCTGGAAGGTGAAACCGCCTATCAGCAGCCAGCGGTTGCTCTGCGAACCTTCTGGCGACACGCCGATGAACAGCACCAGCACCAGCATGAGCAGCAGCGAAACGTAGATGGCCGGGCTCAGCTTCACGACGGTGCGCGGCCGGATGAATGACACCAGCACGGTCAGCAGCAGGGCGCCCAGGAAGCGGCCGGCATGCTCGGTCAGTACGGCAGGGTCGCCGGTGGCTACGCCCAGGATGCCCAAGGCTCCCAGGAGCAGCTGGATCGTCAGGAGGACGGGATCCATGATTCCTCGAGTTTCCTTGTCTCCTCACGGAATATCCGGGCGCGTTCACGGTAATCCGTGAACTGGTCGAAGCTGGCTGCCAGTGGCGCCAGCAGCACGGTCGCGCAGCGGATCTGGTTGCCCCGCAGGTGCTGCAGCGCCAGTCTGAGCGCATGCCTGAGTGCCAGCCTGCCGTCGCTGTCTGGCACGTACAGCACGGGCACCACGTCCTTCAGTCCCGCGCAGAACTCCTGCCCGCTTGCGCCGAAGCCGATGAACAGGCGTACGCGCCCTGCGGCCAGTTCCCGGAACTCGCGGATGTCGGCACCCTTGTTCTGGCCGCCGGCCAGCCAGACGATGGGCGTCTGACTGGCTTTCAGTGCCGCTTCGACAGCCAGCGGCCTGGTGGCGATGGAATCCTCGATTATGGTGATGCCGCCCAGCTGCGCGACCTTGCTGAACCGGCCGGGCAGGCCGGGGAAGGTGGCCAGGCCCTGGGCTATCTGCCCGCTGGTCAGTCCGAACTCGCTGGCGGCCAGGGCAACGGCCAGGGCGTTCGCCAGGTTGTGTTCCCCCTGCAGTGATACCGCTGCTGCCTTGATGAGCGGTTCGCCGTGCAGAACGAGTGTGTCTGCATCGAGCCAGGCGTCAGCCTTCATCCGGGTGGAGAAGCCGGCGCTGCGTCCCTGACGTTCCGCCTGCCACTGCGCCAGCTTGGGATCATCAGCGTTGAACACTAACAGGTGATCTTCGGCCAGGCTGTTGAGCAGGTTCTTTTTGGCCGCGTGGTAAGCGTCAACCGTGCCGTGCCGGTCCAGGTGGTCAGCAGCGAGGTTCAGCATCACGGCGACCTTTGGGTTTAGTGTGGTGCTGCGCTCCAGCTGGAATGATGACAGCTCCGTAACCAGGATGGCGTCATTCCTGGCGACGTCGGTGAGTGCCGGGTCGATGTTGCCGCCGGCGACGGCAATCAGCCCAGCCTGGGTGAGCAGGTGCGTGAGCCAGGCGGTGACGGTGCCCTTGCCGGCCGTGCCGGTGATGCCGATCATGTCCGCAGTGAAGGTGCGCTGCACCCACTGCACTTCACCTATTACTTCCAGGCCCTGTAAACGCAGGCTGACCAGGTCGGGATGGCCTATCGGCACGCCAGGCGCTGCGATCACCAGGTCAGCGCGGGTTTCGCCCACGTCATCGAGCCGCCTGGCACCAAGCTGCCCTGCAGCGGTGATGTCGGCACCCTCGGAGCGTGAATCGAAGAACTCGACCTCATGTGACTGGCGCACGAGCAGCCGGACCGTGGCCAGGCCGCTGCGCCCCAGGCCGTAGACCAGTACCCTCATGCCAGTCCGCCACGCAGCCAGATGACGAGTGCCGTGACGACAGCAGTGACTATCCACGCGCGGGTCACTATCTGCTGTTCATCCCAGCCACTCAGTTCGAAATGGTGATGCAGCGGAGTCATCCTGAAGAAGCGTTTGCCGCCGGTCGTCCGGAAGTAGACGACCTGGATGATGACCGAGAGCACCTCGAGGACGGGGATGAGCGCCAGGAGCGGCAGGTACCAGACCATGCCGCTGGTTATGGCCAGTCCCGCCAGGCCGGCGCCCAGTGATTCGCTGCCGGTGCCGCCCATGAACAGCCTGGCGGGCCGGCCGTTGTACCAGAGGAAACCCAGCAGCGCGCCGATCAATATGGGGGCCAGGCCGGAAGCTGCGAACGCCAGCAGCATGATCACCATCAGACCGCCGGCCAGCCCGTCCAGGCCGTCCGAGAAGTTCAGGGCATTGATGCTGCCTACGATCGCGAAGGTGTAGATGAGTACGTCAAGGAACGCGCTGCCCGTGAGCAGGTGGCCACTGTTGACGGCGTCGAGCGAGAACGCCAGGCCGATTGCCGCCTGGAACAGGATGCGCCAGCGGGCCAGCAGCCCGGCTGCTTCCACCTGGCCGCGGCTGCGCCTGATGGCCAGGATGTCGTCTACGAGCCCCAGGACAGCGATCGCCAGGATGAGCATGAGCACGGCGTTGCCGTCGCGGCCTTCGCCGAAGATGAGCCACACGACCGAGGCTGCCAGCAGGAAGGCGACCCCACCCATCGTGGGCGTGCCGGCCTTCGTGTGATGGCTTTCGGGGCCGTCCTGACGGATGCTCTTGCCCCAGCCATAAGTCAGGCCGAGCTTGATGAACGTGCCGCACAGGATGAGCGACAGCAGGGCGGTTATGGCGAGAGTCACTTGTGGGCCTCCAGGATGCTGACCAGTTTCTCGAAGCCCAGGCTGCGTGACGCTTTGACGAGCACGGTGCCCTCGCCGGGCAGCCGGTCAAGCAGTCCGGCTGCTTCGTCAACGTCGGCTGCGGTCAGCGCTGCCGGGTTGCCCGACTGCATGTCGGCAGCGTACTCGCCGACGAAGATGACGAAATCCAGGCCTGTGGTCGCCTTACCCAGTGCCAGATGATGCTGGCTGCTTTCTGTGCCAAGCTCCCGCATGTCGCCCAGGATGGCTGAGCGCGGGCCGGCGGATTCTGCGAGCACCTCGAGGGCGGCCGCTGCCGAGGCCGGGTTGCTGTTGTAACTGTCGTCGATTATCAGCCTGGGGCCAGCCAGGCGGAGCTGCAGGCGGCCGGGGGAGATCTGGATATCAAGGAGCCTGTCCCGCAGCGTCTCGGCGGGAACACCGAGGCTGTGAGCCACTGCCAGGGCACCCGTGACGTTGGTGGCCCAGGCGCTGCCGGGCTGCTGCAGCGGGAAAGCCTGACCGCGGTAATGGAGCTCGCGTGAGCCCGGTTCACCGCGGATCTCCGCCCGTTCATGCGCCCGTTCGCCGAGGCCGTAGACAACCGCGCCATCGGGCAGTGAATCAAGGTGCTGCGCCGCCTGGTCGCTCAGGAACCGCAGCGGCGCCAGGTCGAGCAGCTGCCGTTTCTGCGCGGCTATCTCCTGCAGGCTGCCCAGGAACTCACTGTGGCTTGGCGCGATGCTGGTGAGCACGCCGATGTCGGGCCTGGTCAGCTCCAGCAGTTCCTGCATCTCGCCGGGCCGGTCTATGCCGAGTTCCAGAACCAGGTTGCGGCTTGGTTCGTTGAGTGCTGCGTCGACAAGGGTGGTGGCGAGTGCGAGCAGGGTGTTGAAGTTGCCGGGTGTCGCGCGGGCTTTCAGCAGTCCCGCGAGCAGGTCCTTGGTGGTGGTCTTGCCGGCGGAGCCGGTCACGCCGATCACGCCGCCATCGAGCGCGCCGCGGGCTTCGCTGCCCAGCCTGCGCAGCAGTCCCGCTGGGTCCGGCACGAGCAGGCCGCGTTCGTGCGGCTGATCGCTGACGATGAAGCTGGCGCCGGCAGCAAGTGCCTGGTCTGCGTAGCGGATGCCGTGTTCGGCCTGGCCCGGCAGGGCGAAGAAGATGTCACCCGGGCGCAGCAGGCCGGTGTTGAACCTGACCCCGCTGGCGCGTGGCCAGGAGGCCGCCTGCTCGGGCAGCGAGCCTTCGCCGGCCAGCTTCAGCAGCTCGGCCGGACTCAGCATTGGGTCACCTGAAAGGTGTGTGACTTGAGTAACTTACACACGCTACGCAGTATACGTTTCTACTGGACGTGGGCCAGAGGGTCGCGGGGCGGAGCGTGATCCCAGGTAGCCACGATTTCCGTGCCGATCGCCTGGAACAGCGGTGCTGCCATGTACGTCGCAGTTGCGGCGCTGTCAGGCTTCTGCAGGCTGACGACCATGACCACTTCGGGCTCGTCCGCCGGGAACATCCCCGCGAAAGTCAGCGTGTAATCGCCCGGCACGTACCTGCCCTGAGCGACGTCGTATATATCGGCAGTACCGGTCTTGCCAGCCAGGGTCATGCCCGGGATCATGGCGTTGCGCAGCCCGCTGGTCTCGACCGTGTAGGTGAGCATGTCACGCACTTCACGGGCGGTTTTCGATGACAGCACCCGCCTGACCTGACCCGGCTCTTCACCCTGGAGAAGGCGCGGGCTGACGAGCACCCCGTCGTTGGCGAAGACACTGAACAGTGCAGCCAGCTGCAGGGTCGTGGTCGAGAGGCTCTGGCCCAGCGTCACGGAAGCCTGGTCCTGCGGCACCCAGTTGGACCAGTGGTTCATGCCGCCGCTGCGGGTGAATACCGAGCTCATGCCCAGGTCGCGGCCGAAACCGAAGTGTGAAAGCCACACGTGCAGCTCTTCTGGGGTGAAGCGCTCGGTCAGGTAGGTCATGGCCGTGTTGCTGGAGAAACGCAGGATGTCGTACGAGTCAAGCTGCGGCTCATGCCAGACGGTCTCGCGGAAAGTCTGGCTGCCCACGCGCCGGGCCTGTTCGGCCTTGATGAGCTCGCGGGGCTGCAGGCGCCCGGATTCAAGGAGCGCGGCGATCACGAACGGTTTCACCACGGAACCCGGCTCGTACTGCGACAGGAAAGCCCTGTTGATGAAGTTCTCCGGGCTGCTGCCGTTGCGGTCGTTCGGGTCGAAATCAGGCCAGCTGGCGGCTGCCAGGATCTCGTTGGTGCCTACCTGCAGCATGACCACCGTGCCGGATTCAGCGCCGTACTCCTGGGCGCTGGCTGCCAGGTGGGCCTGCACGATCGACTGGTAGACCGGATTGATGGTCGTGACCAGGTCGCTGCCGGCCTGCAGGAAGGAGTCGTAAGTGTACTCAAGGCCCTCGAGGCCGTAGCGGCCGTCAGGTTGCAGCTGGCCACTGAAGCCGATCAGCTGGGGTGCGAGTGCAGCGGGGTAACGGCGGTTGCTGACAGGGCCACCCGCGAGGATGCTTCCGTCCCGCGCCAGGATGCTGCCGCGCGGCGGGGCATCGGTCAGCTGGCTGGGCCAGGCTGGAGCCTGATTGCCCAGGCGGGCGAAACCGTACATGCTGCCAAGAAGCGGCAGGACCAGTGCCAGAGCAACGAGGATCCCCTTGAGCCTGCGAACCTGCAGGGTGGGCTGGTTCAGCGCCATACCGTGAATACCTCCAATCCCGTTTCGGGCCCTTCAGCCGGTGCCGGCACCGGCTCCGGTGCGACATGACGGACGTTGCGCGCCTGAGGTGCGGGAATCATGCCCTGCGCCCGCGCCCAGTTGCCGATGATGATCGGTCCCGACACAGAAGCTGCTTCCAGCCGCAGCGTCGAGTTGGAGCTCTGCAGTTCCGCCTTGTAATCGATGAGGTCCCAGTTCCTTATATAGGTGGCCTGGTTCGCCGAACCGACGTAGGCGAGTACGATGAGCGCGAGTATGAAAATAAAGGGTGCAGCGCGGAAACGCAGCGGCTGTACGGTGTCTTTCACTCTGCCCGCCGTTCTGCTGCGCGCAGCTTGGCGCTCCTTGCACGGGGGTTGTCAGCCTGTTCATCTTCGCTGGCAGTCTCCGGCCGTTTGGTCAGTACTTCGAAGCGCCTGTCCTCACGCAAAGCGTGCTTCACGATCCGGTCTTCGAGCGAGTGGTAGCTGAGCACCACCAGTCGGCCCGAGGGTGCCAGTACTTCAGGGGCTTTTTTGAGTGCGTCCTCGAGGGCGCCGAGTTCATCGTTCACGAAGATGCGCAGCGCCTGGAAGGTGCGGCGGGCCGGATGGTCACGGCGCGGTCCGGGCGGGTAAGCGGCCTGAATGACTGAAGAAAGCCTTGCAGTGTCGGTGATTGGCTCCACGTCGGTTTCCTTTTTGATGGCGCGCGCGATGCGCCGGCTGTGACGCTCCTCGCCGTAGCGGTAGATGATCGCAGCCAGCTCGGCCTCGTCGCTGTTGTTGATCACGTCAGCGGCGGTCTGGCCGTGGCTGCTCATGCGCATGTCGAGCGGTCCTTCCTGGCGGAAGGCGAAGCCTCGCTCGGCTTCGTCTATCTGCATCGAGGAGACCCCGATGTCGAGCAGGATGCCGTCCGCGCCGGCTCCTCTAAGGTCGCCCGAAGCCTGCGTTTCGCTGAAGATACGGTCGAGTTCACGGAAGTTGCCCTGACTGAAGCGGAAACGGTCCGCTCCGTATTCGTTCTCGATCTGTTCTGCCGTTTCCGCTGCGGCGGGATCCTGGTCGATGGCCAGCACGTTGGCGCCGCTGTCAAGCAGCAGCCGCGTGTGACCGCCGGCGCCGAAGGTGCCGTCGATGATCAGTTTGCCGGGCCCGGCCTGCAGCCATTCAAGGCACTCGCGCGGCATGACGGGTACGTGCGGCATGGCCTGCGTGTCGGTCATGCCACCAGTTCCCTGAGCAGCTCGGGTGCTGGCAGTTCGCTCTGCACCGCGGCGATCGCTTCGTTCCAGCGGTCCAGGTTCCAGATCTCCAGGCGCGTGGGAGCACCGGCCACCATGACCGGTCCCTCGATGCCTGCGAACTGCCTGAGCGTTGGCGGAACGGTTATCCGTCCGGCGGAATCAAGCTTCAGCTTGGCTGCACCGGAGTAGAAGAAGCGGATGAATTTCTGGGAATCAGGGTCGATAAGCGGAAGTTCGGTAAGACGTTGTTCGATTCGCTGCCAGCCAGGCAGGGGGAAGATGTACAGGCAGCCTTCCATCCCACGGGTGATGACCAGGCCATCTTCGATGAACTCACGGAACAGGGGCGGGATGATTACCCTGCCCTTGTCGTCGACGGAGTACTGGTATTCACCGAACGGCATTCTGGCGTTTCTCCTGCTCCCTCACACTGTTTTTTCAGCGTGTTTCCCTGAGTGCGGCACCACGGTGCCCCCTTGGCATGGGTAACCTTATCACAGTTTTCCCACCCTGCCCCACAGTTTCCCACCGATATGTTACTTTTTCCTCAATCAGGCACTTTGGCCCCACCTGGCACTACTGGAACCGCCCTGGGCGCGAACAAAATGGCAACAGCTGGGAACCGGTAAGGTTTCCGTATACCCTCAGGTTCACGCCTGCCCGGCCGTAAAACGGCCGTCAGGCCCGCGTCGCGAGCTGCGCGCGGTACCGTGCAATGCACTGGCACAGTAAGGACCTGACGGATCGGGGTCCTGATGAAGGAGATGACAGGTAAGACGATGAAGAAACTGCTCATAGCACTGAAAGACGGCACCCTGGAAGCCGCTGAGATCGAAGCCATCAAGAAACTGGCGCCGGACCATGAAGTGGTTGTTACAGCAGACGAGACAGTGATGGAAGCCAACCTGCCAGACGTGGAGATAGCGTTCGGCAACGTGCCGCGGCGGCTGCTGCAACAGGCTGATTCACTCAAGTGGTACCAGCAGTGGAGCGCCGGCGCCGACTGGCTGCTGGATTACCCGGATGTGGCGGCAAAGGACTTCGTGCTCACCAACACCTCAGGCGTCCACGCCATCCCGATCGCCGAGCACGTCATCGCCTTCATGCTGGCGTTCGCGCGCGGCTTCCCGGAGGCCGCCCGCAACCAGGCTGCAGCGCAGTGGCCCGTCCGTCCGCCGGAAGTTTTCGAACTGGCAGGGAAGACCATGCTGCTCGTCGGCGTCGGCCGCATCGGTGAACGCACCGGCAAGGTGGCCCAGGCACTGGGCATGCGCGTGACGGGCGTCAGGCGCAGCTCCGGCCAGGTACCTGAAGGCGTTGATGAGATCGGCCGGCTCGAAGATCTGCTGCCTGAAGCGGATTTCGTGGTGCTGACGGTCCCGCTCACCAGCGACACGCGCAACATGTTCGCCGAGAACGAGTTCCGTGCGATGAAGGACACCGCGTACCTGATCAACATCGGCCGGGGCGGCACGGTGGACGAGGCTGCCCTGACGGACGCTCTGAACAACGGCGTCATAAAGGGCGCGGGATTGGACGTGTTTGCAGAAGAACCGCTGCCCTCTGATTCGCCACTCTGGGGCATGGACAACGTGATCGTCACGAGCCACTACTCGGGCGACACACCCCTTTACGCACGGCGGTCTTTCCAGATCTTCATCGACAACCTGGAACGGTTCCTGGCCGGCCGGGAACTCCGCAACGTGGTCGACAAACAGAGCGGCTACTGAACAGCAGAACGCCGCGGGTTGCTGTTGCAGCCGCGGCGTTTGCTCAGGAACGTTACTTCCGGTCTATTCGTTCTCCAGGTACTGCCATGGCACCGGCCTGGAGTAGTCGACGGTCTCGCGCTGCGTGACGATGCCAGGAGCGACGCTGACGACTTCGGTGACGACCCGGTTCCAGCCGCGCGCCAGGTTGAGGTCGGACACGTAGCGGTACCCGCTGGCTGTGGCGTTGATGCGGATGCGGGTCGGCTCGTTGGCGTACACGTAAGCGGCGTAGATGTCACCGGCCTCCGGATCCTCCTCGGGGTCTTCGACCGAATCCGCGAAGATCCAGCCCGCCGGGCGTTCACGGCCTTCGTAGACCGCGTAGTAGTAGATGAAGGCAAGGCGTGCCTGCGGGTTGCTGCTGATGATGTCAAGTCCGGCTGGCCAGGCGTCAGCCACTTCCAGCAGCGCGTCGCGCGGCGGTACCTGCAGCTCCAGGGTGAAAGCGCCGCTGTCTGTGATCGTTCCGCTGGCGTAGTTCACTTCCACGTTGCGCACGTCGAAGCTTGCACCGATGGTGCCGGCGTTGCCTTCGTAGCCGGGCACGGCTCCGGTGACCACCGTCACGCCGGCGTCGTTGACCGGCATGGGCACGGCTGCCGTGCGCTGCGGCTCAAGTACCGCAGGCACTGCGCAGGCCGCCAGCAGCCCGGCCAGAGCCAGTCCCAGGAAACCGTTCTTCACTGTTGACCGATTGAGTTTCATTCGCTCCCCCTTGAATTATTGATAGAGCAGAGTCTACCTGATGGAAGTATGCTGGCGCGCGTGCGACTGAGATTCGATTTCGCTGGCCATGACGGACTTTCATTGAAGCGCGAGTTCGCCTCGCCCGTGAAGGTGTGGCGGGCAGATGCTGCAGGCGACGTGACCGGAGTGCTGGCTGAAGCCCAGCAGGCACTGGAGGCTGGCCTGAGCGTCGCCGGCTTTCTCAGCTATGAAGCTGCGCCAGCCATGGACAGTGCGCTGACCGTACATGGTTCGTCGTTGCAGGGGTTGCCGCTGGCCTGGTTCGCGGCTTTCGACAGGCGTGGTGAACCCGCCGACATGGCTCAGGGCGACCCGTTCACGCTCGGTGACTGGCAGCCGGATACCGGTCCCGCCGGGCATGCAGCCGCCATCACGGAAGTGAAGCAGCGGATCGCGGCGGGTGACACGTACCAGGTGAACCACACCATGCGCCTGCGCGCACGCCTTACCGGCTCCGCAGCCGGCCTGTACCGCGAACTGCAGCTGCGGCAGCCCGCGCCCTGGTCGGTGTTCGTCGACATCGGCACCCACCAGCTGCTCTCGTGCTCGCCTGAGCTGTTCTTCGTGCAGCATGGCGGCACCTTAACGACCCGGCCGATGAAAGGAACCGCCCGCCGTTCTGTGAACCCGCAAGAGGATGAGCAGCTCAGACGGGACCTGCTCGATTCGCCGAAAGAGCGGGCCGAGAACGTCATGATCACCGACCTGCTGCGCAACGACCTGGGCCGCGTCGCCCGCCCGGGCTCGGTCCGGGTGCCCCAGCTGCTGCAGCTGGAATCCCAGCCCACGTTTCATGCACTGACCTCCACGGTCACCGCTGACCTGCAGCCTGGCGCCGGACTTGCGGAAGTCATGGCGGCACTGTTCCCGTGCGGTTCGGTGACAGGCGCACCCAAGGCAAGCACGATGGGCATCATCAGGGAACTCGAGCCTGCCCCGAGGGGCATCTACTGCGGCACGATCGGTTTCGCCGAACCCGGGGGCCCGTGGGCGTTCAATGTAGCCATACGGACGCTGCAGCATGAGGCAGCCACAGGCGAGGTCATCTACGGGACTGGCGGTGGAATCACCTGGGATTCGGATCCGGCTGCGGAGTACGGCGAGGCACTGCTCAAGGCGTCCTTCCTGCCCGGCACGCCAGAAGCATGGAAAGCAGGCCGTCCGGCAGCCGCGCGCTGAGCGCCGACTGCCGGACGGACCGTTGCCTGTAGTTTTGTGCGGGTGAGCCTGTAAGCCGGGTTCTGTCCCCTTGCGGGGTCTGATCATCTGTCTGGGAAGCACGTCGCCGTGCTCCTCTAGCGGTCATCCCGGAGATATTGGCGAGCCGGGCAGGCTCTTTCTCCCTATCGGACCTTGCACCGGGTGGGGTTTACCTGGCTGCCCCTGTTACCAGAGGCACCGGTGCGCTCTTACCGCACCCTTTCACCCTTACCCAGGCGAACCTGGGCGGTTTGCTTTCTGTTGCACTTGCCGGCGCCTTACACGCCCAGCCGTTAGCTGGCACCCTGCCCTGCGGAGCCCGGACTTTCCTCGGCAAGAGCACGTCTTGCCGCGATCAGACAGCTCACACCGCACCCCTGATTTTAACATGCGCGCCGAGCCGGACGCGTTCGCCAAAAAGAAGTGGCCCGGCTGAATCAGCCGGGCCACCCGATCACTGGTGCGTCTTCAGGACGCAGTCAGTTTACTGCTCGCGGTAGTCGGGGACTACGATCTCGCCTGCGGCGATCTGCTCGCTGACAGCTGCCAGCTGGTCAAGCACGTCCTGCGAAAGCAGGGCTTCGTTGTACTCGTCCAGAGCGAAGCCCACGCCCTGCTCGGCGACGCCGAGTTCCTGCAGGCCGGGGGTGAACGTGCCGTCCACGACGTCCATGACTGCCGTGTAGGCAGCGGTGTCGACACGCTTGAGCATGCTGGACAGACCGTGGTTCAGGGTGGCGGGGTTGCCGTCGGTGTCACCTTCGGGGTTCTGGTTGGAGTCAACGCCGATGAAGAACAGGGGAACGGCGTTATCAGCGCAGACCACGGTGTACTCAACGGACTTCTCGATCGAATCGGTCAGGTCCTTGAACTCCGCGTTGCGCAGGTTGCCCGCGGGCACGTGGCACATGGTCTCGTTGATGAAGTCATTGACGCCACGGCCGGAGCCGCCGGCAGCGGAGAAGATGATGTCCGCGCTCTGGGCGTGCTGCAGTGAGGCGAGTTCCTTGGCGGTGGCCGGGTCGTTCCAGGCATCAGGCGTGACGCCGACGTAGTTGGAGATGACGGTGCAGTCAGCGCAGGCTGCCATGACACCCATCTCGTAACCCTGGTTGAAGTTGCGGATCAGGGGCACGTCCATGCCGCCGACGAAACCGACGGTGCCGGTCTGGGTCAGCAGGCCAGCCATATAGCCGACGAGGTAGGAGCCTTCCTGGTCACGGAAGACCACACTGCGGATGTTGTCAGCGTCAGCAGCAACAGCGTCGATGAGGACGAAGTTGGTGTTGGGGTACTCGGCAGCTACCGACTCGACAGCATCCTGCTGGTTGAAGCCCGGAGCGATGATCAGTTCAGCACCCTGCTCGCCAGCCATGCGGCGCTGACCGTCAGCGGTCTGGCCGCCTGCGGAAGGTTCGTACTCGAGGATGTCGATCTCGTAAGTGGCGGACAGTTCGTCCACCGCGCGTACGAGGCCGTTCCAGGTACCTTCGTTGAACGAAGCGTCAAACTTGCCGCCCGCATCGAAAGTGATGCCAACCACGAAATCCTGCGCCAGGGCTGCGGAGCCAACGATGGCTGCGCCGGCAACAAGGGCCGTGACTTTTTTCAGAACATTGTTCATGCAAATGCCTCCAGAATGAAAGTTTCCATACCGAGTATAGCAGGCCAGCAGAGGGCAAACCTTCAGCAAACGCTGGTGGTAATCTCATGTATGGATCCCGATGTTGCCAGGCGGGCCACGGAGCTGCGTAACCGGCTCAGGGACGCCATCTACCGCTACTACGTGCTCGAACAGCCCGACCTGACCGACGCACAGTACGACCGGCTCTATCACGAACTCGTCGCCCTGGAACGGGATCACCCGGAACTGGTAACGGCCGACTCACCCACTCAGACGGTCGGCTCGCCGCTTCAGTCCTCCTTCGCCACCGTCACCCACCTGACCCCGATGTACTCACTCGACAACGCCTTCGAAGAAAGCGAAATTTCCGCGTTCGTGAACCGGGTGCAGCGCGGCCTGGACCGGCCCGGCAGCGTCGACCTGCTGGCCGAGCCCAAGGTTGACGGACTGTCCGTCAGCATCCTCTACCGCAACGGCGAGATGGTCTGGGCAGCCACCCGCGGCAACGGCCGCCAGGGCGAAGACGTCAGCGCCAACGTGCTGGCGATAGACGCCATTCCCCGCCGGGTAGAAGACGCGCCCGCCGAATTCGAGGTGCGCGGCGAGATATTCATGCCACGCAGCGAATTCCTGCGCATCAACGCCGAACGCGAAGCGAGCGGCGAAAGCCTGTTCATGAACCCGCGCAACGCAGCCTCCGGCGCACTCCGCCAGCTTGACGCCCGCATCACCTACAGCCGCAGGCTCGAAGCCTTCCTCTATGACGTGGGCAGGCCCGAGCAACTCGGCATCACCGACAGGGAAGAGCTTCTCGACTGGCTCGCTGCGAAAGGTTTCGGCACCAACCCGCTGCGCAGGCGCGTAAGCGGCGAGGAAGACACCCGGCAGCTCCTGAGCGAATGGCAGGAACTCAGGCCGCAGCTCGAATACGACGTCGACGGAGTAGTCCTCAAGGTCGCCAGCATCGCCGACTCCATCGAACTGGGCAGCACCAGTCGGGCGCCCCGCTGGGCCATCGCCTGGAAGTTCCCGGCCGAGGAAGTCGAAACCGTACTTGAAAGCATCAGCATCCAGATCGGCCGCACCGGCAAGGTGACTCCCGTCGCGAACCTTGCCCCACGACTGGTGGAAGGCACCACGGTGGCGCGCGCGACGCTGCACAACCCCGGTTTCGTAACCCAGCTTGACCTGCGACCCGGCGACCGGGTGCTGCTCCGCAAGTCAGGCGGAGTGATACCCGAGATCGTCAGCAACCTGGACCGTGAGACGGAGGACCGCCCGCCGGCCTGGCAGCCTCCCGAAGAATGCCCATCCTGCGGCGCCGACCTGGTGGTCAAGGGCGCCAACCTCATGTGCGAGAATCCCGCCTGCCCGGCGCAGCTGCATGGCCGCCTGACCTACTTCGCCTCGCGGGCAGCGCTGGACATAGAAGGCCTGGGTGCCTCCACCGTCGCCCAGCTGATCGACGCCGGCCTGGTGAGCGCGCTCGAAGACATATACATACTGGAAGCAGGGCAGGTCGCTGAGCTCGAGGGCTTCGCTGAAGCTTCGGCCCGGAAACTCATCAACGGGATCGACGCTTCGCGGACCCGGCCACTGGCCGCCTTCATCACCGGGCTCGGCCTGCCCCACGTGGGCGGCCGGACAGCGGAAGTCCTGGCCCGTTACTTCCCTTCGTTCACCGACCTGCTGGAGGCAAGCGAGGAGGCGCTGCTGGCTGTACCGGACGTGGGTCCCGCTACCGCCAGCGCAGTCAGGAACGTGCTGCAGGAGCCCACGCTGCAGCGCACCATCCGGCTGCTGCTTGAGCGGGGGGTTAAGCCCGAGGCTCCTCAGGCTGCCGTAGCCGGCGGCGTCCTGTCCGGCAAGACGGTGGTGATCACCGGAACGCTGAGCATGCCGCGCTCGGAGATGAAGCAGCTGCTCGAGGCGCACGGGGCCAAGGTCTCTGGATCCGTCAGCAAGAAGACCGATTACCTCGTGGCCGGTGAAGCTGCCGGCTCGAAGCTGGAGCGCGCAGTTGAACTGGGCGTGCAGGTTCTGGATGAGGCGGCGGCGCTGGAGCTGGTCGGCGGCAGCTGACACCATTTCTCTTAATAAGCCGAAAACCCAATATGCCACCACAAGCAGTGATTAAAAGCACGTCACAAACAAAGCAGCGCCGCAGTCAGAAGATGGCCGCGGCGCTGGATCACAGGGGAGAGGTCAGGCCCTCAGAAGACGATCTTGCTCCAGTCGAGGTCGTCGAGCGGAGTGAACACGTCGACGTGCTCCATCAGGATGCCCGCTGACTGGTTCCTGAACATGGCGCATTCGACGTGCTTGCCAAGGCGTTTGATCGCTTCGACCAGCTCCACGTAATCGCCGTCGCCCGACACGAGCAGCGCCGTGTCG
>CALDPK010000250.1 GCA_937911855.1 uncultured Trueperaceae bacterium | reverse complement strand
AAGCAGCTGGCTCGTCAGTTCGGGTTTGGTGATTGCGGCGGTGCCCAGGATGACGCGGTTCACCAGCTTGAGCCAGTCGCGGGCAGCTTCCAGGCTGCGGACGCCGCCACCGAGTTCGGTGCGTACGCCAAGCGATGCGATCTGTTCGATGACGGCGGAGTTGTTGCCGCGCTCGAGGGCGGCGTCAAGGTCTACCAGGTGCAGTATCTCCGCGCCGAGTGTCACCCAGTGGCGGGCTGCCTCGAGCGGATCTTCAAAATAGACTGTTTCTTTCTCGGGGTTGCCTTCGAAGAGCCTTACGGCCCGTCCCTGCTGGATGTCGACTGCGGGAATCACCTGGAACATGCCTGTCAGATTAGCAAGTCCTGGGCTCAGGCCCCGTACCACGCCTCCAGGCGGGCGCGGGCAGCGTCGGCGTCCGCGTCGGTTTCAGCGGTTTCGATGGCTGCGTCGAGCAGGGCCAGGTACAGGTTCTCGTAGTGCGCGCGCTGCGTGTCGAGCCAGGGGCTGTCCATGTCGGGCACGAACTCACCCGCGTAAAGTTTGAGGGCGGCCTCGGTCCTGAGGGGATCGGTGGCTGCCAGGGCGCTCACGGCTGCGTCTTCGAAGGCGCGCGCGTCCCAGCTGATCGCGTGGGGGATGTCCAGGTGCGCCATCTCGTCCTTGACGTGAATCTCACCGACGCCTTCAAGCATGCGGCGGGCGCGGTTGATCAGCACGCGGATGGTGTTCGACTGGACTGGTTCGCTCCACATGGCCGGCTGCAGGTCTCGGAGCGGGGCACTGCGTTCGTTCTGAAGCAGGTACAGCAGCAGCAGTGCGGCCTTGTGCGCTTCCCATTGCAGACGCCGGCCCTGGAAGCTGATGCCCAGGCCGCCCAGGCTGACGATCTCGACCGCCGCTTCGATGTCACCCGAGTCGCGCAGGTTGCCGGTCCGTTCCAGGCGTACCCTTACAGCGTCACGCAGTTCATCGGCACGGAATGGTTTAGTTATGTAATCGTCGGCGCCCTGGCTCATGCCGCGGCGCTGGTGCACGCGGTCGCTCATGGCTGACAGGAACACGAACGGAACGGAGCGCATCTGTGGCAGGGCGCGGGCGCGCTCGTGCAGGTCGAAGCCGACCATCTGCGGCATCATCACGTCGGAGACGACGATGTCGGGGATGTCACCGGCCTGGAACGCTTCGAGCGCGCTGCGGGGATCGCTGTACTCGGTCACTTCATACGTCCCGGACAGAGCCAGTGAGACGAGTCGCAGCATGCTGGGGTCGTCATCTATTGCAGCTACACGTGGTTTGCGGTTGTCAGACGCAGAGGCCATCGTCGATACTCCCGTTCATGTTTCGCCTGTTGACACCAATCATACTTCATGATGAGCTGCCGGCACGCGGTAAGGGAGCTACGTCAGCAACGTCCTTGACAGCCCTCTGGTCCGTACCTATACTCTACAGGGATGGTTTGGGAGCAGGAAGTCACAGTCAATCTTTCGCGCCTGCTCCGCAGCGATCCCTTCGCAGAAGGGGAAGTTGAGGCCAGCGGGCAGTTCATGCCTGATGTCGATCCTGCCAAGGATGACTTCGAGGTACTGGAACCCCTTTCCTTCCACCTGTCAGTACGGGCCGTCGGCGACAGAGAGTTCCTGCTTCAGGGCAAGGTACGCGGCCAGGCACAGATGCCCTGCGGACGCTGCCTGAAGCCGCTGGAAGTCAGCTGGGAATCCGATCTGGTGTATTCTATGGAGTTCCGGCCCGGTCAGGCTGAGCTGAACATCCGACTGGACGAAGACGATGACGAAGTGCTCATATTCGGCACTCCGGAAGTCGATTTCAGTGTACTGCTGACCGAGGTGTTCATCGTGGACCGGCCCCTCACGGTCGCTCACCCAAAGGGTGACCCCGACTGCGAAGACCTGGCCAGCATCTACCGGCAGGATCTTGAGATTGCAAGCAGCGACGATTCACCGTTCGCAGCACTAAAGGATTTCGACGTCGAGTCGAAAGAGGAGTAAGGAAGAAAAATGGCAAAGCATCCGGTACCCAAGAAGCGCACCTCCCGCGCCAAGCGTGATTCACGTCGCGCCCACGATTTTCTGACAGCACCCACCCTGGTCGCCTGCAAGAACTGCAGCGCTTCGACCACCCCACACACTATCTGCCCGTCCTGCGGTTACTACGCCGGTCGCAGGATAGTCGCTGTCGACTGATCTGACTGCGCCGGATGGCGCAGCATGTCAGATTAAGTAATGACCAAAATTCGCGCTGGGCTCACCGCCATCGGTGCATACGCCCCCGAACAGATCCTGACCAATCAGGATCTGGAAAAGATGATGGATACCTCAGACGAGTGGATTGTCACCCGCACCGGTATCCGTCGCCGTCACATTGCAGCTGAAGACGAGTTCACCTCCGACCTCGCCATGAGCAGCGTCGAGGACCTTGTCCGCCGCTACGGCCAGGAGGCGCTTGACGGCGTGGACCTGGTGATCGTGGCCACCAACACGCCGGACGCGCTGTTCCCGTCGACCGCCGCCCTGGTGCAGGCGCGCTTCGGACTGCAGGCAGCCGCCTTCGACCTGCTGGCGGCCTGCCCCGGCTGGCTTTACGGCCTGGACGTGGCGACCAGCATGGTCGAGTCCGGTAGGCACCGCAAGGTGCTCGTGATCGGAGCGGAAGCGCTCACCAAGATCGTCGACTGGGAGGAGCGCTCGACAGCTGTCCTGTTCGGCGACGGCGCCGGCGCAGCCATCGTCGAGCCGGTGGGCGAAGACCACGGCTTCAAGTCGATAATCACCGGCGCTGACGGCAGCGGCGCGCATCACCTGCACTTCCGCAGCGTCGGCAAGAACCTGCCCAACGGCACCCCGCTGGCAGAGTCGATGTACATGAACGGCCGCGAGGTGTTCAAGTTCGCCGTCCGCGTGATGGAGACCGCGACGATAGAAGCGATCGAACGCGCCGGCCTGCAGGCTGACGACATCAGCCTGTTCGTGCCGCACCAGGCGAACCTGCGCATCATGGACGCCGCCCGCGAGAAACTTGGCCTGGACCGTGAGCGCGTCGTAGTCACCGTTGACGAGTACGGCAACACCTCGACCTCATCCATCCCGCTCGCCATCGTGCGCGCGCTGGACGAAGGCCGGATCAAGGATGGCGACAACCTGCTGCTGGTTTCATTCGGCGCGGGCCTCACCTGGGCGTCGGCGGTACTCACCTGGGGCAACGGATGAAGTTCGCCGCGCTGTTCCCCGGGCAGAACTCCCAGATCATCGGCATGGCCCAGGACTTCTACCCCCACAGCGACGCAGCCCGCGCCAGCCTCGACCAGGCTGAAGCGACCCTGCCGGGCCTGTTGAAGATCATGTTCGACGGTCCCGAGGACGAGCTCAAGCTCACCGCCAACCAGCAGCCTGCCCTCGTCGCAGCTGGCGTCGCCGCCTGGGCCGCCTGGCTCGAGGCTGGCGGGCCAGCCCCGGCAGTGGCAGCG
>CALDPK010000249.1 GCA_937911855.1 uncultured Trueperaceae bacterium | reverse complement strand
GTACCCCGCCTCGAGCAGCTGGTTCTGGCGCACGACGTCGGCCTCGAGCGCCGCCGCCGTGGCGTGGGCGTCGACACCGTCGACCTCGACCAGCTTGTGGCGCGACGGCCAGGCCAGGTCGACCACGGCCACGCCGCCGTCGGGCAGCGGCACCTCGTGCTGGCGGACGGGAGGCTCGATGCCAGCCAGGCGGAGGTGGCGCACGAGCTCCACCTCGGCCGGGCTCCCCGGTGCCCGACCGTCGGTCCGCTCGGCGAGCAGCTCCCGCAACACCCCGGCGCCCCGCACCCCTCGGCCGCCCTGGCGCCCGAGGAAGGCGTCGATGCCGGCCACCGTGGTGAGGTTGCGCCGAACCGCGCTCTCGACGACCTTCTCCGCCACGACGGGCGAGAGGCAACCGGCAGCATCGAGCACTGTCCGCTCGACCGAGGTGACAGGCACGCCCCGGACCATGACAGTTGGCTCGCGCCGACGGGTGCGGTGCACCACCGCCCCCGCCGGGACCGGCCCGTGGCCGTGCGGCACCGTGATCTCCACGGGTGCCGACGAGATGCCGTCGAGCCCCCAGAGCACCACGGCCGCCCGGTGCGACACGGCGGCGAGCGGCCCGACCGCCAGGGTCGCCGCTCGGAGCCGACCCTCCCAGCTGAGCGGACCGACACCGATCACGAAGACGCCGGGATGGACCCGGTACCAGCGCCCGGCCTCGATCCGGCGGGCCAGGACGTCCGCTTCTTCGCTGTCGCGCGCACTCAGGTCGCCGGCGAATTCAACTGCATCCTGCCAGCTGTCTGCCTGCCCATCCGTGGTCTCACGAGCCGGCCAGTCATCAGCCTGCGGTTCGTCTTCAAGTTTTCCGAAGTCGATGTCGAAGTCATCGTCCTCGAAGTCACCCTTTTCGAAGTTCTGGCTCTGGAAGTCCGGGCGGTCCCCTTCGCTTCCGGAATCTAAGAAGCTGTCGTCCTCATTGAAGACCGGAGCGTCGGAGTCGTCGCCCGCGGTGCCGAACGTGAACGGCTCGGCCGCCTCGGAGCGCTGTTCCAGCGACTCGCTGAAAGCACCCACTTCGAACTCGCGCAAGGAGTCGTCACTGAGTCCGGGATCGTCCAGCTCGCCGTCTTCCAGGGCAAGTTCGGTAAGGTCGGCGTCCTCGAACTGGTCGTCGTCAAGGAAGTCGTCCAGCAGCGGGAGCGGTTCTTCGGGTTCAGGTTCCTGGCGGTCAAGGGGCGCATGAAAGTCATCGTCACCGGCCTGGAGGAAGGGTTCGGGTGACTCGTCACTCTCGAGCTCCTCATCGTCCAGGAGGAAGATGTCCTCGCTCAGTTCAAGTTCGAAATCGTCGTCCTGCTGGGGTTCCTCACGCAGGAGGTCGCCCGCCAGGTCGTGGGCGGTAAGGAAGCGGTTGCTTTCGGCGGAGTACTCGCCGGTCGCCCGGATCTCGGCTGCCTCGGCATCGAATTCCGTCGGAGTTCCGAAGTCACGGGCTGAATCGTCGGTCGCCCAGTCAGCGAAGTCATCGGTCTCATCAGGCGTTTCGCTCTCCAGGAAACCGCTGTCCTGCGGCTCGCCGGCGTTCTGGATCCGGTCCCCGGCCCAGCCGTCCTGTTCAGGCCACGCTTCAAGCCCGTCGGGCAGCGGTTCGGGGGTGGGGTCGGTTGCTTCTTCCCCGGCCATGACCCTGGCGAGGTACTCGAGTACGTCACGCTCGACGATGCGGCCACCTTCACCGCTGCCTGGCAGGCTGCGCCAGTCAACGTTGTTCTCTTCGGCCAGCCGCTGGGCAAGCGGGGTAATTCCTGGTTCACTCACCGGTCTCCTCCAAACCTTCCCATGCCAGTCAGACTGGAACGGCAGTATCTGCCAGTGTTACGGTCCGCGTCCGCGTCTGCAGCGACAATTTCCACTCCCGGGGGCGTCACCGCGTCACGGTCGCCAGGCCATGAAGAAAATCTCGTTGATGTACATCCGGAGCAGTGCATCACCATACACCGTGACTGTCGTCGACAGAGCCTCACCTGCAGGCATGTTCCGCTCCAGCACCGTGCGTTCACCTTCGTCGTCCTCGACGACGATGCGCAGGTCGTAGCGCTGGTTCATGAGTGACGGTATCCCCTGCGCCGCGGGATCGAATTCGAACGGCACCGAGCGCCCACCCAGTTCGCCGCTCGGGAACAGGTCGGGGCTGCCGGGCCCGGGTTCGATGCCGGCTGCCGGCGCTTCGTCTGAGAACTCCGGCACGGTACCCGGTGCAGCGTTAACGACCAGACGGACCGGCGTGTTGGCCAGCATGTAGCTGCCGGCTGCCGGCTGGGTGCGGACGACGGTGCCGGTAGGAACGCTGGGGTCGTCGGTGTACTCGATTCCGGCTACTGCCAGCCGTTCGGCCCGCAGTCTTATCTGGGCGGTCTGGGCGTCCTGACCGCGGAGTGCGGGTACCTGGACGACGACGTCTCCGGCCAGGCTGTAGCTCAGGTAGACCGGCATGCTGCGCTCGACCATTGCGCCGGCCGATGGTTGCTGGCTGACCACGCTGCCGGGGCGGTTGGTTGTGGTTCCCGAAGCCACCCGGCTGACGGAGATGAAGCCCGCCTGCCTGAGCCGCTGTTCGGCGTCGTCAAGCATGAGGCCGCGCACGTCAGGCATGGCTACGGGCGGGAGTTCCTGTCCGCGGCTCACGGTTACCTGCAGGCCGACCTCAGGATCGACGGCGCTGCCGGGCTCCGGACTCTGGCTGATCACTATGCCGGCCGGCGCGTCATTATGGGCGTACTCGATCTGCCCCAGGTTCAGGCTCTGCTGCCGGGCCTGCGCCAGGGCTTCCTCGGCGGTAAGGCCTATGAGCACCGGTGCGCGGGCCTCGCTTGGCGGGGTGTGCACGCCCAGCGAGACCGTACGCCCGCGGCGCACTATCGTGCCTGCGGGCGGAGCCTGCGAGGTCACCTCGTCGATGCTGGCGGCACGTATGAACTCAGGGTAGGCGGCTGCCGTGATGTTCTCCTGGGCCAGCAGTGCGCTGGCCTCGTCGATGTTCATTCCGACCAGGTTGGGCAGGGCCACCTCGTCGACTTCGACGTAATTGCGGGCTGACACTATGAGCAGGGCTAGCACCACGCCCAGAAGCGCCAGGATCAGCAGCAGCCTGGTGACCGCGTGACCTTTGTCGTGACTGGCGGTAATACGCACAGGCGCACTTTATCATGACCCCGGGTTTTTTCCCGTGGCACAATCAGACTGTGAACAGGGGATCTGACGTGCTCGTCAACTGGCTGCCCGCTGAGGGTGCACGGGGCGAAGAAGAGCTGGAGCTGCTGGCGAAACTGCATGCCGCCGGGCTGGCCGTCGCGCCCATCATGCTGGTGCCGCCTGAGTCCCAGGAGAGTTTCTACCGGTACGGCAACCTGGTCCGGCTGCTCTCGGACGTGTTCGAGGGCGTGGACCCTGCTGACCCGGACGAGGATGACCTGGAGGAACGCGCGCCGGAAGCGATGGCGCTGATCACCGGCAGCTACCTGCTGGATGAGGTGATCGACGGCTTCTACGAGACGGTGGCTCGCCTGCCGGAGCTGCGGCGCGTACGCCGGCCCGGACAGGCGGGACTGGAGGCCAGGGGTCAGCGCGCCAGCCTGCTCGCGGTCAAGCGGCTGTGGGCAGACGACTGGTCGTTCGAAGTGCTGGCGGAACGGCTGGCTGATACGGCCAGCTTCCGGCTGGAAGCCCGGCCGCTGCTCGTGCACGCTGCCGACGCACCCACTTCAGACCGCACATTGCTGCGGGCTGTCGCGGACACGCTTGCACGGCCGTCAGCGGTTTACGTGGCCGCAGACGGGGCGATCACCCGCCTGGCAGACTGACCGGTCCTACTTGCGCACCACGGCCGGCGGGGTGGCGACTGCCGCACTGGCCCGTTCCGTCTGCTCGAACGTCACGTAGGCCTTGGGGTTCAGCCTGCGGATGATGCGGAGGGCTTCACCCTGGCGGCGCCGAGGGATGACCGAGAAGACTATCTGCACGTCGCCGTCACGGCCGCGCGCGTTCATCACGGTGGCGTAGAAGCCGGCCTGGCGCAGGGCGTCCACGCTGCTGGGCTGGTCGGACCTTTCGATCACGCGCAGCAGGATGCTGCCGATGGCGATCCACTTCTCGATGGAAGTACCGAGCATGGTACCGGCCGCGTAGCCGCCGGCGTAACCGACGAACTTGAGGGGACTGTCCAGGTTGTTCAGTACGTCTGCGGCTGCGAACAGCCAGACGAGTGATTCGAAGAAACCGAGGGTGCCGGCCAGCAGCTGATGGCCGCGTACCAGCATCGCGATCCTGAGCGTTCCGAGCGAGACGTCGACGATGCGCAGGCAGAAGATCAGAAGTGCAGCGCCGGCGATCGCCCAGTTCAGGTCCCAGTTCATTCTTCCCCTCCGGCCATCGCAGCAACTGCCGCAGCACCGATGACGCCGGCGTCGCCACCAAGTTGGGCCACGCGGATCTCCGGTTCCGGGTAGCCGACCAGGTGCCGCTCCAGCGCTGCCCTGATCCTGTCCAGGTACACGTCACCTGCGTTGGTGAGGCCGCCGCCCAGCACGAAGGCCGCCGGGTCGAACAGCTTGACTATGTTGGCCATGCCGAGCGCCGTGAATTCTGCGGCGTTGTCGATTATCGCAAGGGCGATGCGCTCGCCGGCCCGCGCCCGTTCGAATACTTCGGGTGCGTCCATCTCCACGCCGTAGCCGTAACTTGCGTCACGGGCAATGGCGCGGCCGGCTGCGATCGCTTCGAGTGTTCCAAGGTGGCCATCGCCACCCACGGGTCCGCCGGGAAGCATCGTCATGTGTCCAACTTCACCCGCGATTCCATGAGCACCGTGAATCACGCGGTCGCCGATGAACAGTCCGCCGCCGATGCCCGTGGACAGGGTCAGGAAGACGCTTGTCTCCAGTCCGCTGGCGGCGCCGTACAGATGCTCGGCGTAGCCCGCCGCATTGGCGTCGTTCTCCAGGTGGACGGGTATGCCCAGCCGCTCTTCAAGCGCCGCCACTATCGGGCCGTTCTCCATGCCGACAATATTGGGTGCCCACAGGACACTGCCCTTCT
>CALDPK010000248.1 GCA_937911855.1 uncultured Trueperaceae bacterium | reverse complement strand
GCACAGCGTCTCCAAACTCATCGGTGCACCTCCCGGTTACGTCGGGCACGAACAGGGCGGCCGGCTGACCGAAGCGGTCAGGCGCCAGCCGTTCAGTGTGGTGCTGCTGGATGAGATGGAGAAGGCCCACCCGGACATCTACAACACGTTCCTGCAGGTGCTTGACGACGGCCGCCTCACCGACAGCCTGGGCCGTCAGGTTGATTTCAGGCGCGTGATCCTGATCATGACTTCGAACACCGGCTTCAACAAGGGGATCCGCGTGGGCTTCCAGGACAGCGGCGGCAGGCAGGACCTGCACGCTCCGCTGCGCACCATCTTCAGCCCCGAGTTCCTGGACCGCCTCGATGAAGTGATCGCGTTCGACGCCTTCGACCATTCCGGCATCGTGTCGATCACGGTCAGCATGCTTGAAGAGATCCGCATGGAGCTCGCGACGCGCGAGATCAAGGTCAGCTTCGCCCCCGAGGTCGCGCCGTTCCTGGTGGACCGCCTGCCCCAGGGCGACAGCGCCCGGCCGCTGCGCGGCATCATGCGCGAATACATTGAGGATCCGCTCTCGCGTGAACTGATGGATGCCCGCTCGGATGAACCGATAGAAGTGCGCGTTGAAGGCGACCACATCGTCTTCACGCGCCTTGTGCCCATCCTGTGACAAGCTGACGGCTTGTGGCCCGGACAGAAGTACATTACGAATGCAATGAATGCGGCGCCCGGGCTCCAGCGAGCCTGGGCCGCTGTCCTGAATGCGGCGCCTGGGGTTCCATGGAGCGTGTGGAGATCAGGCCCGCTGCCAGCAGCGGCGGCGGACTCCGTGCGGGACCGCCGCGAGGAGCGACCGCCGAGGTCCTCACCCTCGAGCAGGTTGCCGCCAGTCCGCTGGGCCGCACGTCCACCGGGCTCGAGGAAGTCGACCGGGTTCTGGGCGGCGGCTGGGTAGAAGGCGGCGTAGTCCTCATCGCCGGTGAACCCGGCATCGGCAAGAGCACCCTGCTGCTGCAGCTGGCCAGCCACAGCCTGCAGCTCGGGCGCAGCACCCTGCTGGTGGCAGGCGAGGAAGCGCTGGGTCAGGTGGAGATGCGCGCCAGGCGCCTGAACGTTGCGCCCGGCCTCGAGCTGACCCGAGAATACGACGCACGGGTGCTCGCCGGCCTGCTTGAGAGCCGAGGACCGGGGCTGGTGATCGTGGATTCCATCCAGACGCTCATAGCTGATGATGGCGCCTCACCCGGCACCCTCACCCAGGTGCGCGACTCGACCGCGCTGCTCACGGCCGCAGCGAAGCAGGCAGGCAGCACACTGGTACTGATCGGCCACGTGACCAAACAGGGGCAGCTGGCCGGGCCGAAGACCGTTGAACACATGGTGGACGTCACCGTCTCGCTTGAATCGGCGGCGGGCTACCGGGTGCTGCGCAGCATGAAGAACCGGTTCGGGTCGACGGGCGAGCTGGGCGTGTTCGAGATGACCGGCGAAGGCCTCACCCCGGTGAGCAACCCGTCGCTGGCGTTCCTGTCCGAGCGGGTGCAGGGCATCCCCGGCAGCGTGATCGTGGCGGCCCTTGAAGGTCAGCGTCCGCTGCTGCTGGAAGTGCAGGCGCTGGCATCCAAATCGCCTTACGCCGCGCCGCGCCGGGTGGTGCAGGGTCTGGACGGCCGGCGGGTAGACGTGATCCTGGCCGTCCTTGAACGCCGCCTTGACCTGCCGCTGTCGGGACTGGACGTGTTCGTGAACGTGGCGGGCGGGTTGCGCCTGACGGATCCCGGTACCGACCTGGCCGTGGCACTCGCCGTCTACTCGGCCGTCACCAACCAGGCGCTTCCGGAATCAACGGCCGTTGCCGGCGAAGTCGGCCTGGCCGGTGAGCTGCGGAGTGTCCCCCAGCTTGCCCGACGCTTCCAGGAGGCCCGGCGCGCGGGGTACCATCGGCTGATTGGTCCGCGCTCACAGGACGAAGCGGCTCAGGCGACGACACTCAAGGACGCCGTGGCCGCCGTCTGGGGATGACAGCAGCCGGCCGACTACGCACATGAGATCAGACACCACTTCCATCTTCCGTATCGCAATAAGCCTCCTGGGCGGCGCGGCAGGTTTCCTGCTGAGCGACTGGCTCATGCAGCGCAAC
Source organism: uncultured Trueperaceae bacterium (assembly GCA_937911855.1). GTDB lineage: Bacteria > Deinococcota > Deinococci > Deinococcales > Trueperaceae > CALDPK01. Next base: position 2,702 of record CALDPK010000248.1, on the reverse strand, counting down.
GCCCTGAGCGGCCCGAACGTTTCGGGGTACGTCACCCTGCTGGGCGTACTCATCTTCTACCTGCTCGGAGCCGCACCGGCCCGCTGGCTGGGCCGCACCTGGAAAGCGATGATCAGGCGGCTCACCGCCATCGCCGCGGACGCCTGGCTCGCAGCCATCGTCGGAGCTACAGTCGCGCTGCTTCTCACCGTTTTGCTGAACAACGTGCTGTCGCCCGTCCCGGGTTTCACCTGGTACTGGTCGCTGCTGATCGCGATAGTGCTGGTGCTGGGCGTCGGGGCGCTGTTCGTCAGCAACCGGCACCGTTTCCTGCCCATCCGGCCTGCCACTCCGCCCGAGGAAGTCGCGGTGAAGCGCCGCGGCAAACTGCTCGACACTTCAGCGGTGATCGACGGCCGCATCGTCGACATCTTCCAGGCCAACTTCCTGGAAGGCCCCGTGATCATCCCCCGCTTCATCCTGCGCGAGCTGCAACGCATCGCCGATGACGCTGACGAGGAACGCCGCAAGCGGGGCCGCCGCGGCCTCGAAGTGCTGTCGCGCCTGACGGCCATTCCCGGCCTGGTCACCGAGATCACTGACGAGAACCCTGACGACAAAAAGGTGGATGACAAGCTGGTCAGCCTGGCGCTGAGCCTGGAAGCAGACCTGGTCACCACTGACTACAACCTGGAGCGCGTCGCTACAGTCCAGGGCCTGAAGGTGCTCAACCCGAACCAGCTGGCGGCTGCGGTGAAGACGCTCTACCTGCCCGGCGACCGCCTCACGGTCACCGTGAGCAAGGAAGGCCGTGAGGCCGGCCAGGGCGTGGCTTACCTGGCGGACGGCACCATGGTTGTCATCGAAGGCGGTTCCGAACTGATGGGGACCACCATCATGGCTGCCGTGACGAGCAGCCTGCAGACGAACGTCGGACGGATGATCTTCGCGCGTAAAGTCACCGAGTCGTTTGACGGGGACTGAGCTACAGCGCGATAACTGAAAGGCATTGGAAAAGGCCGCCGGGAACTTTCGTCTCCGGCGGCCTTTCTTGTGGTGGAGGCTAGCAGACTCGAACTGCTGACCCTCTGCTTGCAAAGCAGATGCTCTCCCAACTGAGCTAAGCCCCCACGGGCACAGCGCAGACAACCATATATCTTTAAGGCGCCCTCTGTCAACGCCCGGCACGACCTGCTGCCAGAGTCCAGGAACTACCTACTGTCCGGAGTCACCGGCCAGCAGGTCGCTCATCTGGTCGACGCGTTCGCGCCAGGTCACTTCCAGGTCGTCGAGCGCCTGCCGGGCCCACAGCAGCTTCCCGGCCTCTGCCTTGACCAGGCGCTCGCGCCCCTGGTTCTCCTTGCTGACCAGCCCGGCGCGCTCAAGCACTGCTACATGCTTCTGCACGGCCGCGAAACTCATGTCGTACGCCTCGGCCAGCTGCGATACCGACAGGTCAGTCTCGAAGCTGCGGCGCAGGATGTCACGGCGGGTGGCGTTGGCAAGGGCGTGAAACACCCGGTCGGCAGCCTCTTCGTCGAACCCATGTACAACCATACGGTTGGACTATAGGGCCGAAGCAGCGTGCTGTCAATGGCACCGGACATGTACTTCAGCTGATGACAACCGCTGCGCTCATGTGTTTTACTGTTTCCCAACCGCGCGGTGTGACCGACGCGGCCTTATCAAGAGCGGACGAGGGATCTGGCCCATCGACTCCGCGGCAACCAGTCTTCATTCAGACGGGTGCTAAATCCAGCCGGCAGCAGGACTACGATAGTGCGCTGACCGGAAAGATGGGGGCGAAAGCCTCGAAATTTGCGAGCCCGGCTGCGGGCCAACTGGAGGCTGGATTTTGAAACGACCAATCTGTAAAACCTTTTCTGAACTGCCCTGCTGCACGCGAATGCCGCGCGCGGACTGACGCCGACCGGCCCATCCTCTGATCGGCGGCTGATTCCGCAAGCTGCGTTCCAGGTGTGCCCGCATGGCCGGGTCACCTGCCATCTCCGTTCTGCACTGCACCAGGAAAGGTACCAACATGTCCTACCGTTTCGAAACCCTGCAAATTCACGCCGGCCAGCAGCCGGACCCTACAACCAACGCCGTCGCCGTCCCGATCTACCAGAATGCCGCCTACGCATTCGACGACGCGGATCACGCCGCGCGGCTCTTCGGGCTGCAGGAGTTCGGCAACATCTACAGCCGCATCATGAACCCGACCAACGACGTGCTCGAGAAGCGCATCGCCGCCCTCGAGGGTGGCACCGGCGCGCTGGCGGTTGCCTCGGGCCATGCAGCCGAGTTCATCACGATCACCACGCTGGCTGAAGCTGGCGACAACATCATCGCCTCCCCCAACCTGTACGGCGGCACCGCCAATCTGCTGCGCGTGACCCTCAAACGGCTGGGGATCGAAGTGCGCTTCGCCGGTCAGGACGACGACCCGGCTGACTTCGAGCGCCTCATCGACGACCGCACCCGGGCCGTCTTCCTTGAATCCATCCCCAACCCGTCGCTGCAGCTGCCCGATCTGAAAGCGATAGCTGCTGCCGCACACCGCCATGGCGTGGCCGTGGTGGTGGACAACACTTCCGGCATCGGTGGTTACCTGGTACGCCCGTTCGAGCAGGGTGCCAACGTCATCATCCATTCGGCAACCAAGTGGATCAACGGCCACGGCACGGCCATCGGCGGCCTCATCGTCGATGGCGGCAACTTCG